>JADJCA010000008.1:0-357500 GCA_016703425.1 Myxococcales bacterium
CGCGCGCCCGTGTCTCGCGCCGAGGCTCGCTCTTCGTCGGACTGCCGGCAGCGGGAGTTGCTGCCGAAGGGGGAGCGGCGCTCGACGCCGGCTCTTCAGCCAACACGCCTGGGGCTACGAGGAGCACTCCGAGTCCAACCATCAACGGGGCGATGCGCATTCGATCACGGTACGGTCAGCCACTCGCCTTCGTAAGGGCCTCGCACCACGGAAGGCTCATTTTCGTAGGCTCGCGCCCTACTCCATCCGTGAGGCGCGCAGAGTGCGGGAAGAGAGAGACCTTGTCCTACTGCTCGGCGCGGAGCGCGAGACCGAGCTCGCGTCCGAAGGCGTTGGCGTCGCGCTCCGACGGCCACGCCACGGAGCGAGAGAGCCGCCGGAAGCGCGAGCCGTCGGGCTCTGCCACGAACGCATCCATCAAGAGGGCGGCGCCGTCGCGTCGCGCGTACGCCGCCAACGGCGTCTTGCAGTCGCCCTCCAAGGCCTCCATCACCCCTCGCTCGGCCCACACGCAGACGGCGGTCTCGGGATCGTGCAGCGGCAAGAGCAACTCCGCGATGGCGTCGTCGCCCGCGCGCGCCTCAATGCCTAGCGCACCTTGCCCAACGGCCGGCAGTGACACGTCGACGTCCAAGGCGGATTGAGCGTGCTTGCCGGGCTCGAGTTGCGCGGGCCCGAGCTGCAAGAGGCCGAGTCGCGAGAGGCCCGCTGCCGCGAGGACGATGTCGTCGTACTCGCCGCCTTCGACCTTCTTGAGCCGCGTGTCGACGTTGCCGCGAAGCGGGACGATGTTGAGATCGGGGCGCCGGGCCTTGAGCGAGAGCGCGCGACGCAGGCTGCTCGTGCCCACCTTGGCGCCCATGGGCAACGCCATGAGGCTGCCAAAGCGCGGTGCGATCAGCACGTCGCGCGGGTCGACGCGCTTGGGAATGCAAACGATCGAGAGGCCGTCGGGCATGACGCCCGGCACGTCCTTGATGGAGTGGACGGCGACGTCGGCGCGATCGGCGAGGAGGGCCTCCTCGATCTCCTTGACGAACAGCCCCTTGCCTCCCACCTCGGAGAGCGGCCGATCCTGGATGCGATCGCCGCTCGTCACGACCTGCAACTCTATTGCCGCGAGGCCAGGCCTCGCCAGCGTGAGCTCGCCGATGAAGGCTCGACACTGGGCCAAGGCGAGCGCCGAACGGCGCGTGGCGTAACGAACCTTTTGGGGCAACGTCATGGACTCTCTCAGTGGATGCGCTCGGGACCGTCGCCGGCCTCGGGTGCCGGCTCGTCGGGGCGTCCGACGTCGGGGAGCTCGAAGAGGTGTTTGAGCGCCTGCACCAGCTCGCCGCTCGACGACGACGACGCCGAAGCGCGGAGACGCGTCGTCGGCTCGTGCAGCAGCTTGTTGGTCGCGCTCTCGACCATTTGCGTCAGCGCCGCGCGCTCGCCTTCTCCGAGGTGCTTGAGCCGCGTACCGAGGCTCCGCTCAAGCTCGGCCATGAGGATGCCACGCGTCTTCGCGCGGAGCGCCACGATGGCCGGTTGGACGTCGAGCGAGCGGGCCCACGCTTCGAAGTCAGCGAGCTCTTCCTCGACGATGGCCTCGGCGGCGGAGACCTCGCTCTGCCGAAGCTTCATGTTCTCAGCGACCTGCCCCTCGAGGTCGTCGACGTTGAAGACGAAGACGTTGTCGATGGTATGGGCGTTGGGCTCGACGTTGCGCGGCACGCTGATGTCGATGACGAAGAGCGTACGTCCGCGACGCACGCGCATCACGCGCTTGAGCGTTTCTTTGGTGATGACGTAACCGGGGCTCGCGGTGCTGACGATGACGACATCGCTGCGAACGAGCTCCGGCTCGAGGGCGCTCCACGGGGCGACCTCCCCACCGATGCTCTGAGCGAGGGCCGTGCCGCGCTCGTAGCTCCGATTGCACACGCGGATCTCCCTAGCGTCCTTGCCGAGGCTCTTGGCCGCTTGCTCGGCCATCTCGCCGGCGCCTACGAGCAAGACCGAGTGGCCCGCCAGCTCACCGAAGATCTTCTTGGCGAGATCGATGGCGACGCTCGAGATGCTGACAAGGCCGGCGCCGAGCGACGTCTCGCTGCGCACGCGTTTGGCGACGCCGAAGGCCCGGTGGACGCATCGCCCCAGGTAGCTACCGAGCGTTCCGGCGGCGTTGGCCGCTTCGAAGGCGTCTTTGACCTGACCCAAGATCTGCGGTTCGCCGAGCACCATCGAGTCGAGGCTCGCGGCGACGCGGAAGATGTGGCGGACCGCTTCTTTGCCCTCGCGCCGGTAGAGGTACGGGGCGATGTCGGCCGGGGCGATGCCGGCGCGCTCGGCGAGCACCTCGTGGATGGCGCCCTCGGCGGGTGGCAAGGCCTTGGACGCCGCGAAGACCTCCACGCGGTTGCAGGTCGACAGAAAGAGCGTCTCTCTGAGCTCTTGCCGCGAAGACAGCCGCGCCAACACCTGGGGCAATGCGTCGGAGCTCGCCGCGAACTTCTCGCGAACCTCCACCGGCGCCGTGCGATGGGAGACGCCAATGACGACGATCATTGGCCCGCACCGTCGAGCTCGCGCTCGCGCTCGGCGATGGCGGCTCCGCGGTCCAACGCCGCCGTCACTGGCCGCGCCGCGCCGGGCTCGAGCGCCACCGGCGCCGGCGCGACGCTCCGCCAAAGGTAAAGAGCCAGCACGATGACCGCGAGACCAAAGCCCGCGATGGTGCCGTACGCGGCCCGGCGACCGCGCCAGCCGGCAACGGCGCGGAGAAAGAGCACGCCGGCAAAGAGGACCCACGTCGCGTAGCCGAAGGCCGCGCGCCATTGGTCGGCCGATGATCCGAGCTCCACCCGGCGCGCCCACAACGTGCCCGTGAGGATGCCGAGCGTGAGCAAGGGAAACCCTAGGAGGAGGAACCGATGTTCGGCCTTGTCGAGCGCGTCGAGGGGCGGAAGCCGCTGAAAGAGGCCCGCGAGGCGCTTCGTCTTGAGGCGCCGCTCTTGCACCAGGTAGGTAACGGCGGCCGCGAAGGCCAAGAGGAAGAGCGCGTCGCCGAGGAGGTTCACGGCGACGTGAAGCGGCAAGATGGCGCTCTTGATTTTGTTGGAGGGCTCTTGCCCCGCGGTGCCGACCCAGCGCGACGCCAGTAGGAACGTCAGCGCCACGGGTGTGACGAAGGCTCCGACGACGTCGATGCGAAACCGCACGCGGGCCGCGAGGTAGACAGCGCCCGCGAGCATCGAGACGACGCTCATGGCGAAGTGCATGCCCTCGACGGGGCAGATGCGGAGCACCAACGACGACACGACGATGTGCGACGCGTGGAGCACGACGCCGACGGCGACGAGCTTCGGAGCCAGGCGCCCCGCCGGCGGCCCGCGGTCTGCACCCGCCAAGTGGAGTCCAAAGAGGATCGCCGCCACTGTGTAGACGACGCAGGTCGTCACGAAGAGGAAGTCTGCGAACGCGGCGTTCATCCCTTGAGGCTCCGGAGGATCAGGCGCGCGAGGAGGTCTTCGTCGGTGCTCGGCTCGTCGTCGGAGAACGCCGCTCGGCTCTTCCGATGCTCGTCGTAGGTACCGATGGGGGCTCCAAGCCAACCCGGCACCACGTCGTAGGCGTTGTCGCCGAGGATGCACGAGGTGTCGAAGATCTCCGCGCCTTGGCCGTCAAGCAGCGCCCTGGCTTTCACGCGCCCGACGACGTTGTGCGCGTCGTTGGCTTCGGTGACCTCGCGCGCAAAATAGAGGGCTTCGCAAATCTCGTAGCGGCGTCCCCGCTCGATGATCGTGAGCTCGCTGCCGCGGAGGTCGACCTTCCCCGCCGAGAGCCAGTCGTCGAGTGTCTTTTGGGAGAAGAAGACGCGGTTTTCCATGAGGAACCGAGGGACCCGTGATCCGTGAGTCGCGACGCTGGAGTATAGCCGCAGTCGCGCGCCACCGCGGTATAAGCGTGGAAACGGTCATGGCGCTCCTCCCTTCCGCCACGCGTTCCGTCTCGCAGCCAGGCTCCCAGCCAGCCGCAACGCCTTTCGAGGCCGCCTACGAGGCCATCGTCGCGGCGCTGTCTCGGGCCACCTTCGAAGGAGCCATCCGCGAGGCGCGACGCGTCTTTGGGGCCCGCACCGGCGAGGTCGACGACGACGACGACGGCTTCGAGGGGCGCATGGCCGCTTTTTGGGACAGCGCGGTCACGAGCCCCGAGTTGCTCGGCCGGCTCCACGGCGTCGTCGGCCCCGAATACGAACCGTGGCTCGTGGCCTTCGGCTCCGCCCATCGCGGCCTCTTCGTCGTCGAACCGGAAGCCGATGACCACCGGGCCGAGCTCGTCCTCCGCGACGTCTGGTCCGGCGCGTCGTTCTTTGTGCGCCCGCTCCCCCGCCCCGAGACGTTGCTCGCGCTGCGCGGCAGCGAGGGGCTCTTCGACGGTCGCCTCGTGGGCCGAGCGACGCCGCTCGAGATCGCCCTCTTGCCAGGCGCGTTTTTTCATCCGCCCGACGCGACGGGCGCCATCGAGGCGGTCCTTGCGGCGGCGCGTGGGCGCGCGCCACACGAGCGCCTCGCGACCGCCGATGTGCTCGACGCCTTGATGCACATGGAGGCGAGGCTGCGCGGCCACTCGCGCGTCAAGGCGGCCTACGCCTACCGGGCCGAGCGCTTGCCAAAAAAGTAGAGCGCCGCGGCGACGAGACGGGGCTCACAGGAGCACCGCCGACCGCCGACGACACGGCGCGCGCCCGCGAGCGGGCTGCGCTATCGTTGCAACATGGCGCTGCCGCCCACGTTTCGAGCCCGCCTCGTGTCGCGGCAGCCGCTCACGAAGAACGTCGCCCACTTCCTCTTCGAGCGCGCCGACGGTGCCCCCATGACGTTCGAGGCTGGCCAGTGGGTCAACCTCATCATGGAAGGTGCGGCGGCAGACGGCTCCGCGTTGAGGCGCGCCTACTCGATCGCCTCGCCGCCGCGCGCCGAGCCTACCTTCGAGCTGGCCATCACGCGGGTCGAGGGAGGCCCCGGCACCGCGTTCCTCTTTGCGCTCGAGCCCGGCCAAGAGCTCGAGGTCGTTGGGCCCCAGGGATTTTTCACGCGGCCCCTCGGTTCGGCGAGCCCCTCCTTGCTCGTCGGCACGGGCACCGGGCTCACGCCGCTTCGAAGCATGCTGCTGTCGGCCAAGGCCCACGGCTCGCTTGTGCCCGCGACGCTGCTCTTTGGCGTCCGCGAGGAGTCGGACATTCTGTTTCGTCGGGAGCTCGAAGCGCTGTCCGAAAGCGACTCACCGCTCCGTGCACACTTCACGCTTTCCCGGGCCGACGACGCGTGGACCGGTCGCCGCGGCTGGGTGCAGACTCACGTGCTCGAGCTCTACGACGCGCTCAAGGGCGGCTCCGAGACGCCGCCGCACGTGTACATCTGCGGCCTCCGGCCCATGGTCGACGCGGTGCGTGAGCTCTTGAAGACGGAGCTCGGTCTGCCGCGACAGCTCGTGCATTCGGAACGTTACGACTGAGTTCGCTCGCCGCCGCTCGGCGACTTAGCCCGGTTCCGCGGCGACGCTCGCTTGAAACCAGTTCGGCACGCCGCCGGCGAGCGCGATGGCCACTTGGCGCGGCGTGAGATCGGTCGTCGTCAGGAAGGTGCTCGACGCCTTCCTTCGGACCGCCAGGTCGTTGGCCGTCCCGAGCGAAGACCGGAGGTCCGTGAAGACGAGGATCTCGCCGGGCTCGATGGGGAAGTAGTCGGCGCCGTCGACGAAGGTGAGGCAAACGACGCCGGCGTTGACGAGGGCGCGCCGAAACGCCGCACCGATGCTCTTGGCGAGGACGAAGCGAAGGCCAAGCGACCTGAGGGCGAGAGCCGCGTGCTCGCGGTGCGAGCCGTAACCAAAATTGTGCCCCGCGACGATGACGTGCCCGCCGAGATCTTTGGCGACCTTCGCGCGCTTCACGTACGTGACGTCGATGCGCTCGAAGGCGAGATCGGCGAGCGCCGCGACGTTGCTGCCAAGGGAAGCGCCGCGGAGGCCGGCGGGAACGATCTCGTGCATCGGCACGTCGTCGGGCAGCTTCAGCATGACGCGCATCTCGCCGCCCTTCGGCATCGCATCGAGCGTCGGCAGGGGCTTGATGCTCGGCCCCTTGGCGATGGCTGGCGGGGGTTTTGCCGAACCCTTGGCCGACGGAGGCGCCGAGCCGCGTCGCGACCGACTCGGCGGCGGCTCCGAAGTGGGCGAGGCGACACGGGCGGAGGGCTCGACGAAGACCTGCGCGCGGGCGCCGCCAGTCGTGCGCACGTCGCCGCGCGCGCTGCCAAAAGCCACGTCGTTGCCGGCTTCGCTCGGCCGCGTGATGACGCCTCGCAGCGCCGAGATGGCGGCGGTGGCGGCGCTGCACAAGAAGACGCGATCGTCCTTCGTGCCCGACGCGCCGGGGTAGTTCTGAGTGGCCGTCCGGAGGCTCGGCTTGCCGGCGGCGGGCGCTTGCCCAACGCCCGCGTAGCCCAAGAGCGCCGGCTCGGCGATGCGCACGTTGGCTTCGATGAGCGACGAGAGGGCGCCCGTCTCGGCGAGCGCGCCGAGCTGACCACGCGTTTGCGGGTTGAGCTCGAAGCTCACGCCCGGCGCCACCGACGCTCCGCGCACCATCGATGTCACGCGGCCGAGGTCGTGCGCGCCCGCCATGCCGGGGCCGCCCACGATGACTTGCCCGACGGCGGTGCCCTCCGCGAAGCGCACCGGCACCACGTTGCCGGGGCTCTGGGGCTTCGCGATCATCGGCTCGAGGGAAGACAGATCGAGCTCTTCGTCGAGGTCGTAGACGGCGTCTTCGTCGGCCGCGAGGTTCTCGTAAGAAGACCCGCGCCCCATCGCGAGGAGCCACGCCTCTAGAGAGGCGTCGGCGGGAAAGAGCGTGGTGACGACGCCGAGCTCGGCGACCATGGCGGCGAAGGCAGCGCGCTCGGGCACCGACATCGAGAGGACGCCGCTCTCGGCGCCAGCATCGCTAGCAGCATCGCCGGCCGCACCGGCGACCTCGAGCACAAAGCCCGCGCGACCGCGAACGCCGTGGCGACGCAAGAGCTCGAGGGCGAGGTCCGTCGCCGAGACCCACGCGGGCATCGTGCCCGTGAGCCTTAAGCGCCACACCTTTGGAACGGGAAGCGCGTACGGCTCACCGGCCAGCACCATGGCCGCGTCGAAGCTCCCGACGGCGAACGCGAGCATCGCCGCGGCGCCGAGCATCGAGGTGTGCTCGTGGGCGCCCACGAGGCTCTTGCCGGGCTCGGCGAAGCGCTCCAAGTGCAGCCAAGGCCCGACGCCGTTGCCCGGCGGCGAGTAGCGAAGGCCCATGCGCCGCGAAGCCGCCAAGAGGTACGCGTGATCTTCCGCCACGCGGCCGTCGTCGGCGAGCGTGACCTCGTCGACGTAGGTGATCGCCGTCTCGACGCGGACGCGTTCGACACCGAAGCTCTCGAGGGCGAGGAGCGCGAGCGACGCCGCGCCGTCGCCGAGGAGCACCTGGTCCACCCGGACCATGGCATCACCCGGCGCGTGCCGTGAGCCGCCGGCGAAGTGGCGGTCCAGAAGCTTATGAAAGAGCGAGGCGCCCATGCGAGCCCGCTCTCATTGCCGCGGAAGCGTCACCGCGGCAAGTCGCAGAGGCGCCCGACGTGGCGCCCCCGTTGTGCTCGTTGTGCCGGCTTCGTGCCGGCGCTTCGTCAGTACCCCTTGCGCGCCTGGGCCACGTCACCGGGCTCGATCTCGCGAGAGCTCTGCGTGACGACGCACGCCGCCGAGTGGTCGCGCATAAAGACCACGCGCAGCTCGGCCACGCTCTCGTCCGGCAGGGCCTTGCGGTTTCGAGGCGTGGGCACCTTCTCCACGGCCGCCGGCGACGGGCTCTCGAGGGCGATGCGGGTCGCTGCGTTGGGCGTCGCGAGGCTGTCGCCCCAGGCGTCGCCCTTGCGCACGATTTGGAGGCGGTTGCCGGGCTTGAGGCCGTCCTTTTCGCCCTTGTCGATGAAGACGAGCTGGTTCTGCCCGTAGAAGACGTGCGGGTAGAGGCTCGCGATGACCTTGCTGTCGACGTCGGTGTCGTTGCGCTGCGGAGGCACGATGGTGAAGCGGCGCCCGACGGGGCCAACCCGTGAGCCGCGCTCGATGACGTCGAGGGTCTCGGTCACCAGGGCGCGCGCGACGCCCGTCTTTGGGTTCCACTCGTTGACGCGAACGGTGCCGTGAATCTGCACGAGGCGACCGCCGGCGACGGGCCGCGCGTAGCGGAAGACCGTGAGCTCTTGGCCGATGCGGATGTCGCGCGAGGGGTCGAGCCTCAGGTAGACCTCGTCGGTGTCGGTGAGGAACATCTTGTCCTCGGGCGAACCGCTGATCTCACCCCAGTTCTCGTCGGCCTGGTCGTCGACGAAGCCCTGATCGCGCAGGAACAACGTGTCGGGAGGCACCTGCCTCCGCCGGTCGATGATGGAAGGCCCATTGTTCGAAGGCGCGGTCGTGCCCGAGCTCGCGAGCTGCGACTGGCCGCTAGGCCGGAGCCGCACCGTGTCGCCGGGGTAGATCCAGTGCGGGTTCTGAAGCTGCGCGTTGAAGGACCACACGCGAGGCCACTGGTACGGGTTCTGGAAGTAGTGATCGCAGAGGTCCCAGAGCGTGTCGCCTTTGCGAACCACGTGAACGTCGGGGACGCGGCCACCCATGCGCAAGCCGCCGTTGCTGCCGCCGAGGAACACGGGCCCCCGGTCGTTGCCGAAGGCCGTTCCCGCGGAGCCGCCGCCTTGGCCGAGGTCGAAGCCGTCGCGTTCGCCGGGCATCTTGGGCCGCGACGACGACGACTCGATGCTGCCGCCGCCGAGCACCTGGCCGGGGGGCGGAGGCGCCACAGTCCCGGGAAAGACCGGCACGACGGTCGTGGTCGTGGTGGCGCCGCCGGGGGCCGGCGCCGGGGCGTTCTGCGCGAGCGCCTCCAGAGGAAAGAGGATCGCGATAGGGGAAAACAGCAGCCAGCGTCTCATGGTCTCCCTTCGGCTTCCTTCTTCGGAATTCTCTGCGTCGCTTCGCTTCGCGGGTACTCGCGCACGAGGCGCGCCCACGCCTCTTTGGCCTTGGCTACGTTGCCGAGCTTCTCGTGGGCCATGCCGAGTTTGAGCAGCGCGTCGGGCACTTTGTTGCCGAGGGGAAAGCGGGCGAGCGTTCCCTCGAGCTGTTCGATGGCGCGCGGCAGATCGCCCATCTTGGCGTAACACTCGCCGCGCCAATACATGGCGTTGTCGGCGTTCGGATGGTCGGGGTAGCGGAGCAAGAAGCCCGCGAAGGCGTCGAGCGCCTCTTTGCACTTTCCGCCGCGAACGAGGCCGAGCGCGGCGTCGTAGTTTTGCCTCGCTTCCGGGTTGAGGGCGCTCGGCCTCGGCGCGCCCTCGCGAATGCGGGGCGCCCCGCCGCCAACGTCGCCGCCTTGTTCAGGAAGCTCGGGCTCGGGCGCCGTTTGCTCGATGCGATCGGCGCTGGCTTTGGCTCCCCGAGGGCCGCGCCCGCCGGTCACCCGGAGCATGGGCCGCGCGCCGCCGTCGTCGACGGGCGGAGCGGCGACTTCTTCGGCGCCAGCGACGGGCGTCTCGCGACCGTCGGCACCGATGCGCACGACCCGCAGGGCGGGCGTCGCCGCGGGAGCCACGCGAGGAGGAGGAGGAGCCTTTTCGGCGCGCGGAACCTCACCCGTCCCGTCGTCCGCGCCCTTGGTCTCGAGCGCCATGAGCCGCTGGTCCACGCGGTCGCGGTCGGACTGCACGCGCGAGAGCTCTTCGCGGATTTGGCGGAATCGGCGATCGCCGTCGGATTCGCCGCCGCAGGCGGAGAGCGCGAGCGAGACGGCGAGGAAAATCCCTGCAGCGACCGCTGGCGCGACCACCGGCGCCGTGGCCCCTGAGGGGCCCGTGAATCGACATGAAGGACGCGGTCGCATTGGAGCGTTCTCGAAGGGTAAGGGCGGGGGCGCGTTTCGGCCAAATTGGTGGGGAGACTTTACGGATCGCTCTCTTTGGGTCACATTCGTGCCCTCGGTGGGCCTCAGGCCTTCCGTTTTTTAGGAGCACGATGGCCCCGCCGACCAAGAAGAAGCTCGATCTCCGGAAGACCCTCTTCATTCTTCCGAACATGATCACGCTCTCGAGCATCTTCTGCGGCTTCGACTCGATCCGCCTTTCGGGCACCTCCACCGGCGACGACGACTACTACCGCGCGGCGCTCCTCCTGGTTTTCGCCCTCTTCTTCGACATGCTCGACGGCCGCGTCGCGCGCCTCACGCGCACCCAAAGCGCCTTTGGCCTGCAGCTCGATTCGCTCGCCGACGTCGTCTCCTTCGGCGTCGCGCCGGCGCTCCTGGTCTACCGGTGGTCGCTCTACCAGACCGGCAACGTCGGGCTCGTCGTCGCCTTCGTGTTCGCCGGCGCAGGCGCGGTGCGCCTTGCCCGCTTCAACGTCCTCAGCATGGGCGAGTACGGAAAGCCCACGAAGCCCGGCAAATACATCATGGGCCTGCCGGTGCCCGGGGCCGCTGGCATTCTCATCTCGCTCGTCGTCGCGCACCACGCAGCGCCCGGCGTGCTGCTCGGTCCCAGCACCGCATGGGCCATGGTCGCGCTGACGATCTTCCTCGCGTTTTTGATGGTCTCGACCATCAAGTTCCGCTCCTTCAAGGATCTGAAGATCAACGCCCGCTCGCTCTCCCTCGTGGCCTTCGCCCTCGGCTCGAGCGCCGTGATTTCGCTCCAGACCAAGCCGGCCTTCGTGCTCGTCTGGCTGTTGACCTTCTACGTCGTCATCGGCCTTGTCGAGACGCTGCTCTCGTTCCCGAAGCGCAAGCGCACCCGCGAGGCGGAGCCGAGCCAGCCGCCGGTGCCGTGATCCGCGGCGTGGTCGGTACCGTGATCAGAAGTGTGACCGGCACCTTTCTGCGTCCCCCGAGCCCTCGGCCATCGTGCTCGAAGACCTTCACTACCTGAGGGAGCGAGCGCAAAAGGCGACGGCGCGCGGCGATCACCAAGAAGCGGCGCGCCTGCTCTTCGACGCCGCGCAGCAGACGCACGTCACGGAGACCGACTACGCGAGCGTGCTCAAGCCGCTCGCCGCGGCGTTGACGCACCTCGGCCGACCGCGCGACGCCTTGACCGTGGCCTGGTACCTCGCGCTCGCGGAGAAGGGCGGCGCCGAGAAGGCCTCCTGGCAATCGGCGCTGACGCTAGCCGAAGGCGCGTCACCGCACGAGCAAGCCCGCACGCTCGCCGCCGCAGGCCGGCCTCGGGAGGCCGCACGCGCCGCCGAGGCCGGCGGAAAAATCGCGTCGGCGGCCATCCACTCGGAGCACGCCAGCGACTTCGTCGCTGCACGGGCCCTTTGGGCGCGCCTCTTCACTGTGCTCCAGCAGAGCGGCGCCGAGCCTTACTTGCGAGGCCTCGTCGCGTACAACCTCGCGCGCTGCGCCGCCAAGGGCGGCGACCAGAGGGGCGCGCGCGACGCGCAAGTCACCGCTGTGCGCCTGATGGAAGAGGCCGCCGACGAGTTCGAGTCGACGGGCAAGCGGGAGCGCGCCTTCGACTGTTTCCAGGTGCTCGTGCAGATCGGTCACGAGTCGCACGCCTTCGAACACGTGCTCGAAGGTTACGTGAACTCGGTGCGCATCCTGCGCGAAGACCACCTCAAGTACTTCGTCCTTCAACACTACGACGACGCCATCGTCGCCTCGCGCGAGAGGCGCGAGCTCGCCGCCGCGGCGACGCTGGCGCGAGAAGCGGCCAGCTACGCGCGCACCATCGGTCTCAGCGCCGCGAGCCGCAACTACGCGCTCGACGAAGGGAGCCTCTGGGAGCTCGTCGCTGAAGATCACAAGGGCCGCGGCTCCTCGCCGGCCATCGCCGAAAACGCGATGCTCGCCGCGATCCTCGCCTACGCGGACGTTGGCCAATTCGCACGCGTCGGTCGCCTCTACCGGGAGCTCGGCGACCTTCCGCTGGAGGATTCGCGGCGGGCGCACTATGCGCGCGTGGCGGAGCGGTACCAGGGCGTCGGCGACGAGCTCGTGGAGAAGAGTCCGCTCGCCGGTCGCGGTGCGCGGGCCGCGGAGCTGCCGGCCGTTTGGCATGACGACGTCGTCGAGTGGGAGGAGGCCGGGAGCGCCGAAGAGGCGTGCGCCACGGTGCTCTGCGACGCGAAGTGGCCCGAGCTGACGCGGCGCCGGGCCATGCTCGCCCGCCTCGCGTCGCTGCGCGTCCCGGCCGCGGGCCCCGAGCGGACGGCGGCGTTGGCCTCGCTCGCGCAACGGTTGGCGCACGTGCAGGTCTACGCGGTGCTCTCGCCGCTCGAGCACCTCTTCGAGTCTCCGGAAGAAGCCGTCAAGCTCGCGGTGCTCGAAGCGCTTCAGACGTTGTTCTTCAAGCGAACGTTCATGACGCTTCGGGCGGCCATCGCCGACGGGACGCCGGAGCTCGTGACGCAGGCGGCGAGCGCGCTCCGGGCGCTTCACTTTCCTCATGCCTTCGATCCCCTCGCGCGCATCCTCCACGACGGGCCGCCGTCGGAGGTCCGCGCCGCGGCCCTCGACGCCATCGCGCACATCGACACGCAGGAGGCGGCCGAGCTCTTGCTCGGCGTCCTCGAACACGGGAGCCCGGAGGACCGGCAAGCTGTGACGCGCGCGCTCGGGGGCACGAAGGCCGCTAAGTTCATTGAGCTCGCGAAAGCGACCTTCGCGTCCGCGCCGCGCGCCGTGCAAGCGCAACTGCGGGACATCCTCACGAGCCGCGGTGTGGCGGTGTGAGGCGCGGGAGCTTCACGGAGCTCGCCGCGCTGTTTCAGCGAATCCCCTTGCAACGTTGAGGTAGGCGGCGAGCGCCGCTCGCGACGCGGGCGTCAGAGGGCGTCAGATTGCCACAATGCGGCGCGTGAGCCGGCCGGACCTGGGTTGATTTCCGTGGGGCTACGGTACGGTCGCCGCACGCGGGTGGTGCAGGCCGCGATCTCGTCCCAAGTCGCCGCGCAGAACTCCTGGACGCGACGCGCAACGCTCGTGCGACCGCCGTGGGCAACGGGGCGCGTGCCCTGCCGTCACGGCGAGCCATTTTGGTTCCATCGCGCGCGCTCGCGAGGGGCGCACTGCGCTTTCGGACATCGGCGTGAGCCGTGCGGGGCGCGGTTAGGCAGGTCTACTTCTGCGCCACCCCTCGGCAGCGCGCGCCCAACGCGGCGAAGCGATAGGTTCCCTCTGGGAACACGCCACGCCTGTCACCCGCGATCCATCGGAGTCGCGCGTCGCGGTAGGCCTTTCGGAAGCCGCGGAGCGCCGAGAGCTCTTGGCGCCGCCGCTCTTTGTTGCGACATGCCACATGGGGCCGGAGCTTGCGGCGAGGCTCGACGGTGCGGGGCCTGCTCGTCGGCGCCGTGCCGAGCACGGCCTTGCGTCCAAGCACGCGTCGCCCCGTCTTCGCGCGCCGCGCTTTCGCCGCGTCCTCTTCCGCACGGACCGCAGCGGCGATCTTGTCGGCCCATTCCTTGGCCGCGAGGTGCTCGAAGCCGTCAATGGGCTCGATGCGAAGGGTCACCTCTTTCGGCATCGGGCCGTCCTCCCGGAAGAAGCCGCGTGGGCGCTTGATGGTCCTCGTCGTGCCGCGAAGATGTTGGCCGAACGACGACGCACCAGGCCACTCCGCGACTCGCTCGACGAGGTTGTCAGCGACGGGGTTGCAGAGAACGTAGATGAGCTTGTCGAAGCGGTCTTGGGCCTCGACAAGGTAGACGGCGTTGGGCTGCTCGGTGGCCCAGAGGTTTTCCCAGCGACCCCAGTGCGCGTTGAGGGCCTTGGCGATCATCTTGTGGAAGTGGGCGAAGAACTCGGGGTAGTTCCCGAGGTTGTCCCGGACGAGCAGGTGCTGGTGGTTGCTCATCGCGATGAAGCCATGCAGCGTGATCTTGTAGCGCTCGCACGCCTCCGCGAGGCAGTAGAGGTAGATCTGCTCGACGCGCGCATCGGGACGCAGCAGGTGCTGCCGCTGCGTGCAGCGGCGACTGGTGAGGTACGTGCGACCGGCCACGACCCGACGGGGAAGCGTCATGAACGTCACATCGGCAGCGATGCGAGCGAAGTTGCGTCGACCGGGCGAAAAAGGAACCCAGGACGGGTCTTGCTCCCGCGCGCGATGCAGCGCGTCGTCGTAGCCGCGCGCCACGAGGAGGTCATGGACGTCCACGGAAGGGGCAAGCGCCGCGCGCGACGCAAAGTCGGTGACCGGCTCCTCCCAGGCGCGAACGAGCTCGTGAGGCGCTTGGGCGTCTTGGTCGCGCTGGGCTTAGCCATGGTAGACGTGCGACTCGCAGATGATGCCCGCGTCGGTGGCGACGAGCACCTCCGCGACGTAGAGCGGTTCGTCGCCCGGGTTGGTTCGCACGTACTCCATCACGACACGGCGCCCCATCGCTGTGAGGTAGCGCTCCTCGTAGCGAAGGCCGGGGAGCCGCTCCATCGCGTCGGCCCACCAAGCGCGGAGCGCATCCTTGCCACGAATCTCGCCGTTCGTTTCGGGCTCGCGCGCGCGGAGCTTCGGGCTCGTATGAACGGCATCGGAGGCGTAGAGGGCGAGCAAGCGCTCCAGATCTCGCGCGTTGAACGCGTCGAGCCACGCACGCGCGAGGGCGACGAGCTCTGAAGGATCTCCGCTCATGCGGGCGAGTCTACCGCGTGGAAGGAAGCGACGGGGCGCGTCGACTCGGCCTTGTCGCAGCGCTCAGCGGGCGCTTCGGGTTGGTTTGGCGTCTCCCCGTACCAGCATGACTCGCTCAGCCCCTCTGGGCAGGCCGCCCGCACGCGTCGGCCATCGCCGCCTCGAGGCGCGGGAAGCGGAACGTGAAGCCCTCTTTAAGGAGGCGCGTCGGCAAGGCGCGCTGGCCCGTGAGGAGCGCGTCGGCGCGGCCTTCTCCCATGACCATCTTGAGCGCGAAGCCGGGCACGCGAAAAAGGCGCGGGCGATGGAGCGTCGCCGCGAGGACCGTCGAAAATTCGTTCATCGTCGCAGGCTCTGGGGCCGTCACGTTGAAGACGCCTCGGCAGGCTTCGTTGTCGATCAGGAACATCAGGGCTCGGGCCGTGTCGGCCAGGTGAACCCAACTTAGCCACTGGCGGCCGTCGCCGAGGGGACCACCGACGAAAGCACGGAACGCCGGCAGCATGGCTTCGAGCGCGCCGCCGCCGCGCCCGACGACGATGCCGAGGCGCGCGATGCAGAGACGGGCGCCGGCCGCCGCGGCGGGCTCCGCCGCCGCCTCCCACTCGGCGCAGAGGCGACTGAGCGCGTCGTCGCCGCGCGGTGACGATTCGTCCAAGATCGCGTCGTCGCTTCGCATCCCGTAGGCGCCAACGGCGGACGCGTTGACGAATGTCGTTGTCGGCGCGCGCTCGGCGATGCTCGCCGCGAGCAACGCCGTCGCGTCGACGCGGCTCGCGCGAACCTCGCGGAGTCGCGCTTCGGTCCAGCGCTCGTCGAAGAGCCCGGCCCCCGCCAGGCCAACGATCGCGTGCGCGCCCGCAAGCTCGCTCTCCCATCCGCCCCTCTCACCGGGCGACCAGCGAACCGAACGCGCTCCGGCCACGGCGCCGTGCCCCCTCGAGAGAACCACGACCTCATCGCCGCGGGCCACGAGCGCTACGACGAGCGCGCGCCCGACGAAGCCCGTTCCACCGGTGACGACGACCTTCAACGAATCCTCGAAGCGATGGGCAGCGGGCCACCAGAAGTCATCGCGGAGAGATAGGGCCCGGCGCGCCAAACGGCAACGCCCAGGGCCGCCGCCCTCCGAGAACTTCTCGCCGGCACGCGGCGCACGTTAGGCTGGTCGTCCATGAAGATCCGGGGGGCCGTCGTTTCGCTTTGTGCGCTCGCGCTCTTCGCGTGCAAGCCGAAGGACGTCACCGACGCGGAAGCCAAAGGCGACATCGGCTACCTGACGACCAACGGCTCGCCGGAGGCGGTGGCGGCCCTTGGGCGACTCGCCGACAAGAACCCGAAGGCCCGCACCGCGCTCGAGACGCGCGCCGAGATGGACTTGAACGCGTACATCGCAGCCTGGAGCGCTGTGCAGCGCGGCGCGCCTTGGGGCGCCGAGGTCTTGCGGAGCGGCCTCAAGTCCCCGATCCGCGCTGAAATTGCCGCCGCGGCGATGGCACGCGGCGACGCGAAGCTCGCCGACTTTTCTGCCGATCTCGTGGGTGCGCTGGTCGCCGCCGGCACCAAGGAGCCGCGCGTCACGGTCGCCGCGATGCTCGCGAGCACGCCGGCCGCCGACGTCATCGACCAGCGGCTCCGCGACAAGACGACGCGCGGGAACATGTGCCGTGGCCTCGCCTCCCCCGACGCGAGCGCGGCGGCGCGCGGCGCGCTCCTCGCCGCCGCGGCCGAATCGCGCGACGACCCGGCGTGTGTCGACTCGGTGGTACGTCTGGCCACGCTCGACGCGAAGACGATGGCGTGGCTCGCCGATAGCGCCGAACCGGGGCTCCTCGCGGGCGCCGGAAAGAGCGACGCAATGCCCTGCCCGCGCCTCGCCGAGGTGTGGGCGCGCGCGTTCAGGAATCGTCCGCCGCCCACGCAGGGCGGGCTCGCGGTGCCCTTGTCGGTCGCGATCAAGCGATGCTCCCGGGAGCTCGACCCTGCGATGGAGACCGCGCTCGCGCAGACGCCCACGGCAGCGGCCCTCATCGTCGGCGGCGTGGAGCCCTACGCCGGAGAAACGAAGCAGCTGGTCAAGACCTGCAAGGCCCTCGCGGGCCCGGCGGCGCGAGGCCTCACCGGCCGCACGCGCGATCGCGCAGCCGACGCCGTGGCTCACGGCTGCAAGGGCGTCCTCGCGAAGTAGCGCGCGCGCGCAGGGACCTAAGTGCGCCCGCGGGGCGGGCGGGGGGGCGCGCCGCCCGCCGCCGGGGGGGGGGGGGGGGGGGGGGCGGGGGGGGCGGCGGGGGGCGGGCCCCCCAACGCAACTAAATCAGCCGGGCGTGAGCGCCCGGCGATTTAGCTCGGGTCCCACATCTCGACGCCCGTCGCGACGATGCGCACTTCGCGGGCGCTGCCGTCGGGCATCTTCTTCGCGAACCGCGCGCCCTCGGACTCGAGGTGAGCCACCTCTTCGGGGGCCACGCGGCGCGACGAGAGCACACCCTCGACGCACGCGACCTTGCCGGCCGAGTTCGTGGGGACGAAGAAGCCGTAGTCCTTGAAGGTGACACGCGCACCGCTCGCTTCGCGGTCAGCGCCCTTCGCGAGCTCCATCCAGCAGCCCTTGCGGGTGCACGCCGCGCGAACCGTTCCCTCGATGCGCATCGCCTTGTCGGCGAACTTGTCGGGGTCCTCCATCACGGCGGCGAGCGACGCGACCGCGGCGCCACCCTCGAGCTTGGCGCCGTAGCGTTTGGCGCTCGCCGACTTCGCGCAAGCAAAGGTTTGGGCCGCGGGCGTGGCACCTGGCTTGAGCGCGGCGCCTGTTTGCGCTCCCGGCGCCTCGCTCCGCTCTTCTGCGGGCGGCAGAAGCGCTTCGCTCTTCGAGCAGGCAAAACTGGCGCAGGTCATAACGCCAAGAACGGCAGACACGAGGGCCAACGACAATCGCCGCATCGGTCCCTCGATATAGCACGCGCCCCCGCGCCGCGAAGCGCGGTGGTTCGAGGGAGACTCTTCCTTTGCTCAGCCGCCCAAATACGCGGCCTGAATCTCCGCGTTCTTCGCGAGGTCGGCGGAGGCGCCGCTCATGGCCACCTCGCCCGTGCGAAGGACGTAGGCGCGTTGGCTTACCGCGAGCGCCATGCGCGTGTTCTGCTCCACGAGCAGCACGGTCACGCCGGCGGCGGCGATGGCGCGAATCGCGTCGAAGATTTGCCCCGCGAGCTTCGGCGCGATGCCAAGCGAAGGCTCGTCGAGCAAGAGCAACGTGGGTCGCGCCATCAGCGCACGCCCGATGGCGAGCATCTGCTGCTCACCGCCCGAGAGCGTCCCCGCCTCTTGCGTGAGCCGCTCCTTGATGCGCGGAAATAGCTCGGCGATGTCGGCCATCGACTCGGCCATGGCGACCTTGTCCTTGTGCAGGTACGCGCCGAGCTCGAGGTTCTCCTTCACCGTGAGGTTCGGGAAGATGGCGCGGCCCTCGGGCACGAGGGAGACGCCCAACTCCACGGTGTCCTCCGTCGCCACCGCGGCGAGGTCGCGTCCCGCGAAGCGAATCGCTCCGCCGGCGAGCGGCAAGAGCCGCACGATGGACTTGAGCGTCGTGGTCTTGCCGGCGCCGTTGGCGCCGATGAGCGCCACGATCTCACCGGCGGCGACGGTCATCGACACGCCCTTGATGGCCTTGACGCCGCCGTAGTGGACGCGAACGTCTTCGAGCTGAAGAAGCGGCACGCCATCGGCGAGCGAGATAGGTGCGCGCTTCGGGTGCGTCGTCTTCACGAGGCCTCTTCCGTCTCAGCGCCTTCGCCGAGGTACGCGGCGAGGACCTTGGGATGCGTGCGCACCTCTTGGGCCGTGCCGTGGGCGATGGTCTCGCCGTGGTCGAGCACATGGATACGCTCGCAGACGCCCATGACGACCTGCATGTTGTGCTCGACCAGCACCACCGTGAGGTCGAAGGTGTCGCGGAGCCAGCGGATCTGCTTCTTGAGCCCCTCGGCTTCGCCGTAGTTCATGCCGGCGGCCGGCTCGTCGAGGAGGAGCAGCTTCGGCGAGAGCATCATCGCTCGAGCGATCTCGAGGCGGCGCTGATTGCCGTACGAGAGGCTCGTGGGATCGTCGTCGGCGATGTCCGCGAGGCCGAAGACCTCGAGGAGCTCCATGGCGCGCTTGGCCAGACGCGCGTCATCGTCGTAGTGGGCCCGCGTTCGCAAGATCGCCGACGCGAGGTTCGCCTTGCGCGACAGCTCGCACGCCACGAGGAGGTTCTCCAAGACCGTGAGCTGACCGAAGAGCCGGATGTTCTGGAACGTCCGCGCGACGCCGACACCCGCGATGTCGGCGGGCTTGCGCCCCACGAGGTCGGTCCCGGCAAAACGAATCGTGCCGTGATCCGGCTGGTAGACGCCGGTGACCAGATTGAAGACGGTGGTCTTGCCCGCGCCGTTGGGGCCGATGAGGCCGAAGATCGCGCGCGCCGGCACCGTGAACGAGACATCGCTGACGGCGCGGAGGCCGCCGAAGCTCTTCGAGACGCCGCGAAGCTCGAGCGTCACGACGAGACCTCGCTCGCCGCGATCACCTCGGCCCTTGCACCTTGCTCGGGTGCGCCGCCGGCGCCGCCGGGCGAGGCGCTTGGGGGGCCGCCCTTGGTCTTCTTCTTGGCGAAGAGCTCACGCTCGCCCAGCAAGCCCTCGGGACGAAGCACCATGAGCGCAATGAGGAGCGCCGCGTAGAGCATCATGCGAAGGGCGTTCAGATCGAGCGCGGGAAACTGCGTGCGGAGCGACTGGACCGCCGCGGTGCCTTGCGCCAGCTCGATGGCCTTGACGCTGAAGGTCACGAAGATGCCCCCGAGCATGGCGCCGGTGACGCTGCCCGAGCCGCCGAGGATCACCATGGTGATGGCGTCGAAGGACGCCTGAAAGCCGAAGCTCTCGGGCTGCACGATGGGCGCGCCGTCGCGCATCTGCGCCATCATGCCGCCGGCGACGCCGCCAGCGGCCGCCGACACCACGAACGACATGACCTTGTACCGCGTCGGGTCGACGCCGACGGCGGCCGCCGCGATCTCGTCTTCGCGGAGCGCGCGCAGCGCCCGGCCCCAACCGGAAAACTTGATGCGCCACGCCAAGACCGCGGCGAGCCCCGCGAGGCCGAAGATCCAGAAGGGCCCCGCGTAGAGCGGCAACCCCGTCGTGGCGTTCGGCCCGGCGTAGCCGCGCGGGCCCTCGAGGTTCGCGATCATGACGGCGATGGCGTGGAAGAAGGGCCCCACCACACCGTCTTTGCCGACGTGACCCCACGCTGCGGCGACGGTCTCGCGCCCCGACGCACTCGCCGTCTGGATGACGAGGCGCAAGATCTCCGCGAAGCCCAACGTCACGATGGCCAAGTAGTCGCCCTTGAGCCGAAGGCTCGGAAGGCCCACGAGAAAGCCGAAGAGGGCGGCGACGAGCCCCGAGGCGAGGAGGCCTAACGGGACGATGACAAAGGAGCGCGCGAAGGTCACGTCGCCGGCGCCCATCGCGTAGTGCAGGTGCGACGAAACGATGGCCGACGTGTACGCGCCGAGGAGCAAGAAGCCCGCGTGCCCGATGGAGAACTGGCCCGCCATGCCGTTGATGATGTTGAGCGACAGGGCGACGACGATGTTGCACGCCGCGAGCATTAAGAGCTGACGGATCGAGCTGTCGGGGATGGCGCGCTCGAGCACGAAGTCGAGCAGCACGACGACCGCCAGGAAGGCCACCGCCACAGCCAAGCGACGCGGACGAAAGAGCATCGCTTCCGCTTATTTGATGACGCGAATGTAGTGGGGCAACTCGCGCTTCGGCTTGGGAGGACGCGAGCTGTCGGTTGCTGGTCCGCGTCCGAGCGGGGTCACCGCCGGTGTGACGGGCCGAGGGCCGTCGGGCGCCTTTTCTGGCTCGCCCCGGCCCGGAGGCTGCGCGGCGTCAGCGCCAGCGGAGGCTGCGTCGGTCGCGATGTTGGCGGCCTTAAGGGCGGGACGTTCGCCCTTCTTCTTTGCGCGCTTGGCCTTGGACTTCGCCTTCTTGGCTTCGTCCTTGTCTTGGCGCGCCTCGACGGCAGGGACCGCAACGACGGCGACCGGCGCGGGGGCCGGCGCAACACGAAGGGGGCTCGGCCCAGGCGCGCCGACCTTCTCGAGCTTCTCGTTGGGCGCCGCGTCGGGCGCCGGGGCCGGCGCCACCGACAACGTGGGCTTCGGCTTCTCGAGCTCCGGCGGCACGTCTTCGGGCCACACGAGCCATCGGCCGTCTTCGCCGACCATGGCAAAGACCGCGCTCCACGGGACGACGCAGCGAAACGGCACCTTGCGGAAGCTCAGCGTGCCGCTCCAGCCTTCCTCGTTCACGGTGAGGTCGGGAATGGGGACGGCCATGGTATGACCGATCTGCAGGACGAGCCGCGGCTCCTTCTTGAAGCCCGGCGGAACGATGACCGTCTCGGAGCGCGGATCGAGGTGGATGAACACCGTCGAGCGGTCGAGCAGAACGGTCAAGACGTCCTTCTTGGGCGGGGGCTTCTGCACGCGGGCGACTACCTTGCACCGGTCCCGCGCCGATGCAAGAGATCCCTGCGGGTCTTTCCGCCCGTTTCATGCCCTTTCCATGCCACAGCCACGTCGCGGCAGCCCCTTCCCTCCACCGCTTTGCATCCCGCCTTCCCACGCTTCGAACGTCTGAGGCTCTCCACGCCTCCCCTCCCCTGCCTCACGGCTCCTGCCGTTTGGGACGCGTTCGGTTGGTGCCAGAGCACGACGCTAACGCTTCGCAAGCCACCCGGTCCGCTCGCGCCCGGTGAGGCCATCGACGGCAAGAACCCCGACGCCATGGCGTTCGTGTTTCGCAAGGACGACGCCGCGCCGTTTCTTCCGCGCGAGCTGGCGGCGCTCCACATCCCGCGGCTTTGCGCGGCTGGCGCGCAAGGACACGAGTGCGAGCGCGAGTGGATCCTCGCGCCCTACGCCATCGACGACGCGACCGACGAGCTCTTCGCGCACCAGGTGCCGCCCGACACGGTCTTCGAGCTCGCCGCTGACCGGCTGACAGCCCTCGTATGGGGCCTTCACGACTGGGCCCACTTTCACAACCACGGCCCTTTCGAAGAGCGCGCCGAAACGGAGCTCCAATGTGACGCCGCGGCTCTCGTCTGGCTGCGCGTGAACCGAATCACGCTCGCCTGCGATGACGCCCACTGGGAGGCGATGCGCCGCGCCCTCGTCGTCCTCTCCGAGCGCCGCTTCGAGAGCGAGGGCCGCGCCTTCGACGAAGCGAGGCTCTCGGCCGAGCGACTCGACGAGCTCGCCCGGGCCTGCGCGCGTGCGACCCAGCGCGAACGTTCGCCCTAACGAACCACCGCGCGCATGATCGGATCGTAGAGAAAACGCGGCAACGCCGAGGCGACTGACATGAGGGAGACGAGCGGCATCGGGAACGCCACGACGGCGGGCCCGCGTTCAAGCTTGTTCTTCACGTGCCGGGCCGCGCGCGCGACGGGCCACATGAACGGCGTAAAGAGGTCCTTAGGCACGAGCGGCGTCTCGACGAAGCCGGGCATCACGTCGGTGACGCGAATGCCGAGGGGACGGAGCTCGACGCGCAACGTTTCGAGGAACGTGGAGAGCGCAGCCTTCGTGGCCGAGTAGGGACCGAAGCCGGGCATGCCTCGCAGCCCCGCGAGGCTCGTGACGCCGACAAGGTGACCGCGCCGCGCCGCCACCATGGAAGGAATCGCAGCGGTCAGCGTCGCGAGGGCGCCGCGCACGTTCACGTCGACGATGTCGGTGCACGTCTTCACCGTGAGGAGCGGCGCCGCCACGGGCTTTGACATGCCCGCGTTGGCGATGACGAGGTCGAGCGAGCCAAGGTCTCGATCGGCGCGCTGCACGGCGTCCTCGACGGCCGAGACGTCGGTCACGTCGACGGGATAAACGTGCGCCGTGCCACCTTGCGCAAGGACGCCTTGGGCGACGCGCTCCAGCTCTTCTTTGCGCCGCGCCAGGAGCGCGAGGCGCGCGCCAGACCTCGCGTATTCAAGCGCCAGCGCTTCGCCGATGCCGCTCGACGCTCCCGTGATGAGGACGGTTCGACTGCCCACAGTAGGACTCTTAGAGTCAGAGTCCGACGACGTCGACGGGCACGTTGGAGAAGAGTCCGCCGTCGGCGTTCGGCGCGCCGAGTTGTCCCTTGTCGCGCGCGCCCCAACAAGCGACCTTGCCGTTCGAGCGAACGACGCAGGAAAATCCGCTACCGGATGCGATGTCCGCCGCGTCGGTGATCCCTGCGACGTCGACCGGTGACTTTTGCGTATCGCCGCCGTCGAGGGCGCCGGCGCCCAGCGAGCCCGAGCCGCCGAAGCCCCAGCACGACACTTTGCCCGATTGCCGGACGACACACGACGTTCGCGCACCGAGCGCGAGCGCGACGGCGTCGGTCACGCCGGGAACATCTTGGGCGATCTTCTCCACCGCGAGCGGCGCCGGAGTCCCGAAGCCGACTTGTCCATAATCGTTGGCGCCCCAGCACCGAACGGTCCCGCCCTTGCGAATGGCGCAGCTGTGATCGAGACCGGTGGCGACGCGAATGGCGTCCTGGACGTTGTCGACGAGGAGCGGAAGCGCCGAGCGGACCTCGTCGAAGGTCGGGGCGCCGAGTTGGCCCGTCTTGTTGTTGCGACCCCAGCACACGACTTGGTCGTCGTCGCGGATGGCGCACGTGTGGAACGACGCAGCTCCAGAGCCGATGAACTTGAGGCCCGTGGGCGCTTCCACCGGTGCCGGCGCGCCCGAATTGCCTGCGCCGGGAATGCCGCTGCCGAGCTGCTCGTCGTCGTTGTTGCCCCAGCAGAAGGCCTTGCCGCCCTTTCGCAAGAGGCACGCGTGTTTCGAGCCGCCGGTGATAGCGACCACGTCGGTGAGCGTACCCACGAGCGTTGGAACGGCGGTTTGCCCCGCCGCCAGGTTGCCGAGGAGACCTTGCGTATTGGAGCCCCAGCACACGAGCTGCGCCGTATCGAGGAGCGCGCAGCTCGACGCAAAGGTCCCAAGCAACGACACGGCGCCGGTGAGCGGCCCCGTCAACGTGAGCGCTGAGACGGCGCCGGTCGCGCCGCCGGCGTCGACGACGCCCAACTGGTAGGTGCCGTTGTCGCCCCAACAGGCGACGCTCTTGTCGGAGCGCACGGCACACGCGTGCGCCGTTCCCGCGCCGAGCCGCGTGACCGTGAGGGGAGGCGGAGGCCCCACCTCGCCGCTCGACGAAGCGTCGCTCGGGGGCGCAACGACGGAGCCTTCGCTAGCAGCGTCGCTGCCGCCCTCACCAACGGGCGCGATTGTGCTGCCGCTGCCCCCGTCGCTGCAGGCGTAGGCACTCACGAGGAACGGAACGAAGAGGAGCCCGATAAGGATGCGGCGCATGGCGGACTCGGATGTTACCAGGCCCAACCCGCGAACATGAGTTTCGCGCTTCCGCGGGCGACACGGCGGTGGGTGGACAGGCGACCTCACGGGGGACGCCGATCTGGGATGCCGCGAGCGCAACTCCGCGTGTCGCGAACGGCGCGGCACGGCTAAGCTGCAAGGGTCCACGATGGACCGAAGCACGCTCGCCTACACACTGTTGACGCTGCGGCACGAAGGCCGCTCAGGCGTCCTGGAGGTCCGTGCCGACGGCGTGCGAACGTTCCTCTACCTGTTGCGAGGACAGCTCGTCTTCGCGGAAGAGGAGTCCATCGGCGAGACGCTGGGCCGCATGCTGGTGCGGCAGCGGAAGCTCACGCAAGAGCAATACATGTCTGTCATCGAGCGGATGACCAGCGCGCTCTTCGATAACGAGCAGCTCCGCTTCGGAGAGGTCGCCGTGGAGCTCGGGTACCTCAATGCCGCTGAGGTGCAAGGCGCGCTCGCCGATCAGGTCAAGTGGAAGGTCGTGCGAACGTTGCAGCGCGAAGCGCACGAGTTTGTCTTTCGCGAATCGACGGGGCAAGCGGAGACCGACGTTCGCTTTCCCCTGGTCTTGGAGGCTCTCATCCTCGAGGCCTGCCGCTGGGTCCCCGACGAACGGAAGAAGCGCACGCTCGATGGCGTCGCGTCGAGCCGCTTCGTCACGCTGAGCCAGGCCCCGGAACGCATCGCGCAACGCTTCTCGACGACGCCGGAGGAAACGGAGTTTCTCGCCAGCATCGACGGCACCCGCTCGTTCAAGGACCTCTTGGAATCGGCCCGCGAGGTGGAGGCCGACGTGCCCGCGCTCTTGACGGCCCTGCTCACCGCTCGGGCCATTCAATTGAGCTCCGAGCTGCCACCGGAAGCGCCGCAAGGGCATGCTCCTCCGGCGATCACCGCGCCCACTCCGGCGCAGGAGATCCGTGTGGCGCCGCCGCCGAGCCCCGTGAAGAGCTCGCCTCTCCCAAGCGCTCCCCCGAGCGACGGCGTGCACCGCAGCGCTGTGGCTACGCCGCTCCAGTTCGTTCCTTACAAGGCCGCGGCCAAGCCCGCGCCAGCGCCGCCCGCCGAACCCTCGACGGCGCGCGTGTCCAAGGAGGTCGCCAAGGAGCGCGCCGATCGCGCCCTTGCCATGCTGCGCCAATCTCGCGAGCTCGCGCGCAAGCAAGTGACCGCAGCGATACCGAAGGCCGATCCGACCGACGTGAAGGCCGCGCCGACGGAGCACGAACGCCGCTTGCTCGCGGAGCAGGAGTTTCAGCGAGGGAAGCAGCACCTTGGTGCGGGGCGCCACCAGCTTGCGCTCGGCGAGCTCGAACGCGCGCACGATCTGATGCCTGACTCGATTGAGTACGAGCTCTACGCGCGGTGGGCTGGCTACCTCGCGGGGCCGGCCGACGCCGACGCCGCACGCGCGGAGCTCAAGCGACTCACGTCGGTGGCGGTCAAGGCCGACCCGAACTCGGCGTTTGCGTATTTCGTTCTCGGCGAGATGGCGCTCGCCGAGAAGAACGAGGCGATGGCGAAACGCGCGTTCTCCCACGCCGTGAAGCTCGATCCGAATCAACTCGACGCCCAAAGGCGACTCCGGCTGCTTCTGCGCAAGTAGGACCGGATCGTAAATGGGACCGGATCGTCCGCTGGTGAGAACTCGCAGGACTCGCAACCGCGCGGGACGAAACGGGAAAGCTGACAAGACGTCGGATCGTCGATTGTCCATCCCAAGGCCCCACCGCCCCTGGGCCGAGGACTCCAAGTCCCGGGAATCGCCCGACCGACCCCTTGGCACAAGGAGTGCTGAGGAGGGAGTCAGTCCGATACCCCCCCACACCTAACTCCGCAGGTGTCGGACCCCGAGGATGCCATGAACTGGATGCGAGCTTTGATGGGCCTGTCTGCAATGAGCGTCGTCGCGTGCAGCGCGATGGGCTGTTCGTCGACGACGGAAGAGGACACCTCAGACGACGCGCTCACGGATCTCTCGGGCAAGTGGGTCGTCGACATGGCGAAGGTGACGTTGCCCACCAACCAAGGCGGCTACGGCCGCTCCTCGAAGCTCTTCTTCGGCCTGACGGCCCAGGAGTACGGCATCTGCAAACCGGAAGACAGCGCCGAAGCCTGCGCTGCGAAGCCCGCGCTTTGGGACCAGGCGTTGCGGTTCGGCCCCGAAGGAACCGCCGACGCGCCGACCTTCCGCAAGCCCTACCCGAACGACCGCGAGACGCCGCTCATCAAGACCGCCGACGGCAAGATCGTGGGCCCCAAGGGCAAGGGTCTCAACATCATTCCCCTGCTCAAGAACACCGATCCGCTCAACCAGACGCACCTCCGCAAGTGGCTGAAGAACGGCGACGCGCTCGCCTTCTTCCACCCCGAGCAGACGAGCATGCGAAACCTGATGGATCGCCGCGTGAGCCACGTGGCGATGCACTACGACTACAAGAGCCCGCTCAACGGCAAAGAGTTCGTCCACCACATCGACAACCCGAACAACTACGGCCCTCGGTACAACTACCCGCCGAGCCGCAACATGCCGTTCCACGTGTTCCGGTACCAGCCCAAGGACATGGACGCCAAGAAGGCGGAGGCCTACGCCATGGCGGGCCGCAACTGGGCCTTCTTGAACGACGACCTCTCGCCCTTCGCCGACTTCTTCGACCTTCAGGTGCAGACGAAGAAGGACCTTCGCGAGAAGTTCGCCACGCGCTTGCTCGCCGGCAACGAGTCGGCGGAAGTGTATTGCTCAGGCCTCGCGTTCTTGAACCTCAACCTTGGAACGAATCACACCCTCAAGCCGGGTGCGTTGACCAAGGAATACAAGCGCCAGGAGACCGGCGAAACCTTCAGCCCCTCGGACTGCACGACGGGCAACGAAGACAAGTGCGTCCTCGCTCCGGCGAAGCTCGCGGGTGTCGAGGTTGCCTCTCTCGAGAGCCGCGGCAAGCTCTTCGCCGAACCCTACACGACCGGCGAGCTCGCCACGGCGTGGCTCGACAACACCTACGGCGAGCTGCCGCCGGAGAAGCGCGCCGCCATCGCCGCGAAGCCGTCACGCTTCCCGGCCGGCCACCCGCAGGCGGGGCAGCCCGATCCCTCCAGCGCACAGGCGCAGCTCGCGCAAGGTCTCTACAACGTTCAGTGGAGCGACGGCGACAGCAAGCCCGAGGCCCGCGTAGGCGAGCCGGCGCAAGCCCCCGCGCAGGTAACCGCGCCCGAGAACCTTAAAGCTTGGGGCGATTCCTACGGCGCCACGTTAGCCTTCGCCACGGCGATGAAGAACGGCGACACCGCCGCCGCGGCCGCCGCCAACACGGCGTTCATCAACGCCCAGTCGATCAAGGCCAAGAACGGCCAAGTCATCCCGATGGCGCAGCTCATCGCGGACCACAACGCGGCGGTGCCCCAAGGCCAAGCGACGGACCCCGACAAATGGATCACCATCGACCCCGCGAAGATGACGGCGTCGCAGATCCTCCGCGCCCTCGAAGTCGCTCACGTGACGAACCGGTTCTGGCCGCCGCGCGCCTGGATGGACACGTCGGAAGACCGCGTCTGGGTTCCCGGCGGCTTCGATTCCCGGACCGAGAGCAAGGGCGAGCTCGTCTACGTCGGCACCGTCATCAGCTGCGAGCTGCTCTCTCCGGCCGACGGCACCGCCGGCGACGCCTGCGGCGCCGAAGGCACCGGCATGGACCAGTTCAGCGAAGGCGGCGCCGACTCGAGCACCTACCCGCACTACGCCATCGGCAACGGCGGCGAGCGCACGCACCGTCGCTTCGACGCCTCGACGTTCCGCCCGCCGGCACCGACGCAGGCCTTCCTCGGCAAGGGCACGAAGCTCACGCTCCGCGCGACGAGCCACGAGATGAGCGACGTGAAGTTCCTCCTCCACACGCCGGAGTTCTACAAGGAGGGTTACACGCCCTTCGTGGAGCAACTCTTCAGCGCTGTCCCCGACACGGTCCTCTCTCGCGAGGTCCGCGCCGCTGGCCTCTCGGGCCTGAGCGTTCGTGACTACGACGCCGCCTGCACGGCCATGAACAAGGTCGCCGCGTCGCAGCAGCGCCACGGCACCTGCGCTCCGAAGCGCGCCATCGTCCTCGACCCGTCGAAGGCGGAAGTCAGTGACGTGCGCGCCGTTGCCAGCGGCGCTGCGGCGGATGCCGTCTACACCTTCGACCTCACCAAGGTCTGCACCATCGGAAGCCCCGACGCGCCGACCATGAAGTGCCCGGTCGTTTCGCAGAAGGAAGACGGCACCTGGGACTTCGCGAACGTCCAGAGCGCTGACGTCAGCCGCGCCACGGCGGGCCTCATCTCGGCCACGATGACCGACGTCGGTCAGGTGGCGACGAGCGCGGCGCCGGTCATCGACCCGGCGAGCGCCAACGCCTCACGCGACGAGCGGGCCTACGGCCTGTGCAGCGCCTGCGGCACCGGCGGAGCCCACTTCAACCAGTGGACCATCACGATCCGAAACGATCGCTGAAGTAACCCACGACACCACGAGCCGCGGCGCTCTTCCTCACGGGGGAGCGCCGCAGCGCTTTTGTGCGCTCGGGCCCGCGCGCGACCTGTGTACGATGGCTCGGGGGAAACGCCGTGACCGCTCCGCGCCACATCGAACCTGCCTTGGCTTGGCTCACGCTGGAGCACCTGCAAGACGGCATCGCCATCGCCAATCCGGCCGGTGAACTCCTCTACATGAACCCAGCGGGCGCGCGCATCGTCGGGCTCGGCGTCGTGGAGGGCCCGCCCGGCGATTGGGCCGTGCGCTATGGAGTCTTCGAACCCGACGGCGTGACGCCCGTCGATCCGCACGAGATCCCGTTGCTCCGAGCGCTCCGCGGTGACGCTCCCCCGCTCACCAAGAACCTCGTCGTAAAGAACGCAGCGATCCCCGGAGGGGTACGGCTCTTCGTCGAGGGCCACCGGCTCGTCGACGAGGCGGGCACCACCATCGGCGCGCTCGCCGTCTACCGAGACGTCACCGAACACGAGCGCGCCCGGAGCGAGCTCCAGCAGCGAGAGACGTACCTCCAGGCGATCCTCGACAACCTCCCCGACATGGCGTGGCTCAAGGATCGGGACAGTCGCTTCGTCGCCGTCAACGACGCGCTCGCGCGCGCCGTTGGGCGAGAGCCGCGGACGCTCATCGGCCTCACCGATCTCGACCTCTTCCCCGCGGCCCTCGCCGAGCGCTACCGGGCCGACGATCGGCAGGTCATCGTCCAGCGCTCGACCTTGCGCATCGAAGAGCCTCTCATCATGGCCGACGGCGCCGAGGTGACCCTCGAGACCATCAAGGCTCCCGTCGTCGATCACAACGGAGAGGTGATCGGCACGACGGGCATCGCGCGAGACATCACGGACCGAAAGCGCGCCAAAGGGACGCTCTTGCAGGCGAAGGAGGACCTCGAGCGGCGCGTTGACGAGCGCACCCGTGATCTGGAGCGCGCTCGCGACCTCTCGGTGCGCAAAGAACGGCTCGCCGTCTTGGGTCAGCTCGCCGGCGGCGTGGCCCACCAGATTCGTAACCCGCTCGCCGCCATCAAGAACGCCACGTATGTGCTCGAACGCGCGCTCCCTCTAGCCGGCGTCCTGTTGCCGAGCGTCGTGCCCGGGGCGCGTCGCTCGTCGCCGCTGCTCGGGGAGCTAGGCCCCGACGGCGTGCCGCGCTTGAGCCCGGAGCAGCAGCTCGCGCAGGCCGTCGAGATCATCCACGAGGAGATCCGCCGTGCCAACGACATCATCTCGGGGCTCCTCGACTACGCGCGGGTCCGCGTCCCGGTGCGGCAGGCGACGTCGCTACGCGACCTCGTCGCGCAGGCGCTCGCGAGCGTGGTCTTGCCGCCCAACATCACGGTCCACGATCGCGTCGGCGCAAGCCAAGCGGCGGTCGACCCGGCGCAGCTTCAAGAGGCGGTGCACGTGCTCGTGCGCAACGCCATCGACGCGATGCCCGACGGAGGCAACCTGACGATCGCGACAGAAGAGAGCGACCCTTGGGTGACCCTCTCCGTCGAGGACGATGGCGCCGGCTTGCCGACGGAAGTCGAAGGGCGCCTCTTCGAGCCGCTCTTGACGACCAAGGTCATGGGCTTGGGCTTAGGGCTCGTGACTGCGCGCACCCTCGTGGAAGCGCAAGGCGGTCAGCTCAGCTTCGTCGACCCGAAGGCCCACGGCCGACTCGGCGCGCGCTTCGAAATGAAGCTCCCCGCCGGCGCCGAGCTCGAGCTCTTGCGGCGACGCGGTAGCGCCACGTAGGCCCGCGAGCGCCCGTCTCGGCGCCGCTCGCGGCGCGCGGCCGGCAGAGGGCGAAGCCCCACAGGCCAGCCCCCACCCGAGGCCTTGTCCCCGGATCGAACCGCGTCCATCGCATTTGCGCGCGCGTTGACCAGTGATGCGCCGATGTGCCAACGAGACTGGGCCAAGGACGCGGGAAGATTCGGGGCCGCCGGCGCCGACTTTTGCCTCGAATTCCCCGCAAAAACCGCGGGAGCGGCAAGTTCCAACGGGGCCACTCAGCACCGCCCTTGCATCCTGCACCAGCATGCGCGCCTCCCCAGCGTCGAATCTCGTGCTCTTCGACGGGCCGGTGCCGGAGCTCGCGCCGAACGTCGAGGCCACGACCATCGCCGACGCGTGCCGCGAGGCTGGGCTCGCCTTTCTTGAGGGCGCCCGCGGCGGCTGGGGCAAGTTGGAGCTCGCCGCATGGCTCGTGGGCTCGTACCGGCCCATCTGCGCGCCGATGGCGGAAGACGCCAGCGGCATCCTCCTCGTGCTCCCGTCAGGGACGGCGCACGCTCCCATCCGCGCCGGAGCCGTCGAGGGACTCATCGAGCTCGTCGCCGTCGCGGCGACGTCCGCCCTCGCGGAGCTCGCGCGCGGCGAAACGGCGCCCATCGCCGAGGCCATGCGCGACCGGGCCATCGCGTCGGCACAAGGGCCGCGCAGCCTCGTCTGGGTTCCCGCCGATCGGCCGCGGCTGCGCCTCGAGGCGAGGCTCATGTCGCTCTTCGCAGTGGACTACTTGCTCCGCTCCGATGCCTACACGACGGACCTCCTCGTTTGCGGGGCCTGCGACGAAGTGAACTTCGACGGTGCCGAGCGGGCCTGCGCCCGGTGCCAGGACCGCGGCCGGCCGAGCCACATCCGTGAAACGGGCGGCGGCGACGCCGCGGCGGAAGTCGCGGGGGAAGGCAACGAGACCGACGCGCCGGTGCGCACCGCGTAGCGGCGCGGCTCGGGAGCCGCCGCGGGCGCGTCTGAGATTCGATGGTGGCGGCCGCGCCCTCGTGCGATGGTTCCTTCGCCATGGCGCACGAGCATGACGCCTGCCCCCCGGGCGAACACGAACACGACGCGCGGCGTCTCGCAGCCAAAGTCTCGGACCACGCCGTCGAAAGGGCGAGCGCCATCTTTCGCGCCCTCGGCGACGAAGCGCGCCTGAGACTTCTCGCGCGACTCTCGGACGGCGAGTGGTGCGTCTCCGAGCTGGCCGACGCCGCCGGCGTGGGCCTCTCGACGGTGTCGCAGCAGCTTCGGCTCTTACGGGCCGAGCGCCTCGTCAAGCGACGGCGCGCGGGCAAGCACATGTACTATGCACTCTTGGATGACCACGTCGCGGCGCTCATCAAGAGCGCCCTCGACCACGCCGACGAGGCGCACGGCCCCGAGCACGACGAAGACGCCACCGACGAGTGAGGCCGCGCAGCGAGAGCGAGAGATGTGCGTGAGACGTGCTCGGGGTGCCGCCATCAGGGCGGTAAAACACGCCTTTCGGCCGCCTTCGCGCTTCATGGACAAAACCGACTTGGCTATGGGCCTGGCGTCGTGCGGCCAAATCTGCGAGAAGCACGTCGCGTGAGGGGGCACTGACGGAGCAGACCATGGCATCTCGTTTCACCGCTTGGACCCTCGTTGCACCGCTCACTTTCGGATTGGTGGTCGCTTGTTATGGCGGCACCGACCTGGCGGCGGACGGCGCCGGCACAGGCCCAGGCGCTGCCACGGCGGCGGCATCCCCGCCCGAATCGACGACCGTGAAAGGCTCCGACCTCTCGTGCGAGATGGGGCAGTTCTTGGCGGAGCGTTGCCAGAGCTGCCACGGCAAGAAGCCCACGAGCGGCGCCATCGTCTCGCTGCTCGGCTACGCCGACTTGGTCAAGCCGCTGCCCGGCGACGCCAAGAAGAAGGTCTATGACGAGGTCCTCGCGCGCATCAAGGACGCGGAGGATCCGATGCCTCCCGCCGACGCCAAGGAAGGCCCGGTCACCGCGCCCGAACTCGCTTTGGTCGAAAATTGGGTCAAGGCCGGCGCGCCAAAGGAGAGCTGCGGCGCCGGAGCCCCTCCCCCGCCGCCGCCCGCCAACGACCCGTACGCGACGGCCACCGTCTGCTCCTCGAACAAGCTGTGGAAGCAAGCCGACAAGGGCTCAGCGGAGATGCATCCCGGCAAGGCGTGCATCGCCTGCCACCAGAAGAACATCAAGACGCTCTTCAAGGCGTCCTTCGACATGGCCGGCACCGTCTACCCGACGGGCCACGAGCCCGACGACTGCTACGGCGTCGCGGGCGGCACCAAGGTCGTGATCACCGGCGCTGATGGGCAGGTCTTCGAACTGCCGGTCAACGCGGCCGGCAACTTCAGCCACGCGACGCCGCTCGGCCTCTCGGGCAAGATCGCCCTGCCCTACAAGGCGAAGGTCGTTCGCGGCGGCAAAGAGTCCGTCATGAAGGACGCGCAGACCAACGGCGACTGCAACGCCTGCCACACGGAGCAAGGGACCAGCGTGGGCGGCGGCGTCAAGAAGGCCCCCGGCCGCATCATGGCGCCCTGAAGCGGCCCCTCCTGGGCCCGATACGTCCGGATAGTCCGTATCGATTCGTCCAAGGAGCTGCGGGAGCGGACCGGTCGATCCGCCCCAGGCACGCGTCCCGCCGCCCTGGCTCGCCGCTTGCGATAGCGTGGCCGTGCCGCCCGTGGGACTTCGGCGCGACTTCCGAACACAGCCTCTGAAGCTGAACTAGCTCGTCGCGCTACTCCTCCCCGGGCGGTGCTCTCAAGGAGCCCCCGTGATCGTCGGTCCCTGTCAGTCCGCCCAGGAGCGCGTCGAGCGCGAAGACCTGCTCATGTTCGTGAGCGCGTGTTTCGCGTGCACCGGACAGCGCGAGTTCTACTCCGACGGCCGCGGCCAGGCCGTGTCCATCGACTTCTTGCACCGCTACGTCCTCGGAAACTATCGCTCGCTCTACGCGCGCACGCTGACCCTCGGCGTGAACGACTTCAACCAGGCGCTCATCGTTTCGAACCTCCTTTCGACGGGAAAGTCGACCACGCCTTCCGAGCGCTCCCTCGAGAACGCGCTCGTGACGCGCGCGCCCTCGCGCGCCTCCCCGTGCATCGGGCGATGCACCTCTTGGAGTCCCTCGCGAAGCGCCGCGTCAACAACCGGCGCACGCGCGCCATCATCGCCGCGTTCTTGGCGTCGCCCGAGCAGCGAGACTTTCGCGCCGTAAAGTACCGCCGCGCCTTCCGACGCGCCGCGCACCACGCCCACGTCGGCCTCGGCGGCGAGCTTGCGCCGTTCTTTCAGAACGGCTGGCGCGAGCGCGTGTACCAGACGCCACTCTTGGAGTCGTTCCGCCAAGCGCACTTCGCCGAGAGCAAGCTCTACGACCTCCCGTTTTCGATTGCCGAAGGCCTCGCCGCGAAGCACCAGGTGCCGCGCGACGTGTTCTTGCGGCGCATCGAGCCGCGCCTCACGGCGAACGAGCGGCTGCGCCTTCAAGACGCGAGTCGCGAAGCGCTGGGAAAGGCCTACGCCATCGACGAAGCGCGCCTCTCGCCGACGAAGCTCGCGAGCTTCATCCTCTCGCGTGACGATCGCGAGGAGCAGCGAGCTTCGCTCCACGAAGCGCTGCTCCTTTCCACGCGCCGCGCCGTCTCGCGCACCGCCTCGCGATTCGGTAAGGTCGCGTGCGTCCTCGACCGAAGCTACTCGTCGTCGGGCTCTAACGAGAAGCGGCGCCGCCCCCTCGCCGTGGCCCTCGCCGTCTCGTATTTCTTGCGCGAGGCGTCCCGCGAGTACCGCGCCTTCTGGACCGCGCCCACGGCCGACGAAGTCCTGGTTGACGCGCGCGGCGCGACAGACCTCGCGACCCCGATCCTGGACGCCCTCGATTGGGCGCCCGAGCTCCTGATTCTCGTCTCCGACGGCTTCGACAACGATCCGCCGGGCGTCGCCGCGCAGGTGCTCGAGCTCGCCCAGAAGAACCTTCGCGCCGCGCCCCTGTGTGTGCACCTAAACCCCGTCTTCGACGCCGAGAGCTTCGCGCCGAAGGCACTGGGCGTGGGCGCCGTGACCATGGGGATTCGCGCCGCCGAGGATCTGCCTACGGCGGTGGCCCTCGCGAGCTTCGCCGAGGCGCGCGCCTCCTTGAGCGACCTCGTGGCGCACCTCGACGAGCGCACCGAGCGCTTCTTGGCGGCGGACCGAAAGATGCACGAGGCCTCGCCATGAAGACGCTCGAACAGCTGACCCTCGCGGGGCTTCGCATCGGCTCGGCGCAAACGCTCGGCGCGTTTCGCCTCATTCCTCTGCTGCGCGACGGCGCTCCCGGCGATCTACGCATCCGAACGCGGAGCTACGCGGATGCGCCGGCGGTCGTGACGCTAGCGGGCGAACGCGCCGCGCCGAGCCTCGCGTACACCTCGTACGTTCCCCACGGCTTTGTGATCGCGCACACGAAGGACGGTACGGAAGCGACCTTCGGCGCGACGCTGGGCTCCGACAAGCAGTCGTGCCGATGCGTGAACCTCCTTCACCGCATGGTGAAGGCGGAGCGCTCGGGCGCGACCTCCGAGCTCCGCATTCTGCCGCTGCACCTCGCGATGGAAGGTTTTTTGGCGCTGCAGTTCGGCGGACCCGACATCGCGTGGCGCGAATATTCCGAGACCGCGTTGCGCTTTGGTCTCGATCCGCGCGTTGAACGCAGCGTCCGCGGCTCCCGGCTCTCGGGCTTCGAAGAGGCGCTCCGCGTCTTTGAGGTGGCCGAGAACCAGGTGGGCACGATGGTCTTCGTCGCCGACGCCCTGGCGAGCGTCTTCGTCGTCTCTCATCCCGGCGACTACAAGCGACTTCACCGCTCGCTCATCGAGGACTTCTTCGGCCACCTCGTCTACGAATACGCGCTCCTCTACCCCGACACGCCGCGCCTCGAGACGCGCCTCGACGGCGCGCGCATCAAGACGGTCCTCGACCTGCGCCGTGAGGTCGCTCGCGCTCGCGACGCGTGGACCGACTACGCGAAGCTCCTCACGACGGGCCTCTTCGAGCACCCCGTTCGCGTCGAGCGCGTTCGCACCATGGGGCCCTTCCGGTTGGAGCGCTTCGCGCCTCAGTTCGACCCGGAGCGCGACTGCCACATCGGCGAACGCATCGTCCGCGAAGATGGGACGCTTGAGTACATGAAGACGTTCCGGCTCTCGGCGGCGCAGGTGCGCCGCGGTCACCTCTTGGAGCAGCTGGCGGCGGCCGGCTGGGAGCTCGACCTCGCGGCGCGAGCGCTCCGCACCACAAAAGACGAGCTCATCAAGCGGCTCGTGAACGCGGGCTTTGGCTACCTGCTCAAGGCGAGCGTCCTCGCGGCGGCGCGTCAACGGGCGAGCGAACACTCGCTCTGATCGGTCATCAGGCGAACGTCGTCGGGCGGCGTCCAACGGGTGTCGGCGACCTCCCGCCAACGTCGGGCATGGGCCCCGGCTGCCCTTGGTGTACAAGGCCTTGGGCTCACACGTCCGATGTCGATCTTCTTGACCAAAACGGCCACCGCGCTCGGCGAGCTCGGGTCGCTGCTCCCCGCTTGGCGAGACCTCGCCCGGGCGGCGCCGATTCCCTCGTCTCCTACCTGGGCCCTGACGTGGTGGAAGACCTTCGGCGAAGGGCGCTCGCTGCGCGTTCTCTTCGCCCTCGACGGTGCGGAGCTCATCGGCGTGCTGGCGATGTCGGAGCGGCGCCTCGTTGTCCGAGCGGTGCCGCGGCGCCGCCTCGAACTTCTCGGCACCGGCGAGCCCGAAGCGGACGAGCTCAACGGCGACTGCGTGGGCCCGGTGTTCGCGAAGGGCTGCGAAGAGCGGGCCGCCGACGCGTTCGCGGCCGAGCTTGTCCGCTGCGCCGCCGCGTGGGACGAGCTGCACTTCGCCCAGATGGACGGCGCGGCGCGCGGCACAGTTGCGCTGGAAGAGGCGCTGGCCGCCCATGGCCTCGCCGTTCGCGAAACCCCGCGCGGGCAATGCCCCAAGGCCTCGCTCCCGCCGACGTGGGAGGACTTCGTCGCGACGCTATCCCCAGAAGGGCGCGCGCGCGTTGAGCAAGCGGCGAGGCGACTGGACGGTGAGGGCTCGGCGCCTTCTGGCGTGAGCCCCGCGAAGGTCGAACACGACGACGACGTCGAGCTTCGTTCGTTGCAGAACGACTTCGCGCGCCTCGGCGACGGTCGCTTCCAACCAGGCCCGCAGAACCGCTTTCGAGCCTTTCACGACGCCGCCCTCGCCGAGCTCGCATCCGAGGAGCGCCTCGCTCGAACGCGCATCTCCATCGACGGCGCCGCGGTGGCCGTGGGGCTCGCGTGGCGAACGGGCGGCGGCACGTTCGTTTACGCGACAGCGACGTCGTCGCTAGAAGGACTCGAGACCATGCTGCACGTCGCGATGGTGCGACGGGCCATCGCCCTTGGGCAAACGCACTTCGAGTTCCAAAACGGCGTCACCCGCGAACGCACCCTGCTGTGTGGCGGAAAGGCGCGCCCTGTGGTCAACGTCTCTGCTCCCTCGCCTTCCCTCCGAGGCCAACTCGTAGGGCGAGCCGCGCGGGCCACACTCCTCTTACAATCGCTCCGCAAGAACCTCCGATGATCGGTATCCAAGGCCTCGAAAAGTCCTACGGCGCACGCACGCTCTTCGCGGACGTGAGCCTGAAGCTCAACGCCGGCTCACGCTACGGCCTCGTGGGCGCCAACGGCTCCGGCAAGACCACACTGATGGAGATCTTGGCCGGCGATCAGCCACCGACCGACGGCAGCGTCACGATGCAGAAGGACGCTCGCGTCGGCGTACTCCGGCAAGACCGCTTCCTCTCCGACGACGAGCTCATCCTCGACATCGCCATGGCCGGCGACGAGCGCGTGACGGCGGCCTTCGCCGCGCAGCGCGAGCTTGCCCGCGGCCTCGGCGCCGATGACACCGCCGCCGCCGCGAGGCTCGTGGAGCTCGAGGACCTGATCCGCGCCCATGACGGCTACACCCTCGAGGCCCGCGCCAGCGCCATCCTCGACGGCCTCGGCATTCCCGTCGCCGCGCACCGCATGCCGCTCGCGACGCTGTCGGGCGGCTTCAAGCTGCGCGTTCTCCTGGCGCAGGTCCTCCTCGGCGGTCCCGACGTGCTCCTACTCGACGAGCCCACCAACCACCTCGACATCCTGTCGATTCGCTGGCTCGAAAAGTTCCTCGCGAGCTACCAGGGCTGCGCCGTCGTCATCTCCCCACGATCAGCGCTTCCTCGACAACGTGGCCACGCACGTCCTCGACGTCGACTACGGCACCGTGACCCTTTACCCGGGCAACTACTCCAACTTCGTTCGCGAGAAGGCGGCCGTTCGCGAGCGCAAGGAGGCGGAGATCGCCCGCGCCGAGGCCACCGTCGCCGAGAAGCGCGCCTGGGTCGAGCGCTTCGGCGCGAAGGCCACCAAAGCGAGCCAGGCGCAGAGCCGCCTCAAGCAGATCGAAAAGATCGAGGTCGACACCCTCGAGGCCTCATCAAGGCGCGCGCCGAAGTTCCGCTTCGAGGCGGAGCGAAAGAGCGGCCGCGACGTCCTCGAGGTCACGGCCATCTCGAAGGCCTATGGCGAAAAGAAGGTCCTCGCCAACGTGTCGCTCATGGTGCGGCGCGGCGAGCGCGTGGCGGTCATTGGCCAAAACGGGCTCGGCAAGTCGACGCTCCTCAAGATCGTGACGGGCAATCTGAGCCCCGACGCGGGCTCGGTGAAGTGGGGACACGAAGCTCGCGTCGGGTACTTCGCGCAGGATCATCACGAGGCGCTGGTGGATCCCGACGAGACGCCCCTCGACGTGGTGTGGAACACGATCCCGAAAGCCGAGACGGCCTACGTACGTGGCGAGCTGGGACGCGTCCTCTTCTCTGGCGCCGACGTCGAGAAGAAGGTTGGCTCGCTCTCGGGCGGCGAGGCCGCTCGCCTCGTGTTCTGTCGAATCATCGTGCAGAAGCCCAACGTGCTCGTCCTCGACGAGCCGACGAACCACCTCGACATGGAGGCCATCGACGCACTCGCCACCGCGCTCGAGACCTTCGAGGACGGAACCCTGCTCTTCGTTTCGCACGATCGAGCCTTCGTCGCACGGCTGGCGACCCGCATCCTCGAGGTGACGCCGCAAGGGTTCAAGGACTTCCCGGGTACGTACGACGAATACCTGGCACGTGCCGGCGACGACCACCTCGACGCCGACGCGGTGGTGCTGCGTGCGAAGAAGGACCGCGAGACGAGCGCCACCAAAGCCGACGACGCGGCTGTCTCCTGGGAGGAGAAGAAGCGACGGGCGAACCGCTTGAAGCAGCTTCCGGCGCGCCGCGACGAGGTGCTCAAAGCCATCGACGTCGCGGAGGCCCGCAAGGCCGCCATCGCGGCCGAGTGGTGCAAGCCCGGGTACTACGAGAAGACCCCGGCGGCGGAGGTGCAAGCGCTCGAGGCTGAAGATCGGGCGCTCGGCACCAAGATCGAAGGACTCTTGGAAGAGTGGGAGCTGCTTGAGAAGGAGATCGCCGAGGCCACCGCGTGACCCGGACCCGCGTGAGCTGAATGGGGCGAGGGGAACCTACCCTTCGTCACAAAATCGAAGGGCGGCTGCTCACATGGGTGGGCGCGGAGCACGCGATCCGTCAGGTTTACGAGAGCGCCCCCAGGCAACGGATCCCATTTCACGAAGGTTCGACAACGCCTCGGCGCGGCAAGTGCTCACCGACGCCGCCGCGCGCGGAGAGATCACGCTGGCCACGCTATGGTCGGCCGCGGAGCGCTTGGCCGCCGGCGAAGACGGTGATGCGCTCGTTCTTGAGCTGTGCGGGCCGGGGCCCAGCGCGGACCTCGTGACGGGCGCCACGCTCGCTGCGGCACCTTCCGACTCCGGCTCTGCCGACGCCGCGCCGGAGAGCGAGCCTGGCCCGGAGCGATACGACCTCCAAACGTCGCTTGGTGCCGGCTCATCGGCGACGGTCGTTGCGGCCTACGACCACACGATGAAGCGCGTTGTCGCGCTGAAGCTTGTCCGCGACGCCGACGCGGCTGCCATGACGCGCTTTCGTCGCGAGGCGCGCCTCACGGCCGGCCTCGAGCACCCGAACATCGTGCCCGTCTATGACAGCGGCACGACGCGCGACGGCGCGCCCTTCTACGCCATGCGGCTCGTCAAGAACCGCTCCTTGCGGCAGATCATGCAGGTCGGCAGCGAAGGCACGCGGTGGCCCGTGAGACGCCTCACGAGCGCCCTGGTCGGCGTCAGCCGCGCCCTCGACTACGCACACTCGCGCGGGCTCGTGCACGGCGACGTCAAGCCCGAGAACATCCTGGTGGGTGACTTCGGTGAGGTCTACCTCGCCGATTGGGAGCTGGCCTTCGCCGAGACCGACGGAGAGACGGAGCGCCGCGCGCTCCGCGGAACGCCCGGCTACATCGCGCCCGAATTGATCGCGCCAGAAGGCATCGCCGATCGCGCCGCCGATCTCTTCGCCGTCGGCGTCATCCTCTACGAGGTACTAACCGGCGTCGCTCCCTTCGACGGCCAGTCGGTCACCGAGACGTTGTCGCGAACGCTGAGGCATGTGCCGCCACGACCGCGCGCCCTCGCGCACGATTGCCCGCTCTTGCTCGACGAGCTGGCCTTCGCCCTGCTCGACAAAGATCCGAGGACGAGGCCCTCGGCGCGCGAGACCGTCGAGCGACTCGATGACTTTCTCGAGGGTGCTCGCGAGGTCGAGCGCCGTGCCCGGGAGGCGAGTCGGCTCGCGGAGGAAGCGCTCCAATGGGCGACGGAGTTCGAGCGGCTGGGCCGGCGGCAGAAGGAGCTCGAGCAAGCGGCGCGGCGAGCCCTCGCGCCGCTCAAACCGTGGGAGTCGGTCGACAAAAAGCGCGTCGCTTGGGGCCTCGAACGCGAAGCGCGGGAGGCCGATGTCGAGGCGAACCTCGCGCTCGCGCGCGCCCTCGAGATGTACACGCAGGCGCTGGGGTACGACCAAAACGCGGGCGACGCGCACCGCGGCCTCGCGCGACTCCATTGGACGCTGGCCCGGCGCGCAGAGCGTGAGCAGAAGCGCGGCGACCAAGCGCACCATGAGGCTCGCGTGCACGAGCACGACCACGGCGAGCTGGCACGTCAGCTAACGGCGCCCTCGCAGCTCGTGCTCCATTCACTGCCGGCGGGCGCGACCGTCGTCCTCGAGCGGTTCGTGGACGAGGACCGCACGCTCATCGCGAAGGGCGCCATCAGCCTCGGCAAGACACCGGTCCGCACCGAGCTGCCACCGGGCTCCTACCTGCTCACGCTGTCGGCCGACGGCTTCGAAGCCGCGCGTTACCCGGTGGTGCTGCGCCGCGGCGCGACCCACGCGACAACGGTGCGCTTGGTGCGCCCACGCGATCTCGGGACCGGCTTCATCTACGTGCCGCAAGGCCTGACGATGCTCGGCGGCGATCCCCAGGCGATGGATAGCCTCCCCTCCGAGGAGTGCCTCGTCGACGACTACGCCATCGCCGAGCTCCCCGTGACCTTCGGCGAGTATTGCGAGTTCTTGGACGCGCTCGAAGCGAGGTCCCCGGCGCTCGCCGAGAAACGTGCGCCCCGCGACAAGCGGGGCTCGGAAGGCTTTGTCGTGCGCCGCGGGCCGGGCGGTTTGTGGGAGCCCGAGGAGAGCCTCGTCGAGGGCGAAGGACGCACCCTCTTGCCCAACGGGACGCGCGACCTTCGTCGACTGCCGGTCTTGCTCGTCGATTGGTACGACGCCGTCGCTTACGCCGCGTGGCGGAGCCAGCGAGACAACACGCGAGTGCGCCTACCGACGGAGGCCGAGTGGGAGAAGGCCGCGCGCGGTGTCGATGGCCGCGCCTTCCCGTGGGGCAACGAGTTCGACGCGACCTTCTGCAAGATGCGCGACTCGCGCGCCGTCGTGCAGCAGCCGGAGCCCGTCGGCGCATTCCCGCGCGACGTGTCGTGTTACGGCGTGCGCGATCTCGCCGGCGGCGTGCGCGAATGGGTCGCCGACTTTCACGGTGGCCCCTCCGCGGAAGAACTGCTGCGCGAGCCCGAGCCGGGCGCGCTCGTCACGCGCGGCGATTCTTCGCTGCGCCAAGCGCGCGGCGGCGCCTGGATGATCGACGCGCAATGGTGCCGCGGCGCCTCAAGGGGTCCCCTTCAAGCGTTGGCGCGCGGCACTGCGCTCGGGTTTCGCCTCGCGAAGACGCTGGCGCGTTAGAACACGGCGTCCACCCGGGACGGAATTCGGGCGCGAAGCCGTGCGCTTTTCCCTTCCGCGGGAGCGTTCTTGCGGGTCTGCTCCCTTTTCCGGGAACTCTGCCGCCCTTTTCCGGGAACTTCGCCAATGGGGCGTGTCTGAACGCTGCGAGGAAACGGAAACATGGACAGGACGTCGACGGTGGTGGTCTCGGTTGCGGTCGTCTTCATGGGCGCCATGGTCTGGAAAGGTGTCCAAGAGCCGCGCGCGCCGGCGGGGTTCGTCGAGCGCGCCAATCGCGCGCCGGTCACGACCACGAAGCTGACGAACACCCAAGTCGTCGGCCCCATCGACACGCCCATCGTGGAGCGACCTCGCTCCGCGCCGCTTAGCCTCACCGCGTCCGACGGCACGGGCCTCACGCTCACGAGCATGGTGGCGCGCGCCGAGGTGCAAGATCCGCTGGCCTTCACCGAGCTGCGACTGACGTTCCAGAACCCCCAAGCCAGGCAGCTCGAGGGCACCTTCCGCATCACGCTGCCGGAGGGCGCCAGCGTGAGCCGCTTTGCCATGAAGATCGACAACCGGTGGCAGGAAGGAGAGGTCGTCGAGAAGCAAGCGGCGCGCGTCGCCTACGAAGACTTCCTTCACCGGAAGCAGGACCCGGCCCTCTTGGAGCAGGCCGCGGGCAACGAGTTCTCGGCGCGCGTCTTTCCGATCCCGCCGCGAGGCACCAAGGAGATCATCCTCTCGTATTCGCAAGAGGTCAGCGGCGGCGCACGCTACTCGCTCCCGCTGCGCGGGCTGCCGGAGCTCGGTCTCGTGTCGATCAGCGTCACGCAAGACGGCTTCCCGCAGCCGGTGCAGACGTTCTCGCAGCGACGGTTCCTCCCCGATGGCGACTTCGTGCTCGACGAGCGCCTCGCGAGCAAGGGCCTGGGCCTCCGCGCACGCAACATGGTGCTCGCGAAGGTCAAGGCCGACGCCATCGCCAGCCAGGAGAAAGACCCCATCGAGAGCGCCATCGTGCTCGTCGACACGAGCGCGTCACGCGCGCTGGGTTACGAAGAGCAAGTACGCCTCGTCGCGAGCTTGCTCCGAAGCCTCGGTGAGCGCGCTGACGCGACCTTGCGGGTAGCGGCCTTCGATCAGACCGTGGTCCCGATCTTTGCGGGCAAGGCCCGCGAGTTCGGCGACAAGGAAGCGACCGTACTCCGGGAGCGCATGCCGCTCGGGGCGTCGAACCTGGCAGGCGCGCTCACCTGGGCCACGGACGAAGCAGCCAAGGCGAAGGCCACGCGCGTCATCCTCGTGGGCGACGGCGTCGCGACGGCGGGCCCGACGGAGGGCGAAGCCTTCGCCGCGGTGCTGAGCAAGCTGAAGGCCGCCGGCATCGTCCGCGTCGACGCGGTGGCCGTGGGCGGGATCCGCGATCGCGTCATGATGAAGCGCCTCGTCGCCGGCTCCTTCGCGAAGGACGGCATGGTCATCGACGGCTCGCTCGGCGTGGCCAACGCGATGCGGCGCCTCACGGAGCGCACGCTCTCGGAGGTGCCCATCGACGTGCCCGGTGCCCGATGGTTCTGGCCCAAGCGCATGGAAGGGGTTCAGGCGGGAGACGAAGTGCTCGTCTATGCCGACGTTCCCGAAGGGCAAGCCTTCAGCCTGTCGGCGGGCAAGCCCCTCGCCATGCCCGAGCTCGCGACGGCGGAAGTGCCGCTCCTTGAGCGCGCCTGGGTGCAGGCGAAGATTCAGAGCCTCGTCGAAGCGCAGAGTCGCGAACCTTCGCCGGAGCGCACCAAAGAGATCTTGGACCTCTCCATCAACCACCGCGTGCTCTCCCCGTACACGGCCCTCTTGGTCCTCGAGACCGAGGCCGACTACGCGCGCTTCAAGATCGATCGCAAGGCCTTGAAGGACATCCTGACGATGGACTCGGGCACGCTCAAGCTCAAGCACCGCTCGTGGCCGTTCGATCGAAACGCCGACGAAGACAAGCAGGAGCTCGCTCGGAATTCGGACAACAAGGAGGGCGGCTCGGGGACGCGGGCGAAGGCCGAAGAAGGCGCCATGGGAAACCCGCGCGCGCCTGGGGCGCAGCGCTTCGGCGTTCGCGGTCCGAGCGACAACCGAGACCCGGAGGCGCCGACGTCGGGCGCGGCGACGGCGACCGCAGCGGCAACGCCACCACCAGCACCGGCGCAAGCGCCCGGCGCTCCTCCGGCCGCAAGCCCCGCCCCCGCTATGGCCGCCGAGCCCCTCGCGGATCGCGCGGCACGGCCCGCTCCCCGAGGCGGGCCGGCGGCCGAACAGGAGTCCTTCGGCGCCGGCGGCCTCGGCCTGTCGGGCGCGGGCGAAGGCGGCGGCGGCCGCGGAGAGGGGATCGGTCTCGGCAACATCGGCACCATCGGTCACGGCGCTGGCGTGGGCACGGGACAGGGCTTCGGCTCCGGCTCGGGCCGGCTCGGCGGCAGCCACCGCACGCAGGTCCCCTTGGTCCGAATGGGCGTCACGACCGTGAACGGCGCCCTGCCACCGGAGGTCGTTCAACGCATCGTCCGGCAGAACTTCGGTCGCTTTCGCCTTTGCTACGAAAATGGGCTTCGCGCCAACCCCGCGCTCGAAGGACGCGTCGTCACGCGGTTCGTGATCGACAAGTCGGGCGCTGTCCTGACGACGAGCGATGGCGGCTCCGACCTTCCCGACGCGTCGGTCGTGTCGTGCGTCGTGCGGTCATTCACGAACCTGTCATTTCCTCAGCCGGAAGGCGGCGTGGTGACGGTCGTATTCCCAATCAGCTTCAGCCCCGGCGGCGGTGAGGCGGCGACGCCCTCGGCAGCGTCGCCCAACAACTGGAACGCGAACACCGTCGCGCCCTACACCGGGAAGTTCAAGACGGTGATGACCACCATCGCGTCGCAAGGCGCGAAGGCGGCTCTCCCCATCGCCCTGGAGTGGCGCAAGGCCGACCCCGCCGACGTCCTCGCGCTGATCGCCCTCGGCGAAACCTACGAAGGTCTCGCCGACACGACGGAAGCGGCACGCGCCTACGGCTCGCTCATCGACCTCTTCGCATCGCGCGCCGACCTCCGGCGTTTTGCTGGCGAACGCCTCGAACGAGTCACCTCAAGGCGCGACGGAAAGGTCGAGCCCTTCGGGGAGGCCATGGCCCTCGCCGTCGACACCTACGAGAAGGCCGTCTTGCAACGGCCCGATCATCCTGCGAGTCACCGGCTCTTGGCGTTCGCGCGCCTCAAGCGCGGCGATCACCCCGGCGCCTTCGACGCTGCGCTGTCCGGCGCCCGGCGCAGCTACCCGTCGGGCCGCTTCGCCGGTGTCGACCGAATCCTCCGCGAGGACCTCGGTCTCATCGCTGCCGCGTGGCTTGCAAAGGATCCGAGCAAGCGCGCCGAGATCATGGCGCAGCTCGCGGAGGTTCGCGCCACGTTGGAGACGGGCGCGTCCTTGCGCTTCGTCCTCAACTGGGAGACCGACGCCAACGACGTCGACTTTCACATCATGGACTCGCGCGGCGGGCACGCCTATTACGGCGCCAAGTCGCTGCCGAGCGGCGGCGAGCTCTACGCCGACGTCACGACCGGGTACGGGCCCGAGTGTTTCACCGTGAGACGCCCCGTCGGACAGCGGGCGGGCCCGTACAAGCTCCAAGCGCACTACTACTCGCGCGGCCCCATGGGCTACGGCATGGGCAAGCTCGAGATCATCGACCACGACGGCAAGGGGGGGCTCACCTTTGAGGAGCGCCCCTACGTCGTCATGGTCGATCGCGCCTTCCTCGATCTAGGCGTGGTCGACGCCAAGTGAGCGGACGCCCCGAAGACCTTCGCGTGGAGCGAGGCGTCGTCGGTCAGCTCGGGATGAAACGTGGCGCCCCAAACGGCGCCTTGGCGGACGAGGATCGGCTCACCGGCGAGCCGGTCCACGACCTGGGCGCGGGGCCCGACCGACGTGATGCGCGGCGCGCGAATCAGCACGAGGCTCCTTCCCGCGTCGCTCATCGCCTCGAAGCTGTCGAGCTGCCGACCCCAGCCGTTTCGCGTCACGGTGACGTCGAGGACGCCGAAGCTTCGCTGCTGCGGGCCTAACACGCGCTCGGCCGCGAGGATCAAGCCTGCACAAGTCGCGAGGACCGGAACGCCCGCGGACACCCGCGAGCGAATTGGGCCTTCGAGATCGAAGCGCGCGATGAGGTCGAGTTGCACCGTGCTCTCGCCACCGGGGAGGACCAGCCCCGCCGCGTCGGCAAGGTCATCCGCGCGACGGGCGAGGCGAACCTCGTGCCCCAACGACCGAAGCATCCGCGCATGACGTTCGAAGGCGCCTTGAACCGCCAAGACGACGACGGGCTTTCCACGGGCCATCTCAGTTGCCTCGCGCCGCGAAGCGCTCCGGCGCCGAGAGCGAAGCCGTGGGCACGCTGCGCATCGCCGCGCCGAGACCGGTGCTGACGGCGGCGAGCGCGGCCGCGTCCTCCCACGCGGTCACCGCCGTCACGATGGCCCGTGCTCGGCGCGGCGCGTCGGCGCTGAGGAAGATACCGCTGCCGACGAAGACGGCCTCGGCACCGAGGGCCATGGCGAGCGCCGCATCGGCGGGCGTGGCGATGCCGCCGGCGGCGAAGTTCGGGACCGGGAGTCGGCCTGCCGCGGCGACCTCGCGAACCAGCTCCACCGGAGCGCCGAGCTCCTTGGCCTCGCGCACCAACTCTTCGGCGCCGAGCGTCGTGAGGCGACGAATCTGGCTCCGCACGCGGCGGAGGTGGCGAACCGCCTCGGCGATGTCGCCGGTACCGGCCTCGCCCTTGGTGCGGAGCAGCGACGCGCCCTCGGCGATGCGGCGCAAGGCCTCGCCGAGATCGCGGCAGCCGCAGACGAACGGCACGCGGAACGTTCGCTTGTCGATGTGGAACTCGTCGTCGGCGGGCGTCAAGACTTCGCTCTCGTCGACGAAGTCGACCTCCAGGGCTTCGAGGATCCGGGCCTCGGCGAAATGCCCGATGCGGCATTTGGCCATGACGGGAATGCTGACGGCAGCCTGGATGCGCGCCACCATCTCCGGATCGCTCGCGCGAGCCACGCCACCTTCGGCGCGAATCTGAGCCGGCACGCGCTCGAGCGCCATGACCGCGGTGGCCCCGGCGGCTTCCGCGATGCGCGCTTGCTCCGCGTCAACGACGTCCATGATGACGCCTCCCTTGAGCATCTCAGCGAGGCCTGACTTCGTGACTTGGGTCGATTTTTTCATGGAGCTCTCCTTTTCACGCCACGCGGGCGCGCTTGCGATCAACAGGCATGTGCGAAGGCGCGTCGCGGTGACGGCGCGCCGAAAACGAACGGGACGAACGAGCGGAATCAAGCGGGCGCGATACCCAGTCGCGCCCGGCGAGCTAAACGAACGGCGCCACAGCTCCGCTCCGTGGTTCCGCCTTTCTTGGCGCGCGAGCCGAGAGCGTCTTCACCGCCTTGCCGAGACGGCGCGCCCCCTCAGCGACGCGTTCGGGAGACTCGGCGCAGAACGCGAGCCGGACGCCGGGCCTCGGGTTAAGGCCGGCGCTCCACATGGGGCTGGGGCTGACGAGAACCCCCTGCTTCAACGCCTCCTGGTAGAGCGCGTCGACGTCGAGCGACGGCGGAAGCGACACCCAAAGGACGAGGCCGTGGCGCGGAGATTGAAACGTGCACTCGGCGGGCAGGTGTTTGGTTAGCGCGGCCGCGAGCGCGTCCCGGCGGGCGCGGTATTCGCGGACCACCTTCGTCATGTGCGCGCGGAGGTAGCCGCGTTCGATGAACTCGGCGACGGCGTGTTGCAAGATCGACGACGTGCCGAGGTCGACGACGCGCTTGAGCGACCGAAGACTCCTTGAGAGCTCTTTGGGGGCGACGACGTAGCCGATCCGCATGGCCGGGATGAGCCGCTTCGAGAACGTCGACATGTGAATGACGTCGCCGTCTAACGCTCGGAGGTGCGGCTCGCCCGGCGGGTCGAGCACCACGCCGGCGGCGTAGTCATCCTCGATGAGGGGAATCGAGACACGGCGCGACCACAGGACGAGCTGCCGTCGTCGCTCGAGCGACATGGTGCGGCCCGTGGGGTTGTGCCCGTTGGGCATGAGGTAGAGGGCCTTGACGTCGGGCCTCGTGAGGCGTTCGAGCGCCGCGAGCTCCGGGCCGTCGTCGTCCGACGGCACCGAGACGACGCGAGCGCCCGCGAGCGCGAAGATGTCGAGGGCGCCCGAATACGTCGTGGCTTCCACCATGATGGCGTCGCCGGGGTTGACGAGGGACCGCGCCACGAGGTCGAGAGCTTGTTGACTTCCCGAGGTGACGAGAACGTCGTCGGCCGTAGCCGGCACGCCGCGAGCCGCAAGCTCGAGGGCGATCTGCGTCCGAGTGCGGAGCACGCCCTCCGGCGGCGCGTACGTCAAGGTCTCCGGCCCGTATTGCGCGAAGACGCGCGCGACGCATCGACGCATCAGCTCATCGGGCAAGAGATCCGCCGATGGCTGCATGCGCGCGAGGTTGATGACTTGGGGGCCGGAGGCGCGGCGCGCGTAGCGCTCGACGCGGGCCAAGAGTTCGGGCTTCGCCGCACGCGCGACGAGGTCATTCCACGGCATCTCGCGGAGCTGACCGCCGTCGGCGACAGCGACGGCCCCGCGGTCGACAGCCTGGGCGCGAGCGCCGTCGACGTCGCCGACGAAGGTGCCCCGCCCGACGGAGCCGAAGACGAAGCCCGCTGACTCGAGCTCGGCGTAGGCCCGCGCGACGGTGTTGCGGTGGGCGCCGAGCGCTCCCGCGAGAACGCGCGTCGGCGGCAGCTTGAACCCCGCAGGAAAAGCCCGCGCCTCAATGCGGGCGACGACCTGATCAAAGATCTGCCGATGAATCGGCTCGTCGCGCCGCGGATCGAGCTTGAGCCCCAACGATTGGTCCAATTGGCACCTCCAAGTCGACCATCATGCCGCTCGTCACCGACAAGATCGAGGTTCAGACGTGCGATTCAGACTGGACCAAGTGTGCCAATTGTCGCCACAAGGCGAGGCCAATGCGGACTATCGCCGGTGCGCGGCCCTCAGGTCGCGCGCCAGGAGCTTGTGGAAGAGGTTCTCGCCGGCCTCGCGCCGCACCGACAGGCGACCTTGGCCGTAGGCCCGCGACGACAGACCGCGTTGCACCGACTCGCAAATGGCATGGTCTTCGTCCTGGATGCGCTCGCTGACGCCCATGCTGGTGCGGTTCCGCTCGCGAACGGCTTCGCTCACGTCGGCGAAGTAGAAGTCGAAGACGACCTTCATGCGATCCACGCCGAGCGGCACGACGAAGTTCGTGTCGAGGTACCCCTCGTACCAGTTGAGCATGAGGTTCGGGTAGAGCCAGTAGTAGAGCGCCTTGCCTTTGCGGACCGACGCCGTCATGGCCTCACCCGTGGAGGCGTCGATGGGGCTCGACTGGAGGCAGAAGCGATCGAAATTTTCGATCGTGTAGTCCTTGAACGCGAGGATGCTGCTCAAGCCTTTGTGGAGAAACGGAACGTGGTAGCCGCCGTCGAGGTAGTTGTCGACGAAGACCTTCCAGTTGCAGGCGAGCTCGTATTCGCGGCGCTCCGCGAAGTGGAGCTTGCCGACACCGAGCGGCGCGAACTGCTCCGGCAGACTCCCCATGTGAGCCTCGAGAGGCATGGGATCGGGCGACGTGTTGACGAAGACGAACTTCTCCCAGGTGGCGACGGCCACCGGCACGAGACCAAAGGCCGCCTTGTCGAAGTTCCGAACACCGTCAAACTCGGGCGTCGACCGGAGCTCGCCCGCGAGCGAATACGTCCAGCCGTGGTAGGGGCAGCGAAGACGCTCGGCGCACCCCGACGGCTCGGTGGCCACCGCCGCCGCGTGATGGCGGCAAACGTTGAAGAACGCGCGCAAGACGCCGTCGTCGCCGCGCACGACGACGATGGGCTCGCCGCCGATGACCGTGGTCACGAAGTCGCCGGAACGCCGAAGCTGGTCTTCGCGCGCCGCGAACTGCCACGTGCCGCCGAAGACGGCGCGCGTCTCGAGGCGATGGACGCTCGGGTCGGTGTACCAAGGTCCCGAGAGGGTCTTTGCCTCCTCGAGCGGCGCCTTGTCGTCGAAGGAGGCGAGGATGTCGTCGAGCGTTCCATCGACTTCTAGCGGCAAACGGACCATCGCCCGCCGGTATAACACCGCGACCGGCGCGCTGTCCTCGGAACGCGGACGCGGCTCGGCGCCGCGCTATCACGGTCACTCGGCTTGAACGGCGCGGCCTCGCGCGTCAAACCAGGCGGACGAGAGAACGCGATAGCGAGGGTCGTCGTCGTCGCCGAGCTTCATGTGAAGCACGGCGCGCGCTCGCAAGAGGCGCGACAAATCGAGTTGGCCATCGGGGCGCGCCACGCCGCTGACCCCGTCGGTTAGGGCGGTGCGCGGCGGCACCAAGCCCCCGCCGGGGAACCACTCGCGGAGGCTGAACCACTCCTGCGTGGTCGCGTCGTCGCGGTCCAGCGCGGCGACGTTGCGCGAGACGACCTCGAGCTCAAGGGAGGCGGGTTGGCTCATGGTGGCCGCCCGATCCTCGCTCACCAGATCGATCTCGAGGGCGTCCTTCAGCGGACGCTCATCGGCGAGACGACGCAAGTCGGCGGCCCTCACGACGAGGCGCATCGGTGCCTCGACGGACTGCGTGACCGGCTTCGAATGCAGCGCAAAGGGCGCCATGTTCGCCGCCGCCGATGGCGTCGGGATGCGGCGGCCCCAAAAGCCGGGCGCCAGCGTGTGGGCACCGTACCGGTAGTGCGCCGTCGAGCGGATCGCCTCAGCTCCCGACAGGTCGACGTGCGGGAAGCGAACCCACGGAAGCTCCACCGACTCGCCCGGTGCCAAGACCCGGATGTCATGACTCCAGTCCTCCGCGTAGTTCCCGCAACGCGCGACGGGCACGGTGCGGGCGTTTGCCCAACGATCGCCGCGCCGCACCTCGACGGTGATGCGGAGCTCGGGCTCGCGCCACCCGAGCTCGCTGCCGTCGCCGGAAAGCACGACGACGTGACTACGCGACTCGGAGCGATTGAAGAGGAGCACGCCAAGCTCGGGTGCCGCGCCGTCAACGAGCGCGAGCCCGCGCGGCGCCACGATCAGCTCGAGATCGCTCTCCACAACAGGGGGCGGCGACGTCGGCAGGCGATTGGCGGCGTGCTGAAACCCCGCCGGGAGCCACGAGAGCGCGTCCACCTCCGCGGCCTTCGAGTCGTCACGGAACCACGACGGCCCCTCCGCGAGGTGGCGGGGAGCGACGCCGCCAACGCGCGTCACCTCCGTCGACTCCGCCTCGTCAGCGCCCGCGGCGGAGCATGCGCAGAGGAGCAGGCACAAGGCGAAGCGCTTGAGCATGTGGAGTGGGACGCCCTACAGCCCCACATGTTCCCAAGAAGGGGGTCGGGGCCGTGCCTATGCCCTCATGGGCGCAAGCGCGTTGGCCCATCGCAAGAGCTCATCGAGCATGGTCTTGGCTGCGCCATCGAAGGACTCGGGGGGCTGAAAGGTGCCCTCCTTCATGTGGGCGGAGAACCCAGAAACCGTGACGGCTTCGGGGATGGGCATCATCTTCAGCGTGGTCAGAAACTGCTTGGTCATTTGCACCGACCGGAGGCCCCCGGAAATGCCGCCGTAGCTGACGAACGCCGCCGGCTTGTAGGCCCATTCGCTGAAGAGATAGTCGAGCGCGTTGATGAGCGCCGGCGGCGAGCCGTAGTTGTATTCAGGCGTGACGATCACGAACGCGTCGGCGGCGCGAACGCTCTCGCTCCAGGCCTTCGTGTGCGCGTGCTCGTATTGACCGAGGCGCGGGTGTTTTGGCTCGTCGAAGAGCGGCAACGCGACCTCCTTTAGGTCCGACAAGACGACCTCAAAGCCTCCGTGGGCGCGGGCCCGCTCGAGGAACCATGTTCCGATAGGCAGGCCTGCGCGACCGGGCCGCGTGCTCGCGATGATGACGTTCAGCTTTCTCATGAGGGGTGCGAGTGTAGCGCGTCGGCGAAGTCTCGAAACCTCGAGGCCCCGCCCTTATTGACCTTCGCTCCAGGGCCCCGGATCCTTGTGCGATGTCCGAACCGACCGAGCCGACGCCACCTCTCTCCCGCGAAGACCTCGTACTGCTCGTCGCCCGCGCGCATCACGGAGCCCCTTACGCCGAGTGCAAGATCGCCGGGGCGGCGCTCGCCGAGCAGTCCAAGCTTCCACGGCTCATCGCCGAGAACCTTGGCGCCGGCTTCGGCCAATGGACGTTCTTCCCGGAGCCCGCCGAGGTCGTGACCTTTGCGTGCACGTACGCGCCGCCGCAAACAAGCGACGACGTGTGGGCTCTCGCGCGGCAGTGGGCGTCGGACGACGCGGCGGGTCGTCCGACGGTGCTCGTGCTCGTGGGCCGCGAGCTTCTTCAAGTCGAACTGCGCCGCATCGACGTGCCCGAGCTGCGCGCGCTCTTCGCCGAATCGCAAGGGCCGGCCGCGATGGCGCTGCGAAAGACCTTGGGTCTCGACATACCCGCGCCCCGCGCCACCCCGGCGAAAGCAGCGGCGGCAACGGCCGTGCGCGAGGCGGAGGCGACCTCCCCGAAGCGGGCGCCAGCGGCGAAGAAGACCCCCGTGGCGACGACCGCGGACGGAACGCTCAAGATGCCGAAGCCGGTTCTGACGCGGGCGAAGGTAGAGCCGCCTGCGCCGCCGCGACACTTCGAGCATCCGAAATTTGGCGTCGGCGTCCTCGAGAAGCTCGACGGCGTCGGCCCCGAAGCCAAGCTGACGATCCGCTTCGAAGCCGGGACCAAGACGCTCCTCGCTCGCTTTGTGGCGGAAGTAGCGCCCTGAGCCCCGTCTAGATCGCAGACGCGGACTGCGAAGGCGCGCATCGCACCCGGAGGTCCCATCGCTGCGCGACCGGTGCGAACGAAGCGTTCGCGCGGCGCCAGCCCAAAACCATTCGGGTTTCGTCGAGCGCGACGCGACCCAACGCGCGGCATGGCGCGTGCTCGTACTCGCACAAGCCATGAAACCCTCCTCGCTCGCTTCCCTCTCGCTTGCCGCGCTCGACCGGGCCCACGGCGGCCTCCGCATCCACACGCTCGCGCCCGCACAGGCTTCGCACATCGGCGGCGTCCATGACGCGTTGCTCGGCCTCGATCAGGCGGGGCATGTGTTCGTCGCGGCCGGTGCAACGCCGCGCCATGCAGCGCAGGTCGCTGAGCAGGTTCGCGCGGCGACGACGCCAGCGTCGACGATAGGCGGCCTCGCGCAATCGGCCATCGACTTGCTCAAGCAACCGGTGACGGGAGGCGGCACCGTAGGCGGCAACCTGCTGGCGGCCGCTGGAAACGTGGCGATGAACCTCTTCGCCGCAGCGCTGGAGGACGACGACAAGCCATCGCGCGCGACGCCGCATTCGTCGACGGACCACGCTCCGGCGTACGTCCCGCCGCCGCCAACGTTTTCACCGAGCGTGGTGCCCACGACCACCACGCGAGAGCTGCCCGAGGTGAATGACGCGGCGCCGACACCCGCGCTGCACGACGGCGCGGCACCGAGCGCGACCCACGCCTATGCCCCCTTCGAACCCCTGGTGGTGCCCGCGCTCCCGCCGCTGCCAGGTACGACGGGCTCGCCACTCGAAGGTCCGACCGACGCATCCGCGCTCCCGCCGCTGCCTCCGCCCTACGTGCCCGTCGACTGGCCCGACATCGCGCTCGCCCCGGACTTGCCAGCGATGCCCACGCTCGCCGACTTGCCACCGCTGCCTTCGGTTCCGAACACGACGACGGACGGCGCAGCGACCGACCCCTACGGCGTCGAGCGCCTGCAACCTACCAAGTACGGATGAGCGCCAGCGGACGATGAGGTCGCTCGAAGCCCGACGACTCGCAGGTCAGGCACGACGAATGCAGAAAGGGGCAACGATGGTCACCGCGACGCAAACCCGCCGGCAATGGCTTAAGCACCTCGCGGCCAGGCACAGCCTCTCGTGGAGGATGGCCACGCTGCCGCGCACCCTCGACGGCGTGACGGTGGTCGAGACGGCGCGCGAGCTCATCTACTTCGAAGACGGCGTGTGCACACGCGTCACATCGTTCGACGAGGACACGCCGGCGCGAAGTCTCGTGGGTCTCACGTGGGTCTTGTGGATCGACGTCGACGGCAACCCCGTTGCGGGCCACCGGCCCGGCGCACGCGCCGTCCTCTGGCGGGCGCCGCCCGAGCGCGGGTTCACCACCCAAGGCGAAATGACGGTCGCGCTGACAGGACGCGCTCTCCGCCATCAACGCGTGGAGTCGCACGGAGATTCGAGCGAGCTTTTCGCCCGAAGCGCGTAAGACTGCACAAACGCTGGCCGCTAGCCGCCCGCAAGCCTAGGGCTCCGCGAGGGGTGAATCTCGCACCCTTCATCCTCGAGGCGCTGCAGCGCAAGGCACACTCAAAGCACAAGGAGCCGACGACTTCGGTACTCTACGCAATGGATGCGCTCGCCCTCGCCGCGTTACAGCATCGAAGGCCCCATTGGGCGTGGCGGCATGGGCGAGGTCTACCGAGCCTTCGACACGCTGCTGAAGCGGCCGGTGGCGCTAAAGGTCCTTCGGCCCGACCGGACCGACGACGCTGCCACGGGAATTCGACGCATGCTGCGCGAGGCGCGCGCGTGTGCTGCCTTTCAGCACCCGAACGTCGTGGCCATCTACGACGTCGGCGAGGGCGACGGCACAGCCTTCATCGCGATGGAGCTCCTCGACGGCGAGCCGCTCCGCTCGTCGTTCGCCGGCCGTGGGGTGCCCACCGCGACCAAGCTTGATTGGCTCGTCCAGATCGCGAGCGCCCTCGACGCCGCGCACGCTGCCGGCATCGTCCATCGCGACATCAAGCCCGACAACGTCATGCTTTGCAGCGACGGCCGTGTGCGCCTCATCGACTTCGGGATCGCGCGCGCCGAGAGCCTCGACGCTCTCGAGAGCCACGCTGGGTCGATTCACGGCCTCGGCACGCCACGCTACATGGCGCCGGAACAGAAGGCAGGGGCGGCTGCGTCGCCGCTTACCGATCAGTACGCTTGGGGCATCGTCGCCTACGAGGTGCTTACGGAGCTCTCGGCGGATGTGAGGCCGCAGGACCTCGCACGGAACGCCGATTGGCCGCCGGATCTGCCGGCGCACTGGCGCGCGGGCCTGGGCAGGGCCACGTCGGGCGAGCCCGACGAGCGTTTTGCCAACATGGGCGCGTTGCTCGGAGAGCTCGCGGGCGCGGTGCCGCGGCTTGACGCGCGCGCCTTCGCTGCAACTGAGGTGGCGGACTCGGAGCGCCGGGCCAAGCTCTGGACCGACGACGCGCACGGAACGCGGCACCCGCGCGCAGCAGGGCGCGAAGACGATGAGGACGACGTCGTCGGCTCACGCCGCGGCCCACTCCCAAGCGGGATGGTCCTCGATGGTCGCTATCGGATTGACCGCTTGCTCGGACAGGGTGCCATGGGCGCGGTCTACGCGGCCGAACACCTGGTGCTCAAGACGCGCGTCGCGATCAAGGTGCTCGTCGCTCGAGCGACCCCCGAGTCGTTGGCCCGTTTCGCGCAGGAGGCCCGCGTCACCGCCGAGCTGCGCAGCGAACACGCGATCCGCGTCCTCGACGTCGCGACGCCCGACGGGCGCGCGCCGTACATCGTGATGGAGCTGCTCGAAGGCACCGACCTCGAAGGCCTCCTCAAACGGCGGACGCGACTACCGCTGGACGAGGCCGCGCGCTACGTGCTCGAGGCGTGTGACGCCGTTGCCGAAGCGCACGCTCTTGGCGTCGTGCACCGCGACTTGAAGCCGGCGAATCTCTTTTTGACCACGGGACGGCAAGAGGGTGCGCCCACCATCAAGGTGCTCGACTTCGGCCTCTCGAAGATCGTCCGAGGCGAAGCGCTCGGTGACGTGAGCCTCTCGAAGACCTACGCGTTCATGGGTTCGCCGGCGTACATGTCACCGGAGCAAATTCGAAACGCGAAGGCCGCCGATCATCGAGCGGACATTTGGTCGCTGGCGGTCGTGCTCTACGAGCTGGTGACGGGCGCGTTGCCGTTCCCCGACGACAGCGCCGCCGTGCTCCTCTTGGCCATCGCCAACAAGCCGTGGGTCCCGGCTTCCGAACGGAGAGGCGAGCTGCCCGCCTCGTTCGACGCCGTCCTCGCACGCTGCCTCGAGAAGGAGCCCGCGGACCGGTACCCCGACATCGCTGCGTTCGTAGACGCCCTCAGGCCCTTCGCGGCACGCGCCCCTTCGCGGGCGCTTCATTCGGTCCAGCACGAGAGCGCCGCCTTGTCCGCCGGCTCGTCGAACGCGCCTAAGGCGTTCGGTCCTCCGCGGCTCGAGCCTCGCGGCGCCACCACCACGACATCGGCCCTCACGGCCTTCGCGCCGAGCGGCGCCGGTCCGGAGGTCCGCTCGCACGGTCGCGCGCTCGCGATCGCGGGCGTCCTTGCGGTGGCGCTCGCCGGCGCGGCCATCGCGAGACTCCGCGACGGGACCGCGACGATCAGGCCCGCCGAGGCGAGCCGGCCGACGGTCGCTGCGACGGCATTGTCGCCAGGCGCGGCGACTCCACCCACCGCGCCGTCGCCGATCAGCCTTCCGGCGGTGGTGCCCGTGGCAACGCCGACCGAGGCCGCGACCGACGCGGGCGCCCGGCCGCGCGTCGACACGAAGGGCTCGGCGCCGCGAAGAGCTGCACCACCGGTGGTGTCGTCGCCAACACCGGCTGCCGCGAGGACGCAGACCCCACCGTCGTCGTTCCAACCGGTGACGGACCGACTCGATTGAAGAGCCCCGGCATGAAGAGCCCCTGCATGAAGAGCACTGCGCACAAGAGGAGCGCGCCCGGCGCGCTTGCCGTCGGACTCGTCGGGCTCTGCATGATCCTCCTCAGGCCCGGTGACGCGCGTGCGCAAGACGGACGCGCCCTCTTCGAGGCGGGGCTCGCGGCCTCGAGCCGCGGAGACGTGGCCGCGGCATGCGATCTCTTCGAGCGGAGTCATGCGCTCTTGCCTGCCGTCGGCTCCTTGCTCAACGTCGCCGGGTGCCAGCAGGAGCGCGGCGAGCTCGTCCTCGCATACAACCAGTTCACCGAGGCTGCGGCGCGCGCCGAGCGCGAAAGCAAAGCCGATCGTGCCGATGTCGCGACCGCGCGCGCGCGTTCGCTCGAGGACAAGGTGGCGCGCCTGAAGGTGGCGTTGAGCGGGCCGTTGCTAGGCGGAGAGTCGCTCTGGGTCGACGGGCAACAAGGACCGACCTTCCTGACGCGGCCGGTAGCCGTAGAGCCTGGCGCTCACACGGTGGAGATCCGTTTCGGCGATCGGGTCGTTCGGCGAACCTCCGGCGACGTCCGCGCGGGCTCGCTCGTCACAGTCCACTTCGGTGCGGCAGCGAGCGCGACTGCGAAGGATGACGCGCCGGGCGCGTCGACGAGAGCCGGGGGCGCGCGGGGGCTCGTGCCTTGGCTGACGCTCGGTACCGGCCTCGCGGCGCTCGGCGCATCGGGCGTCACGGGGGTGCTCGCCCTCGCGAAGAAGGGCGACGCGCAAGAGGCCTTCGACGGTGGACGCGCTGCCGACGCCAACCGTCTCGTCGACGACGGTCGAACCGTGGCCACGGTCTCCACGGCGACCGCCATCGCGGGGCTGCTGCTCACGGGCCTTGGCGTGTACCTCTTCGTCGACGCGCCAACAAAGGCGGGGGTGACGAGCCAATCGCAGCGCATCATCGACAAGGCGCTGAATGGAACCTTCTGACGTGAGCGGGCCATGAGACACGCGCGCACCTTGAGCCTCTGGGGTGCCACGACGCTTCTCTCGGCGGCGTGCGCGGATCTCATCGGGCTCTCATCGTTCCCGGAGCCACCTGCCACGGGCTTGCCTGACGCCACAGCGCCCGCCGCGACGGCAGACGCGGGCGTGTCCACCTCCGACGCAAAAGTGTCGGGCGCCGACGGCCGAGCCGCGGAACCGGCGGGATCACTCGACACCAGCTTCGGCACGGGTGGGCGAGCCGTCGCGCCAACCGACATGACCGTCACGGGCTTGGTCATGCAACCGTCCGGCGCCTTCGTGGTGACAGGGGCAACTGCGGAGACGGTCCCTCGCGACTTTGCCGCGCTCCGCTTCACGCGCGACGGTCAGTTCGACGGCACCTTCGCCGGCACCGGCCGAGCCGTCGTCGACTTTGGCGGTGACGAAGCCTCCGCCGACAGCGTCGGCTTGCCCGACGGGAAGGTCATCCTAGGGGGCGTCGCCGGAACGACAGCGACCGCCGTCGCGCTCGCGCGCCTCACCACCGACGGCGCCCTCGATACGACCTTCGGCAGCGCCGGCAAGTCCTCGCTCGCGCCGACGGCGTCGCAGCTCCTGAACGGCCTCGCCCTCGGCCAGGGCGGTGCGATCGTCGGAACGGGGAGCGTCACGTCCGGCGCGACGAACGCCTTTGCGTTCTTTCGATTCACCGCCAGCGGCGCTCTCGATACGACGTTCGCGGGCAAGGGCTACTCGGAGATCGAGATGGGCGGCAACGACATTGGCTTCGCCGTCGCGATGGCTTCCTCGGGGCAGCTCGTCGCGACAGGCGTCAGTGAGGCGACCGGTGGCGGCCCGTGGGTCGTGGCACGGGTCTCCGTTGGCGGCGCGCCCGACGGAACCTTCGCGCCGACTGGGTGGAAGGTCTCAGCGTCGGCGGTGGCGGGCGCGTCTTCAAAGGGGCAGGCTGTCGCCTTTCAGGCCGACGGCAAGGTCGTCGCGGCGGGCGTCGTGCCCACCGCAAGCGCCGGCGTCTACGACGTGGTCGTGATGCGCTACCAAACGGACGGGGCCCCCGACGCGACCTTCGGCCAAAACGGCGTGAGCATCCTGGCCGGTGCCGGCGTGCCCCGTCGCTTGGCCATCGACGCGGCGGGTCGCGTTGTCTTCGCCGGAGCCACAACGGGCGGGACGGCGGCCGCCGTTATCGTGGGACGCTTGCTCGAGAACGGCACGCCGGATCCGAGCTTCGGAAAGGGCGGCCTGACCGTGATCGACGTGCACCCCGCTGCGGCCGACTACACCGGCGGCCTCGCCATTCAAAGCGATGGGTTCATCGTGGTCGGTGGCTACTCGCAACTACCGGGGAAGCTCGAGCCCTGGGTCATGCGCTTCTGGCCATGACGAGGATGTAGTCTGCCGGGGCGAAGGAACGGTTCGCGGTCGCCCCCCTCACGTGTGCGGCATCGTGGCAGTGGCCCGCGGGTCGCCTAAGCGCGCGCCACCGCCGCTCGGTGCGCCAGCGCGCGCGGCATGACCGTTGCTCGCAACGGTGCGTCAACACACCGATGAGGAAGAACCCATGTTGCGCTCCCTACTCGTGCTCTCGCTAGGTCTGTCCGCTCCCACCGCCTGCGGCGGCGCCGCCTCACCGCTCGCGGAGGACGAGGCGCCGGTCGCTCGCCGCGCCATTCCCTTGGCAGCTACGCGCGAATCCGTTCCAGCGATTCACGACGCACGCTCGAACGCTTGACGCTCGAGACGCCTACCCGTTTCACCGCCGAGCTGCGCCTCCAGGGTCGCAGTCCAGGATTCTGGACGCCGGCGCCCGACGAGACCAAACACGTGAGCGGCACCTACGAATTCTCGCGCGCTCGCCCCGCGTACGTCGATCCTGATCAGCGCGTGCGCGACGCGATCACGCTCCGCTACGAAGACGCGACGTACGCGTACGACCACTTCACCTTCGAGTGGCGCGCGCCCGCGCTCGTCTTGACGAACGGGCGCGACGAAACCGTGTTGCACAGCGACGCAAGCCATCGCGCCGAGGTGGCCAACGAGCCGATTCGCGCTCATTGCACGAGCGACGGAAGCGCCACAGTCGCTCTTGTTCTAGACGAGAACCAACACGACAAGGGCACGTTGCGCCTCGTCCAGAACGGCGCCACCGGCTTTCCACGCAGCCAATCGGTGGCGGTGACGAAAGACACCATGACCGTGGGGCGCGACCCGGCGATCTTTCGAGGCACGCGCGGCGAGCAAGGATTCGAGATCGCGGTGCCCAGAAGCATCCTCGGCGGCGCCATCGCGACCTTCCGTTCCTCGCTGACCTGGGAGTCCGATCAGGCGGGCGACGCCAAGTCGTTTCCGCTCGCGTGCACGTCCTCTCCCTGAGTGCGACGGGCTGATCGAAGCCTGAGTGCGAAGGCCGGCTTCGCAGGTGCGAACGAGCGGATCGCCCCAGCGCCCCCGCGACGAGCTGAATATGGCTCCTCTTTTTTGTTGCTCCGGGCGGGCCCGGCTCTTGCGGTGGAGACGACCATGTCGCTGAAAATCAATGGGCTCTTGGCACTCGTGACGGTCATCCTTGTGGCGGCGCTTGGCTGCAACGCCGAGGCCCCCGAAGACGATGCAACGCTCGGTGTGGCGGGCGCGGGACAAGGGGGCGTGCCAACCCCCGGTGCGCCGGTCGCATCGGCGACGGGCACGATCCCCGCGCCCGCGCCGGGCGCACCACCGAGCACGCCAGGCGGAGGCTCGGCTCCGACCTGCAGCGACGGCCTCAAGAACGGCGTCGAGACCGGGGTCGACTGCGGCGGCTCGTGCACACCGTGTCCGCCGGGCGCCCTCACCCCCGATGCCGGTCTCCCGCAACCGCCGCCGCCGGCCCCCTGTGGGACGCAGGGCCTCGCCTGCTGCGGTGCCGCGACCTGCTCCGGCGGCCTCACCTGCGACGGCGGCATCTGCAAGGCAGCGGCGCGCGGCACCTGCGAGGCCGACTGTGTCGGCCAAAACGTTCAACCGGGCCAGTGCCAGTGCGCGGTCAAATCCGCGAGCTGCGGCGCCGGGTGGACGCCCACGGTGACCTTCTGCGAGTGCAACTGGCTCGCGATTCCGGGCGGTGCCAGCGTGTGCACGAAGATGGCGTGCAACTTCGGAAGTTGCCCTCAGCCGTACGCCACGGAGAAGCACCCCGTCTGCGCGTGCCTCTAAGAACCGTCGCCGCTTTGCTCGCCCTCGGTCTACGCTCCTTCCCGTGCCTCTTCCCGTAACGGGCAGGAAACGAAAGGCGCTCGCGGGCGTCGTCATGGCCGCCTTCGCCGCAGCTGCGTGCCATCAATTGGCAGGCCTCGAAGAGCCGACCGCAGCCGGCTCCTCGCGGAGCGACGCCGCCAACGACGCCTTCGCCGACGCGGCGAAACGCGCGTGCCGGACGCCGAGCGGCGGCGCGTGCTTCTGCGAGGCGATTCCGAATCCCGCGGAAGCGCCCGTCGTCGCCTGCGTCGACTTCGACGAGGACGGCATCGACCCGCAGACCTTCGGGCTCGGGCCCGGCCTCGCCGAAAACCTCGCCGGACCTCTCACGCTCGCGCTCGATCAAGACCGCCCGCTGTCGGCGCCGCGCGCCTTTCGCGTCGACGTGAAAGCGGCGGCGGGCATCGGCATCCGCGAGCGGTCGATCCTGCTGAAGGACACAGCGCCCACGGACGTCACGATCCAATTCAGCACCGCTTTTGACAAGCTCGACGCGGGCGCCTACGACGCCGCCACGCCCAATCGAACCATCTTGTTGCTCCTCTTGGAGCTGGCTCCCGACGCGCCGCGCGGTGTTGTCTTCGGCGTCGACTACCGGCACTACGCGCTGAGCGTCGTCGAGAACCTCCAGGCCCCCGAGACCTCGCAAGTGCAGGAAGCCGGCGTCACGATTCCCGGCTCCATCGTCGGGCCCGACAACGGCTACACAACGTTCGTCTTGTCGGTCGAAAATCGAAGCGACTGCCTCGTCGATGGCGTCCCCATCGCGGGGTTGACCGCCGTCTTGCGCGGCCCGAGCGAAGACCCGGCGGCGCCGGGCACGCAGCTCGCGTGCAGGCCCCTCGGAGCAACCGCTGTCGGCACGTCAACGCGACTCTACATCGGCGGGTACATCAAGAACCCCATCGAGCCCTTGGAGTGGCGTTTCGACAACATCGTCGTTCGAAAGCGGCGTCGGTAAGCGCCGCTATGGCTTCTTGGCGCGCAGCATCTGAAAGTAGCGGCGACTGATGCCGCACGCCGCAGCGGCGCGAGAGACGTTGCCCCCGTGCGCTTCGAGCATCTTCGCGACGTAGCGGCGCTCCAGCTCGAGGGTCACCTGTTGGCGGGCTCGGGGCAGCGCCAAGTCCGTCGCCAAGACTTGATCGATGTAGTCGGCCCGCGGCGCGCTGGAGGCCGGCTTCTCTCGCCCCAAGACGACGTCGCCGAGCGCGAGCTGACGGGCAACGGCGTTGTGAAGCTCCCTGACGTTGCCAGGCCATGCGTATTCCTCGAAGCGTTGCACGAGGTCGGGCGGGAGCGCGGCCTCGTCGCCACCGAGGATGGCCCAGAAGCAGCGCGTGAGCAGCGCCACGTCGCCTTGCCGATTGCGAAGCGGCGGGAGGTCGACGCGCGCCACGGCGAGGCGAAAGAAGAGGTCGTCGCGGAAGCGGCGCGCTTGAACCTCGCGATCGAGATCGCGCCGCGTCGCCGCGAGGATGCGCACGTCGACGTGGGCCCATTTGCTGCCACCGACGCGTTTGACCTCGTGCTTCTCGATGGCGCGAAGGAGCTTCGCCTGGAGCCCCACTTCGAGGTCACCGATCTCATCGATAAACAGCGTGCCCTTGTTCGCTTCCTCGAAGAGCCCAACGCGCTCCGTGACGGCGCCCGTAAAGGCGCCGCGCTCGTGCCCGAAGAGCTCTGCCTCCACGAGCTGCGGCGACACGGTCGTGCAATCAAAGACGACGAAGGGCCCATCGCGGCGCGCGCTCGCGTCGTGGATCGACTCGGCCAAGACCTCCTTTCCGGTGCCCGTCTCGCCTTCGATGAGGACCGGCACGTCAGACGCCGCGAGCTTCTCGAAGACCGGGTAGAGGCGGCGCATCTCCGGGCTCGCCCCCAGCGTCCGCCCGAACCGCGTCTCCTGCGAGGCCGCCACAACACGCGGCGTTACGTCGATGTCGACGCGCAACGTCGTGGCGCCGAGCGTGATGAGCTCCCCGCTGCGAAGGTAGGCGTCGCGCACCCGCACGCCGCTCACGAAGGTCCCGTTACTCGAACCGAGATCGAGGATGCGGAGCGCACCACCCTCCAATTCGAAGGCAGCGTGGCGACGCGAGACGGTCTTGTCCGTCAGTCGCACGTGACACGCGGGGCTCTGCCCGACGAGGACCCGACGCGACGCGCAGTCGTCGATGGCAAACGTCGGGTTCGGCTCCGAGCCCTCCACGACACTGAGCATGAAGCCCGGCGACATGAGCGGTCCGGGGCGGACGCGGGAGCGGATGAGCGCTGTTGCACCGTCTTCGCGAGAGATGTCAGCCATGGCTGACGAGACTACACCGGCCACCGCGCGGAGCCCGCGCGATAGCGAAGCGACGGCGAGCGACGCCTAGAAGGACAGCGCCGCCGCCGGGCGGCGGGCCGACGTCGACGCCGCTTTCGTCGGCGTGAGCAGCAGAACGGCGCTCGCCACCAGCAGCGTCACGCCGAGCGCCGCGGCGCCGTCGGCGACGTAGGCCTGCGCGTCGAGCTCTCGGTACGTGCTCTGACGCTCGGCAAGCGGGAGCGCGTCGTCTTTGGTGTCACTCGACCGAACGAGCACGGAGACGCCGAAGCCCGCTCCCACGGCGAGCGCCGTCACTCCGCCTGCCCCAAGAACCCAGCCCAGCGTCGAGCGAGGGGGCGTGGCACCGGTTGCGGCAACCGGGGTGCTGGCAGCGTCCGCGCGCCCTGGCTCCAGGAGCGGAACGGTGACCTCGACGTTCCCCTTCTCCTTCGCGACGCTCGGGCGAAACGTGACAGCGACATGCCCCTTCGCGCTCGCCAAGAGAACGTGAACGCCTCCGTCGACGGGGAGCCACGTACCGAAACTTGCGGGCGGAATAGCGGCACCGTCGAGCGTCACAGCTAGCCCCTCGATGCGGCGCACCGCCTCCGGCACGACCACGCGGAGCTTCGAGAGTCGCGGCTCGATGGCGGCGGCGCGCCCCTCCGAGAGCTCGGCACGATCGGGTCGCGTGGCCCTCGAACGCGCCGTGACCTCGCGAAACTGAAGCCACGCGGTGGCGAAACGCCCGAGCCGTTCGTTGCAGAGTGCAAGATTGAAGAGCGTCCCCATGGCGGCGCGGTCCACGCGGTAGCTCTCGTCGAACTTCTTGCAGGCGGCCTCGCGCTGGCCCTGAGCCAGCAGCGTCCGTCCTTCCGCGAAGAGGGCTTCGGCGGCCGCCTGCGGCGTCGCGGGCTCTTGCGCCGTGCCCTTGGAGGTCGCCAAGGCGAGAGCCAGACCGACGAGCGCGGCGGCCGCGCGCGTTCCCCTCCGAGGCAGCCGCTTCACGACGCCAAGGATACTGTCCGTCTTGGTTCCCGTCTTGGTTCCCGTCTTGGTTCCCGTCTTGGTTCGCATGCGGACGCGCCCTGGTTCTGGCTCAATTGCGGTCGCCCGCGGCGCGCGTGTCCTCGGGATCCTGCGGTGTCTTCGTGGGCGGTAGCCGGCTCGACGCGGCGGCCTTGCCAGTTGTGCGAACGACGGGACGCGCGCCCGCCGGCGGCCGAGCCGCGGTGGCAGACGCCGTCATGGGGACCGGTGGCGCGGAGGCGCTGTTAGCCAACGTCGACGGCAACGTCGACGGCTCGGGTCGCGCGGAGGACGGCGTCGAGGGCGCGGGCACGGCTGCTGACGGCGGCGCTGGTGCCGGCGCGGGGGTCGCCGTGACTTCTTGGATCGGTGTGTCGTCGCGTGCCTGGAAGCGCCAGAGCGCCACGAGGGCGGCGATTGCAACGGCACCCATGCCGAGCCAAGCGCCCAGCTGCCACGTGCGCGCCGAACGGGCAGGGCCCGTCGTGAGCGCCGTGCCCGTCACGACGGGTGCCACCCTTTCGCTCTCCACTTCCGTTGGCCCTTCGATGGGCGTGGCGGCACGCTCCGCCTGCCGCGCGAACTGAGCGCGCCGATCCAGCTCATCGCTGGCCACCATGTCGAGAAACCTCACCACCTCCTCGCGCGTCGCCGGCGGGCAGGCCTCGATGAGTTCGACAGCCATGGCCTCGGCGGTCTCGAAGCGCGCGCGCGGCGCCGCCGCGAGGGCGCGAAGCGCGCACGCGTCAACGCTCGGTGAAAGGTCGCCCACGATCGCGCTCGGCGGTCCCGGGCGCTCTTCCAAGATCTTCAGCATCGCAGTGGCGGGCTCGCCGTCGAAGAGACGCCGCCCTGTGAGCGCCTCCCAAAGGACGATGCCGGCGGCGAAGACGTCCGTCTGACGCGTGACCGTCATGCCGCGCAGTTGCTCCGGCGCCATGTACGACGCCTTGCCTTTGAGATCGCCGCTCAACGTCAGGTGGTCCTTCCGCAGCGCCTTGGCGATGCCGAAGTCGAGCACGCGGGCCGCGCCGTCGGCGCCCACGAGCACGTTGTGCGGCGACACATCGCGATGAACGACGCCGAGCGGCGCGCCGTCTTCGTCGCGCGCCTCGTGGGCGGCGTGGAGGCCACGCAGAAGATCGACAACGATGGCGCTCACAATGGGCGGCGGGATCGGCGTTCCGTAGTCATGGGCAGAAGCGAGGAGGTCGGCCAGCGACACGCCGGCCACGTATTCCATGATGAGGAAGAGGTGCCCGTCTTCGTTGACGACGTCGAAGATCGGAACGACGTTCGGGTGGCGCACACGCGCTGTGATCCGCGCCTCGTCGAGCAACATGGCAGCGTGTTCGGGGCTCGTGACGAAGAGCGGGTGGAGCCGCTTCACAGCCACGAGTCGCGTGAAGCCCGATGAGCCGAGCAGGCGCCCCATGTGCACGCTCGCCATGCCGCCTTGCGCGAAGGCCCCGAAGACAAGGTAGCGCCCGATGCGCTGAGGCACCGAGTTGGGGGGCGTAACAACGGGCTCGGACGCCGGCTTCACGGAGCGTCCTCGCGGAAGTTCGCGGGGCAAGAAGGGAGCGGCGCGCGAGGCATGGTCGCCGGTCCAGGATAGCTGACCGGCGGCCGCGGCCTAAAAACACGGCGCGGCCCTCCCGAGGTGCGCGCGCCGTGGTGCGCGGCGCCGTCAATGGACGCCGGGCCCCGTCATGAGACCCGCGAGGCCGCGAAGGAAGGCGGCGTCGGCGTCGCGCTCGTTCACGTCGTCCGATGCACCTCCCCTTAGAACTCCGGAGACCGCGAGCGTTGTCACGCCAAAAACCTGCACGGCGGAGAACGTCCCGTCCGCGTTCTCAGTCATCACGACGCGGCAAGACGACGGCGCTGGCTCCGGGTCAGCCGACCACGCGGCATACTCGTGGAAGTCGTCATCGGCCACGAGACCGAGCGTCGCGATGGGCTCGCCGAAGCCGCTGGCACCGAAGATGTCGCGCTCGCAGGACTTGGCCGGAGGGATGAACGAGTCCGCGTGCGCGGGCACGACGAACGGAGACACGCTCAGGCGAACTCTTGTGGTCGGCATGCGACCCACGACGCAAGAGCGAGGCCGCGGGGCGCAGGCCTAAATGCCTCGTGTTTCCGCGCGCCGGGCGCGCCCCGCCCTGCCGCCTGGGGTGAAGTGATTGTTCGCACGAGGAAGCACGCGATCGCAGCGGCCCGGTCGGGCCCCAAGGGACGCGGCGGCTCGTCAATCGCGCGCTTCAGCGTCGCTCGCGGAGCCACGCGGCAGTCCTCAAAAGTACTCGCCGGCGCCAAAGCCACCATCGTTCGCGAAGCCGCCGCCGTTGTCGTACGTCTCGCTCGAGGACGCGAAGGGCGCCGGCCCAAACGACTCGGCCGGCAACGCCGGCTCGGCGTACGGGTTCGCCACCGGCAGGGTCGGGAGCGGACTCGGCGCGATCGGCTCAGGCAGCGCGGACGTGGGCACGGGTGCAGGCGGCGTCGGTGCGCCACCTCGTCCGGCACCGCCAGCTCCACCGAGTCCGCCGAGTCCGCCGAGTCCAGGCAGCGACAGTCCGCCGCCGGCGCCGCCTTTGCCGCCCCCCAAGAGGCTCGGCACCTGTCCGAGCGCAGAGCCAAGCGAGCCTAGCGAACCCAACGGCGATCCCAGCGGCGATGCCGGAGCGGCGCCACCGCGAGCGCCCGGTGCGAGGCCTTGAGGAAGTCCCGGAAAGGATGGAAGCTGAGGAAGGCCCGGCACCGACGGCAAGGAGGGACGAAGCCCTTGCGGCGGCGGTTGGTTGGGACCGCCGAAGATCGGCTGCCCGTTGGGGCCGTACCCGAGCAGCGCACCGACGCTTGGACCTTGAGGAAATCCTGAAGGCGCGCCGAAGCCGCGCGGCGGCACCTGCGAGAGCCCCGGCCTGTGAAACGGGTCAACGCCGACGAGCGCCTCTGCATCGAGGAACGTCTGAACCGCGTCGGGCGTGGCGCCGGCGTGCACCAAGAGGTTTTTGGTCGGGTCGAACACGGGCGACGGGCCGATGCCGCCACGCACTGCGAGCCCACCGCTCACCAAGTCGAGGTCATTGAGGTCGAGTGCTTTCATGGGGCGTTCTCCTGATTGGCCATTGAGCAAGAGCTCGGCCAAGGTCGCCAATGAGCCATGCCGCGCGCTTGCATCGCGTCAGGCCATTTCGAAGCCCGACGAGGCCGCGGTGCGATCGGGCCTACGGATCCGGAAGCAGGCCTTCGCACCTGCAGTCGCACCTGCCCAGCCACCACGGACCACGGCGCTCGAGTGCGAAGCGCCGCTTCTGGATCGCCACGCGAGGCAAACGCTTCTCGCGGCGCCGCTCGTCGCCGCGAGCTCGTCGATTTGCTGGAGAACAAGGTCTACGCGCGATGGTCGCTCTCTTGCAGCGCCCAGACGCGAGGAGCCCACCATGCGAAGCGACCGAATTTCGAAGTGCCGAGCACGCGCCATGAGCCACCAGATGCGCACCCTTTCACCGATCGAGTTGGGCGACGCGAACGGCGGGTGCGTCAACCAAAGGGTTGGCGGCTACCTCGTGCACTCCGACGCACCCACGATCGACGTCGCGGTGAACGAGTCGGATCTCTCGGACCCGAATTTTCTCGCCTCCCATGGCCTTACGGCGAAGGCGCTTACGCTGGATGAGGACAGCGACGGGAAGATCGACGCGCCGCGGACCCCGTCGCCATCGACGCTCTCGGCGTCAGCCCAACCTGCTGCAGAACGAGAGGGGCACCACGGGGGGACGGGCTCCGCGTTGGCCACCAGCTCCTTCGCCAGCGCGCCCCTCGTGCCTTTCGGCTACGGCTACGGCGGCGACGGCGGCTTTTGGAACGCAACACCGAGCGGCTACGCGCTCGTCGCGCCTGGGACCTCCGCCTTCGCGGCGCCCCTAGCCGGGTACGGAGCCTTCGGCGATTGGACACGCCCATTCGGCAGCGCGTTGGGCGGTGCGGCGGGGAGCGAGTCGTTTGCCTTCTCCACGCACACGCCCGTGCCGACGCTCGGCGGCGCCGCGGCGGCGTTTGGTAGCTTCACCGACTCGCCGGGCCTCGACTCCTACGACTCGTTCGGCTTCTCGCTTCACACGCCCTGGACTGCCGACGGTACGGGCGCCGCCGACACACTGGCTGTGCCAGCCTTCGTCGCCCAACCGACGAGCGGCGCGGGCGCCGCGTCCTCCGTCGCACTACCCGCCTTTGTCAGCGTCGATGGCGCCGAGCCGAGCGGCGGCAACGCTCTCAGTCTCCTCAGCGCCGGCGCGAACCCCCGCGGTTCCGCCTTCGCTGCGTCACAAGCATCTCCACGAGGCGCAGCCGCCGCGCCACTCGAACACGCGGCGAACCCAGCGCTTCGAGGTTTCGTGTTTGGTGTTCCGCGCTAGCGCTCGCTTGATGGATCGAGGCCGACGCCAAGGCCAAGCTGACGAGCCTCCTCGCTCGCTTTGTGGCGGAAGTGGCCCCCCTGAGCCCGGCTCCGCGCGGAGGCACATGCTCCACGCGCGGCTGAGCTGGGGAGCCGCGGCCGGATCGCCGCCTATCCATCTGGGCGCGGTCCGGGCGCCGACACGGGTAGATGCGGGCCCCTCTGTGGGGGACCATTACGGCATGAGCGTTGCGTACGAACGCCTACATGCGCTCCCTCCGCTGGCTCCCCGTTCTGGTCTTCACGTCCCTCGCGCTCCCGAGCTCCGTCGGCTGTTCCTCGACGAGCGAAGAGGAGGTGAGCGAAGACGACGCGGCGCTCACCACGGCCGAGTCGCTCCAAGACGAGGTGCGCCTCCTTGGCGGTTCGCCGGAAGAGGTCGCACAGCTCTTCCGTCTCGTCGACAAGCGGATTGCCGACCTCGAAGCGAAGAAGGCAGCGTCGAAGGTCCAGGCAAAGGCCGACGTCGAGGCCTACTCCGGAAACCAGTGGGCACGCTCCTTCTTCCGGCAGGATGAGAAGGAGGCGGCCATCGATGCGCGCGCCTCCGACATCTTCGATCGCCCCGAGCGCCGCGCCCTCGCCGGCGCGAAGACGCAACGGCAGCTCGTCGACGAGCTCGGGAAGCTCCTCGCCGCCGGCACCGCCGGTTCGCTCGACGAGCCCACAGCGCGCGCCGCGTACATCCGGCGCGGCTACGTCGAGATCGCCATCGCCATTCAACTCACCGATGAGAGCGGTTTCGGCGGCCAGCTCGTCGCGCGCATCCAGCACATCCTTCAGAAGACCTTCCCCTGGCTCGGCAAGATGTTCAAAGGCATGAAGCGCGATCGGCCCGCCGCGGGCCTCGAAGGCGAAGCCGTCAACATCGACCGGAGCGGCCCCGAAGATCAACTCTGGAAGAAGGATCCCATCAACTCGACCGTGTGGCACCCGCGTAGCGCCGCCGACATCACCCCCGCGAACCTCTACCGCGGGCCATGGTTCAACGGCACCTCGGTGCCGCGCACGCCCAAGCCCGGCGAGCTCTGGAAGCTCGCTGGCTTCCGCAGCCAAGCGTCCGATGGCTCGCACCCGTCGATCGACATCATCAACGGCAGCGATGAAGTGAAACTGAAGTTCCGTGATCAGATGGATGTGTTCGAGGAAGGGCCGAACACGCGAATCATGTGGGCCCTCGGCTACGACACCGATCCGAACTACGTCTTCAAGGAGGTTCGCGTCGAGCCGCGCGTCGTCGTGGCGGCCGCGGCCAGCGTGGAGCGCATCGGTCTCAAGTTCGGCCCCAAAGACGACCGCACAGTGCCGGGCCGTCCGCCGCAAGGGCTCTCGATCACGGTCAACCCCATCAAGAAGGCGCCCGGCGGCGACAACATCACCATTCACTTCCGCGACGGCCACGACGAAACCGGCGACATCGCCCTCGACAGCTTGAAACGCGCCGAAGACGACCGACCGTTCTTGGATTCGATGGAGTTCGTCACGGTCAAGCGCGTCTTCGGTGAAGTCGATGCGCCCAACAAGCGCGACGCCGTGGGGCTTTGGGACTTTGATGGCGACGGGCAAGTCGACACGCGGGAGGTCCGCGCCATTGGGATCATTCTTGGCGCGTGGCTCGGCAACAGCGACGTGAAGTTCAACAACACGCGGCTCGACGTCGAACGGCCCAAGAACGGCGGCGAAGCGAAGTACTTCCACGCCCTCCCCGACGTCGGTCACCTGACGCGCAACTTCGGCTTCACGGTCGACATCGATCCGAAGGCCGGGTTTTTCCACCCCGACATGAACGTTTCGACGGTGCGCGCCTTCGATCGAACGACGCAGAACGACGCGAAGTGGGCCGTCGCCAAGCTGGCTTCGCTGAGCGAAGAGCAGATCGTCGCCTCCGTCGCCGCCGGCGCCTTCAACGACGAAGCGCTCGCGCTCTACGCCGAGAAGCTGGTTGCGCGGCGCGACGCGCTGGTGCGCATGTTCGGCCTCGAGGGCGAGTTTGCCCTCCTGCGCCCGAACGGTCCGAACCAAACGCCGCCGCCGCGCCGCTTCACCGGCGCAGAGTGACGCGACGAGAGCGACGGCGCCGAGCGCGGTGAAGAGCTGATCGTTGCCCGCGAATGGGACGATTTGTCCCGTCCCGATTCTTTCCGAAAACGGGATCCGCGGAGCCAACACTCGACGAGTCACCGCGCCACGAATTCCGCGGGGACGGCGCTCTGCTCATGCTGGCAGGCACCTTGCAGCTTTCGCTGCCATGAAGCCCGCCTCAACACCATCGCCCATTGGCGTCGCGCTCGCCTTCGCGCTTGGGACCTTCGCGTGCAGCGCCGCCCCCGCGGAGGACGCGACGGAAGACTCGGCGCTCGTCGCCGAAGGCAATGCCGTCAAGCCGACGCCGCGCGCCGTCGTGAAGGTGCTGTGGCGCGACGGGGTCACCAACGACTGGCTCGCAAAAGAGCCGTCGTCGCTCGATGGCGCGCCCATCGGCACCGCCTTGCCGCGCGTCCGTGAGGTCTACGCGCGGCTCTTCGCGCGACTTGCCACCTCGAAGTCTCCCCCGTCGGTGGTGCTGGTCAACGTCGCGCGAACCGCTGACCAAGAGCGCCACGCGACCGACGCCGCCCTCGCCAAGGCGATGTCATCGGCCCCCTTTCCCTTCGTGCTGCCGGTGCTGCCCGACAAGGCGCCCGACGCACTCCTCTACGGCATCCCGCAGGTCAACGTGGGGCATGACCGCGCGTTCTTTCAGTGCCTCGAAATCCTCACTCCAGACGGTTCGACGACCTGTCAGCGTGGTGCGAAGGTCACGCCTCTCGGACCGCTCGCGTTCCCGGCCGACGCTTCCGGTGCCGCCACGGTGCCGCCGGCGCCGTTCCCAAGCACCGTCGTGGCCGCAGCAGCGTTCCGCGCGGTCCGTCTCGGATCGCTCGACCTTTCGAAGCCCCTCGGTCGCGAGCGACTCGACGCGATGGCGGCGTCGCTCGCGCCGCTCATCGAGGAGACCGACGCCATCACTTCGAGTGGCGCCAAGGGGTCGCACCGTTCGGGCGTAGTCGCGAGAGCGCTCGCCATGCCGAGCCCATTATCCTTCTCGCAAGTGCTCACGAGCGACGAGGTCCTCGAATCGCTCGGCGGGAGCGTCGTCATTGTGGGTGGTTCAGCCGATTCCGCCGACGACCAGTGGTTCGGCCCGAACCAACCAAAGGGCGGTTCAACGCTCACCATGGCCGCCGATCTGCAGCGGATGCTGCAGATCGCTGTCAAAGACTGATCCAACCAACAGACGAGAGAGCCGGGGTCACCCGCGCTCCGCGTCCGCGCCTCACCGCTTCGCGTCGACAGCCATTCCCACTCCTTCTGAGAAGAACGCTCGCCAACGCGGGAAGACCCTGTCGTAGAGCTTCAGGCGCTTCTCCTCACGAGCCATTCGCTCCTTGTCGCTGACCTTCTTTGCCGACGGGCCCTGTGGTTCAGGCGGAGACGCCGGCCAACTCAGGATGTCCCCGCACTCGAAGCAGAGGTTGATGCTCGCCACAGGCGTATCGCCGTCGAAGAGCACGACGGCGTGGCGCGGGAACGGACACTTCGACACCAAGAGCTCGCCCTCCGACGCCGCGAGCAACGACACGGCTTCCTTGCCCTGCGCGACGGTGACGGCCCTGCGCTCGACCACGTGAGGACTCCACCCGCGGTCGTCGTAGGCGTGAAGGGGCACGTCGGGGCGCATCGCAAAGACGTTGAACGACACCGCCTCGGCCCGCGACCACGCGTGGAACGGCCACACGCTTCCGGTGCGCGAGACGGCAGCGGGCGGCGACGCCGGGCCACCATCGGCCGGCCCACGGGCACCACTCCGCACGACCGAGCCGGCATCAACTCCCAGCTCAACGGGCGACGCCGTGGCGACGGGCGCCGTTGACTCGGGCGTCGGCGGACGCATCGACTTCGACGCATCGACGGCGCCACACGCAAGCAAGAAGGACGCTGCGACGGCTACGGGCGAGCGGACATGAAGCATCCCGGGAAGGTAACGCGTGCGACGGCGCGCTGGCGCCTTCGACGCGGAATTGGCCGCGGATCGCGCGTCTAAGACTGCGTTTTTGGGGCATATACGCGCGCTTCACGGAAACAATTCGGCGGCCGAATAGCGCGCCATGCGTGGTGTGCCATAGGTCGCGTCATGTCGTTCCGATACGCCTACGTGCCCGTCGCGTTCGTCGCTCTCGCCTTGGCCGCATGTTCGTCGGCGGAGGACTCGGGAGGCGAGGGCGAGAGCGCCGACGAGCTTCGACGAGGGCAGACGTCGCTCAGGATTCCGCTCCTCGACGGGCGAGGAGAGCTCCTGAGCTCTCACAACGCGGCGCTCGCGAGCAAAGGTCTCGCGCCCATCACGGCGGACTTCATCGAGTTCGACTCATCGCGTCCGGAGACGGGCCTCGCCAAGTGGTGGGCCGCCAGCGCCATCGTCGACGACGCTCAAGTGAAGGGACTCGACCTTGAGATGCGCTCGCTCGGCGAGCCCCATGAATACGTTCGCCACGACGCCAAGGGCATGTGCTGGAAAGGCCAAGCCAAGAAGGCCGTCGAGCTGGTCTCCCGCCTCAGCGACTCAGTCTTCTCCGACCAGCTCACGGTGCACGGTTGGCGATACAAGACCCAGAAGGAGCTGGCTGACAACGTTGACGACTCGGCGATGCCCACCATCTGGAACCAGTGGCGTGGCACCGGCGAAGCCATCTTGATGATCACCGCGTCGAGCGACGACGGCGGTGAGACCAACGTCGGCCTCATCCCTAAGTGCCGCTGACGCGCGGCGCCACGGACATCCCCAGGTTGCCGTGAAGCAACGGTGCCGGAGCGCGCGCGGCGGCCCCTGATCGACCTCTTACCCCGCCCGAGGCCCCTGCTAGGCTCGGACGTACCGTGTCCTTCTCGCGCTCTGCACGGGCGATGCTCGTCGCCTCCTTCGCCATGCTCCTGGCATGCGGGCAGCCGGACGCGCCGCTTCGCACCGAGTTTGGGCAGCAGGCCATCGTCGGTGGCATCGCCGCACCAGATGAAACGGCCATCGTGCTCATCGTCTACGACGATGACACGACGTCGTTCTGCTCCGCCGTTGTCATCGCGCCCAACCTGCTCATGACGGCGCGTCACTGCGTGACCGACGTTGGCTCAGGCATCCGAACGTCTTGCGCGGGCGCAGTCACCACTTCGTCGCCACCTTACTTTGACGAGATGCGTCCCTTCCGCATCGGCGTGGTTACGGATGGCTCGGCATTGGCGAACGCGCGGGTCAAACCCGCCACGCGTGGCCGCCGGGTGTTTCACCCGGCCTCGAACGACCGCTGCAGCCCCGACGTGGCCCTCGTCGAGCTAGAGGCCCCGCTCTCCGTACCGGCGGTTCGGCTCGAACTCGCGACGCGGCCGAACGTTGGGCAATCCGTGAGTGTGGTCGGGTACGGCTCCGCAAACGGCCGCTCTGTAACCCCGCCGACGCGTCGCAAACGAGATGTGATCGTCCGCGCCTACCCAGCGTCGGGAATCGGGACCGCGACCACTGGCGTGTGCGATGGCGACAGCGGAGGGGGTATCCTCGCCGCGGACGGCACGCTCGTCGGCATCACCTTCGCTGGCGTGGCGGAAGCCTCGAATTGCAACGGGGATACGGGATTCGTTCCCTTGCCGGATGTCGCCGATCTGGTGCGGTTCGCGCTGCAGGAGACGGGAAACGTCGCAGACGCTCCGGCCGGAGCGCCGGAGGGCGGCGCCCCGCCGCAGCCCGCGCCTCCCACGGACGCTGGCTCCGGCTGTTCGTTAGCGCCCCCCAACGAGCCTCGCGGTTCACTCGCGCTGCTGGCCCTCGCGGCGCTCTTCGGTCTGGCGCGGCGCCGGCGGGACGCTTGCGCCGCGATCGCGACGTGCTCGGTCGCGAGCGGGCTTCTGGTGGCGGCGTGCAGCGCGAGCGACAACGTCGAGCCGACGGGCGTCGACGCGGGACCGGACGGAGCACCGGCCCCCGCCAGACCGGACGGGTCGCTCGTCGCCGACGTGTATGTGTCCGGCGCGGTGGGCGACAAGTGCACGCCCATCAACGTCCCGATGGACGTCTTCCCTGCTTCGCGTCCGCTGTTGCGCTCCCCCGACGCATGCTCCGCGGCAGACATCGCCGCCTTCGCCAAGGCCTGCGCCTCGTTTGCGGTTCCCTGGAACGACGCCTGCTTTACCTTCGTCGAGGGGCACACGGACTGCGCCGCCTGCACCCATGCGGCCGCGTTTGGCGCGGCGTGGGGACCCATCCTCAATGTCTCGTGGCAGGTCTGGGTTCCCAACGTCGGCGCAGCACTGCTCCGAAAAGGCGTGTCTGCTTCGTGTGCCGCGGCGACCACGCGCGAAACCGTTTGCGCAAACGCCGCTTGCACCTGCGGCGGACAGGCGAGCCCTCAGACCGAATGTCAAGGCGAGGCCCTCAAGACAACGTGCAAGACCCTTGTCGCCGAGACCGCGGCAGCGTGCACCGACGTGGAGCGGGCGACGACCGTGAGCGTGAAAAGGAACTGGGCCGCGGAACTTGCGGGACTCGCGACCGCGGCCTGCGGTGCAGAGGTCGACGGCGGTGCGGCTGACGCCGCACCCACTGACGCCGGAGGCCAGTAACCCCCGGCAGCACCGTCAACGCTTTCTGTTTAAGGCGCCGCGGAAGGACGAGACGCGTTGCCGTTGACCTCTAGACCGACGAGCTCGAGCTCGATGTAGGCGAAGCCTCCGGAAGGCGTCTCCCAACGAGCCTCCCCCGCGGACATCACGCGGCGCGGGCCGATGGCGCGATACCCGCGCACCGGCGTCGTCCAGCGCCTTTGCGTGAACGTCTTTCCGTCGCTCGAAGCGGCCAGTCGGTCGTCCGAGACGAAGTCGACGAGATCGAAGGCCGCGTCGAACACGAGCTCGGCGGCGATTGTCTCCGTGCCGCGCGTGTAACGGGCACGGGCGCGGTGGTCGTCGATGGCTTCCCACACAATGGTGCGATCCGTGAGACGCGACGGCGCGAGGAAGCAGAGATCGTTGAAGAGGGTTACGGTCTCACCGCGATTCATCGCTGGGCCCTTCGCGTCGACGAGCTGCACGAGCGACAGTAGGCGAACCCTAAACGTCGCCGCCTCGCCAACGAACCGATGAAAGACATCGACGGGCAGGTGCTTCATCGTCGCGTCCATGAAGAAGAGGCGCGACGGCAGCGGCGAGTCGTAGACGTTGACCTGCTCGGCGCGAAACGGCATCCAAGGCTCCGTCTCGCCGCCCCGGATGCGGCCTCGCCACGAGGCGCGAAAGTCCGCGACCTGAGGCTGGCCAACGGCCCCCGATCGCCTCACGTAGTTTCGTACCGGCTCGGGTAGCAGGCGCAGGTCGTCGTCGACAACCGTGACCGGCGCCGGAGCTCGCGCGAGCGCTGCGCTGCATTCGCGACGGTACGCGGCGCGCATGCTCCACGGCCCCTGCGACGCGAAGCTCCAAATCGCCGCGAAGAGAATCACCACGTTCGCCGCCGTGCCGAACTTCGCATCGCGCCACGCCGAGGCGATCACGACCTCGGAGACGACGGCGGCGAGGGCGCCCACGACCCAGAACTCGCGGGGCGCGACGACGAACGCCGCCGCGGACGCAAGCACGAGGAGGGCCGCCGTCAACCAGAGGAGCCCAGCGCCCTTGGAAATCGGCTGGGTTAGCTGCGGCAGCGCGGCGAACGAGAAGGCCTTGGCGACGCCCAGCAGGTGGACGAGTCCGTGAAGGACGATGAACGCTACGAGGAGCCAACGCATGGGCGCCTTGCGATGTGCACGAACGGTGCCGACGGCTTGGCGCCGAACCGCCCCGGCCCGCGAGGCTGCTGCGCGCAGGGACCGCGCCATGACGAAGGCGCTGCGCGATCACCGCGGTCGTGCGAGCACCAAGTGGCGACAAGCGCTAGGGTTTGGCGCATGAGTGTTGAAGACATCGCCCGAGCGAAGGGCGCGCTCGAGGAAGGGCAGTTTCGCGTCGTCGTGTTCGAAGCCGACGGGCGCACCACGGTTCGCGACTTCGCATCGTGCAAGCTCGCAACGCAATACGCCGACGACGTCGCCTCGGAGGGAGAGCCCGCCAGCGCAACGGTCTTTGACGCTCACTTCCGCTGCGTACGGGGAGGCAGACACTTCGGCGCCTCGAAGTAGATCGAGTCCGCATCGCCCGCGGCGGCGGAGTTGCGCCATCGCTCGGCTATTCGTTCCATCCGTTGCCGGCGCGACGAAGCCGAGCCTCGAAGACGAAGGTACCGAAGGGCAGGAGGCCGGCGACGAAGCCCCAGGCGGCACGCGCCTTGGGCCAACCGCGCGAGGCCGCGTCGATGAGCATCCACGAGTAGGCGACGAAGAGGAGCCCGTGGCACATGCCGATCACGCGCACCGCGAGCGGCATCCCGGCGAAGTACTTGAGCGGCATCGCCACACCCAAGAGCAGCACGAACGACGCGCCCTCCGCTCTCGCAACCAACCGAAACCACCGAAGCCACGACGCTGAGAGATCTTCCACGAGCAGCACCTTAGCGGGTCCGGTCGTGTCTCGCTGACGTAGCGCGCCCCGGGACGACTACCACGCCTTGACAATGACCGTCTGCGTCTCGGTGCGACCACCGGGAACGGTTGTCGTTCGAATGCCGCCCGTTAGGCTGGCGCAGCGCGCGCCGAGGACGCCCGAGAAGCGTGGCGTTGTCTTGTCGAACGTGCCCGTGAGTTGGCTATCGCACTGGTCGCTGTCGATCGCCGTCGCGCCGCGACGGACCACCGTGGCGCGCTGCCAGTCATCGCACCGCACACGGCCCTGAGAGACGCTGCAAACCGTCGTCGCCGTGCAGTCCTCCGTGACCCGCAGACCACCTTGATGGAACGTGCCGAAGGGACCGTCGTTGTCGACGAGCAAGAGCGCCTCGGTGCTGCTGCCGGGCGCGTATCCGACCACAAGCTTGTTGCCGTTGCGGCTCTCCCGGCCGAGTTCGCGCCAGGGGGAGCACTGCGTACCTTTGCAGTCTCGCTCGAGCGTGACGCGGTCGAAGGCGCCGTGATCGCCACGTAGCGGGGCACCGGCATTGGCGACGCAGGAGGTCGTGTCGAGCGCGGACGCGACGGAGCGCACCACCACGTCGAAGACGCTCACGCCGAGGATCCCGATGGTGAGGGTGGAATCGGTAAGTTTGTGGCGCAGCCTCGCGTCCTTGGTCGTCGCGTCGGCGTCGTCGTTCGACGCGAGCACGGGCCGGGTGAGGCGCTCGTAGCAGTGCTTGCGGAGAACGTCGTGGGAGACCTCCCGGCACTTCGCCAGCTCCACGGGGTCGACGGAGCCGAGCACGACCACCGCGGGGTTGGCGGTGGGCCCGCGGCCCGAGACGACGATGTCGACCTCGTCGCCGAGGGTCGCCGAGAGCGTCAGCGTGGTGACCGACACGCCGTACTGAATCGGCCGGTAGACCTTCGTCTGCTGCTGGTTGTAGCGGAGGGTGCCCGCCGACCCGAGCTGAGCCGAGCGAAATGAGGTTGGAATGGTCACCGGCGATGCTGGATTCGTGGCGAGTGCGCCTTCGCTCTCATCGCCATCGCCGGAGGAAGCCGGGGGCGATGCACAGGCGCCAACAAAAGCGATGACCAACGGCAAGCTAAGGGTCTTCATGCCGACGGCGAAGCGAGGACCGTGCCATCCGTCGCGAGCCGGCGCGCGTGTTGCGGCCCGCGACTTTTGCCGTCACGTCGCGGGTATCGGCGCATCTCGGACGCTCCACACGACGTGAATCGAGGCGCCTGCGCAAACCGCGATCTCAAAGGACGCGGATGGTGACCTCAGGCGCTGGCGACCCCACCCGAGAGAACCTCACGACCCTCGCGACGGGTCCACCACGAGCATCGCTCTTCGGAGGCCGGTTCAGCGACGCTGCGACTTGTCGCCTTCGCGGAGCCGCTTGAGCTTGTGGTAGAGCGTGCTGCGGGGAATGCCGAGGCTGAGCGCAGCCCGCTCGACGTGCCCGCCAGCGTCACGGAGCGCCGCCTCGATGTGCGCTCGCTCCATGTCGTCCAGCGTCTGACCCGCGAACGCGCGGGGCACGCGCGGCGCGTCCGTGGAGACATCGAAACGAACATCTTCGCCACGAATGGCTCGACCGCTAGCGAAGATGACCGCGCGCTCAAGGACGTTCTTGAGCTCGCGCACGTTGCCGGGCCAATCGTGCTCGAGAAGCTTTGCCTCGGCGTCGCTCGCCAATTCGAGCGTGGCGTCAGCGCCCAGGGTGGCCAAAAGCTCCCGAATGATGGCGGGCAGGTCCTCGCGTCGTTCGCGGAGCGGCGGCACCGAGAGCGTGACGGTGCTCAGCCGGTAGAAGAGATCAGCGCGAAAGAGGCCGTCTCGAACCGCTTGGCCGAGCTCATGTTGGGTCGCCGCCACGATGCGCACATCGACGGCTCGCTCGCGAACGTCGCCGACGCGACGGAAGCACTTGTCCTCGAGAACCTTGAGGAGCTTTGGCTGCACCGAGGGGTCGAGATCGCCGACTTCGTCGAGGAAGAGCGTCCCTCGGTGCGCGCTCTCCACGAGGCCAAGCTTGGCCAATTCGGCGCCCGTATGGGCTCCACGCTCGCGCCCGAAGAGCTCGCTTTCCACGAGCTCCCTGCTGAGGCCCGCGCAGTTGACCTCCACGAAGGGCTCCTTGCGGCGCGCCCCGTTTTGGTGGAGCCACCGGGCCAAGAGAGTCTTGCCGACACCGGTCTCGCCGACGATCAAGGCGGGGCGGTCGCTCGCTGCGACCCTCGCGGCAAGCTCGCTCAGCTCCCGCGCGGCGCGGCCGGTGCCGACGAACGGGGCCACCTGCGCCTTGAGCGTCGTCGTCGAGTGCTTTCGCGCGTCGCGCTCCGTTTCGACCATGCGACCGATGACGCCGAGCAACGTCGGCAGGTGCACAGGCTTCGTGAGCACGTCTGTGGCGCCCTCACGCATCGCGCGGACCGCGAGCTCCACGGAGCCGTGGGCCGTGACGAGGACGAACGGTATCCGGGCGTTGGCCTCCTTGAGCTTCTCAAGAATGGTGAAAGCGTCGCCGTCGGGGAGGCGCCAGTCCAAGACCAGAGCTTCCGGATCGTTGCCCTCGAGGCAATAGGCGATGGCGTCGCCGCAGGATTCGACCTGGTGGACGGTGACACCTTGGGCCGCGAGATAGCGGCATATGCCGAAGCGGACGTTCGCGTCGTCCTCGACCACCAAGACCCGCGGCACCGGCTCGTCGCCGGCCACGCCAAGCGGAGTTCGCCCGACCATCAGAGGTTGCCTCCAATGCCTCGTACTATCAGCGAGAGCACGACGCCGCCAGCAGGGGAATTCTGCGCCGTGATTTCGCCGCCGTGCTGGAGCGCGATGCGCTGCGCTTTTGCAAGGTTCCAGACGGTGCCCTTGCCTTGCTGAGCGAACGCTGGCTCAAAGCCCTGGCACGCCTCCAGGCTCTTGCCGTTGTCGCAGACCGAGAAGCGCAGGCTTCGCTGGCCGTCGGCAACGCGTTCATCAACCTGGAGGTCCACGGCCGCCTTCGAGCGCAAAATCGCGCACTCCAGCAGCGTGGCGAGGGCCACGCCAAGGCGCTCGGCATCCAGCATCGCGGGAGAGAGAGAGGCGCCCGAGAGCCGCAGCTCGACGCCTCGCGACTTGGCCAGGCCCGCCACACTGTCCACAGCCGAAGCGGCGACATGCATCGGCAAAACCGACCGCGGCTCCAATGCGGCGGGGCGCGCATAGTCCGCGAGTTGGTCCGTCAGAACCCGCAGCCGCGCCAGCGGCTGGGTCATCATCTCGGAGTACTCGGCGCCGAGCGCGCTGCCGCCGAAGTCGACCTGGAAGGCCTCGAGCGTGGCGGAGATGCCAAAGACCGCGTTGCGCGACTCGTGCACGAACGCCGTCAAAACGTCTTCGGTGCGAAAGACCGTTGCCCCCGTGTCACTCGGCGAAGGCCAATCGAGGGGCGAGCGAGGAAGCATGGACGGCGGACTCCTTGTGAGACCCAAGGTTCGAAGGTCAGACTATGCAGAACGGGCCACTTCGTCGACAAACGCCGCGCTCCGGGTGCTCACCGCGCGGCGGTGAGATCCATGGGGCACACCCGCCCGCTCCCCCGGATGTGGCTCGTCGATCCACCGAAATACCTCCCGGTAAGCCGTCCCCCAGGCGCCCTGCTCGCGCTGCGCGCTGGCATAGGCCGTGCTCGAGCAATTCCATGCGCCTCCTTAACTTGAAACTCACCGCCCTGGCCGCCCTCGCGGCGTCCGCCGTGCTGGCGTGCAGCACCTCCCCCGCCGAAGACTCCGACGAGGAGACCGTCGATGAAGGCGCCCTCGTGGACGTGGCCGTCGCCGACGAGTCGCCGGACGTGCTCATCAAAGATGCGCGCACGCTGACGAAGCTTGAAGACCGGTTCGGGCTCGCCAAAATGCTCCGCGGCTCAGGGGTCACCGTGAAAGAGCTCCACGACGCGTCGCCCATCTACCGCGACGTCGTGGCGTCGGTCGCCGAGACCGTGAATGCGCTCAAGGCTCGCGACAAGAGCAGCGGCGTCGGCACCGCCTTCGCGCATCGACTCTTCGATGCGCGCTGGCTCTCGTCGCCGCAGGTGCGCTTCGAGCTCACGGGCATCGCCAACCGCATCGATCTCAAGCACCGCGGTGGCTGCGGCGAGGTCCACTTCGTCTACCGCCTCGCGTACACGACGTACTCGAAGCCCGGGAACACTGCGTCACGCATCGACTCGCGCCTGCCGATGACGCTCAACCTGCTGGCGCCGTTGCCCGACGACGGGCAAGGCTGCGCGACGACGGCTTCGAAGTGGCTCACGCTGCGTAGCGCTCCTGATGTGGCCGCCGCCGCCGCCGCCGGCCCGCTCGCGGGTCTCGTCGTGAACCGCCTCGAGACCAACTTCCAGCTCGTGCGTTGGCCCGCCACGGTTCGACGCGACATGGGCGGCCACGCCGAGTATGCGCTCCGCGCCTTCAGCCTGGACCCGAGCGGCCTCAAGCCGATCCCGCTCGACGACACGCCCCGCACCAACCTCTCGGCCGAGGAGAAGGCCGAGCTGCGCGAGTGGATCAAGGGCAACTTGGCCGCCATTGACCAGGGCACGGCGACGGTGCCGACGAAGTTCCTCGCGCAAGAGACCGTGAGCGTCGCGCCTCGGGCCGCCGCGCGGCTCGGCAACAAGCCGTTCTCCGCGTTGTTCCGCGAGAGCGATCTCTCCGATCTACCGCTCGGTGGCACGGAGCGCGTTCGCTCCGCCGGCGCCCTCCTCCATCGCCTCGACGGCATGACCTGCAACGGGTGCCACCAATCGCGCGGCATCGCCGGCTTCCACTTGCTCGGGGAAGAGCGCGTGGGCACGGCTCGCCTCAACGCCCTCGCGGTGGGCGGCTCTGCTCACCTGATGGAGATCGTCCCGTGGCGGAAGCAGTTTCTGGAGGCAACCTCAAAGCGAGGCCAGCCGCTCGGGAGGCCTCACGCGGATCGCCCCAACGAGCTCGTGGCCGGTACCTACGGCTCGCACTGCACGTTGGGCAAGGACGTCGGCTTCGCGGCGTGGGCGTGCGCGCCCGGCCTCTTCTGCAAGGACGTGAACGACGACACGCTGGGGCACTGCTTGGCTGGCGAGAAGGCGCCGGCCATCGGCGACGCGTGCGAGGCGAGCCGCATCACGCAGACGCTCGACCCCATGCTCGATCGGCTCACGGGGCGCGATCTCGCGTGCGGCGGCGGAGCCAACTGCAGCTCCGCCCACGGCGACGTGGACAAGCTCAACGGCGGGTTCCCCGACGGCACCTGCCGACAGAACTGCACGAACCTTGGCGACCTCTCCGCCGACAAGACCGTCATTTGTGGCGGCGTGCCCAGCGGCGGCGGACGCTTCGGCGGCATCAACAAGTGCCTCTTCGAGCTAAAGATGCCGTTCACCGTGTGCCTCGAAGACGACGCTCGCCCATCGCTCATCCGCGCGTGCGGACAGAAAGCCCCGTGCCGCGACGACTACGTCTGCGCGCGCGTCTTGCCGCGGGGACGTGACGGCAAGGAGCTCGAAGAGAAGGACGCCACCATGGGCGCGTGCATGCCGCCGTACTTCGTCTTTCAGGGCCGCGTCGACGGCCACGTGCTCTACGAGTAGAGCGCCTTTGACACGGTGAATGCGCGGCACGGACGCGTGCTGCGCCTAGCCGCGCGCCCCGGCTCGTTCGCGGTCTCGGCGACGACGACGCCGACGCCAAAGAACGAAAGCGAGCACCACGAACCCGAGAGCGACGAGCGCCACCAGGTACGGCACGAGGAGCGCGATCAGCGAGGTGGCCACGGCGACGATGTCCTCGAGGACGCTGACGACGGGCGCTCCCAATCCCAGCGTCGACGCGTTTACGGCGGGGCGAGCCGCTGCTTTGACGCTGTGAACGCTGAAGGCCGTCACGAGCCCGGCGGCGAGGGTAAGCCACCCGGGAGCGTCGGCGATGGCCCCCGTCGCAGCGCCGAACGCTAGTGCGCCGGCGGCGGGACGCACCACGGTCTGAACGAGATCGTTGACGTGGTCGGCGCCGGGCACCTTGTCGACGATCACCTCGACCGTCAGCAGAACTCCGATGGCCACTAGAGCCCATGTGCTCGCCAAGAGGTCGAACGGCGGTGCGAGGTGCACGAGCCCCAACCGCGCGAGCACGGCGATGGCCATCAGCGGAACGTAGGCGTTGAGGCCCGCGGCGCCCGCGAGGCCGAAGGCCGTCAAGAACGCGGTCATCGAGGCGAAGCATACCTGGGCGGGCCCATCCCGCGGCCGGAGAACCGAGCGCGTCGGGGATCGCGCTTCACCCCAAGGGCGGCGCGCGTCAGGGATAGATCCGCGGCCACTTGTTCTCGTTCGTCTCCTTGCCGTTGCATTCTCGCTGCTCCCGAAGCTCGCGGAGAACGGCGCGCGTGCCAACGATTGCGTAACGCGCCATCGAGCCGCAGTCGCCGGGGCCCCGGTAGCGTGTCCAGGTGCGAAGCTCGCGCTTCTTGGCGTCATAGTCGGCGAAGTTCGAGACCGTGAACGTGGTGGTGAGCGTGCCTCGCCGCTCGCCGGGGACCTTGAAGCGAAGACGCGTCGCCTTTGGTGCGCCGCCGTCGACACCGTCTTCGAGGACGAAGAGCTCGGCCTCTCCCTGGTACGCGCCGAGCGTGCAGAGGACCGTGCCGAGCCAACGACCCGGCCCGAGCTTGGTGAACGTCAGGCTTCCCGTGCCCTCGATGGCACTGTGGTCGTGGGACACCTCACACTCTTCGGACCAACCGACCACGCCGTACCAGGCCTTGCGGTCGGCACACGTGAGCTCGTCGCGCTTGGTCAGGTCGGCCGGCCCCGCGCAAGGGTCGACCGGTGCCGCGGCGTCTCGGGCGACTGCGCCGGCGTCGGCGGCGCCCTTCGACGGCGCGGAGCTCGGCGACGCCACCGCCATCCCCGCGGCCGCCGTCGCAGCGGTCACCGCCAGAGCGATGGGGAGGCGCTTCATGGCGGATCGGAACGCCGCGCGAGACGCGGGCATTCCGGACTTCGCCTCGTACGCTAACATCCGGCCGTGAGCGCCGACGAGGCGCCGCGGCGCAAGAAGGAAGGCGACCCCCCATGAGTGAGATCAAAGCTGAGCTTGAGAAGAGCGTGGAACGTGCCCAGGCACTCATCGACGACGTCAAGGTGAGGATTCACCTCGCGAGCATGGACGCAAAGGACGAGTGGAACAAGCTCGAGCCGCGCGTCCTCACCGAGCTGGGCGCCGTCAAACGTGACGTCGCGAACGCATCCAAGTCCGCCATCGACGAGCTCGTCGGCGCACTGGAGAAGCTGCGCGCGAAGCTCTGAACGACAGCGCCCCGAGGTCACGAACGACGGCTAGCCGCTGGCGCAACCTAAGCGCGCGCGTCATCCCGGCTGGCGCAACTTTCGCGCCTCGGCGGGGGGCGGTGCGCGGGGAACGAGGGGCGTCTTCACCGGCTTCGCGACGCCGGCGTGACTCGACTCGAACGGTGTCTCCGGGCGCGAAGATTGCTTGCCGCGCGGTATGCAAGCCGTCATCACCATGACTCGCAACGTGCTCGTCGTACCGCCCGAACTTTCCCTCGGCGCGGCCCATCGCATCATGCGCCGCGAGCGGATTCGCCACTTGCCGGTGGTGCAGGGAGGCGTCCTTCTCGGCATGCTCTCGGACCGGGACGTCCTCCTTCGCGCCAAGCTCGGGGAGGATGGAACGGTGGACGTCCCGCAGGTTCCCGTTGCCGTGGCGATGACCCCTGATCCGATCACTTGTCACGCGACGACATCGGTCGCGGAGCTGGTGGCGATCATGACCGAACGAAAGATCGACGCCGTCGTCGTCGTCGGGCCGTCGGAGCGGCTCATCGGCCTGGTGACCTCGACGGATCTGTTGCTCCTGCTCGGTGGCCGCGACGAGGCGCGCCCGCTTCCCTTCGCCTTCGAGATTCAAGAGCGAGGCGCTGAGGCGTGACGCAGCGCGAGGGGCGCTCGAGGAGGGTCCTTTGAGGCACGGCCTCGTGCTCACAGGCGGCGGCGCTCGCGGCGCGTACCAAGCGGGCGCGCTCCTCGGGATCGCCGAGATCACCGGCGCGCACGAGCTCCCGTTCTCCGTCGTGACGGGGACGTCGGCGGGCAGCATCAACGCGGCGTTTCTCATGGCCCGCGCAGACGACTTTCAGGGGGCGACGCGCGCCCTCTGCGATCTTTGGGCGACGCTGAAGGCCAGCGATGTCTTCCGCACCGACGTGGCGACGCTCTCGAGCATCGGCGCCAGGTGGCTCACCGACCTTGCGCTCGGTGGATTCATAGGCAGCGGCCGCGCCAAGTCGCTCTTGGATACGAGCCCGCTTCGGACGCTGCTCGAAGAGAACGTCGACAGCACCGCACTGGCTCACGTGCTCGATGGCGGGGCGCGCACGCTCGCGTTGACGGCTACGAACTATCACAGCGGCATCGCGATCACCTTCTACCAAGGCGCCCGTGAGCTCGCGGGATGGACGCGCACGGGTCGCATGGGGGCCCGAGCCAGCCTCGGTGTCCAACACGTGCTCGCATCCTCGGCCATCCCCGTCTTCTTTCCCCCCGTCGAAATCGATGGCGCCTTCTACGCCGACGGTTGCATCCGCCTAGGGACACCGTTCAGCCCGGCGATCCACCTCGGCGCTGACCGAGCGCTCGCCATCGGCACTCGGCACCGCTCGAGAGAGGCGGACCCGTTCGAGCTCCGTCACGGTGACTCGCCGCTTCGTTCGCCGAGTCACGCGGACGTAGGTGGCACGCTGCTCAATGCCGTCTTCCTCGACGCCATCGACGCGGACTTCGAGCGTGTCGACCGGATCAACCGGACGCTCGCTCTCATTCCGCCCGACGCTCGTTCGCGCCATGAGCTTCGCTTGTTTCCGGCCACGCTCCTGCTCCCCTCCACCGACCTCGGCGCCGTCGCCGCCAAGGCCGAGGCGCACCTGCCTTTGATGTTGCGTCACTTGATGAAAGGTCTCGGCGTGGGTGACGGCACCGGGTGGGACCTACTGAGCTACCTCGCCTTCGACACAGCCTTCACCTCGCGGCTCGTGGGCTTAGGCTTCGAGGACGCCAAGCGAAGCAGCGCCGCCATCGAGAGCTTCTTTTCGGGCTCCTGAGCTGGCGCCGTGGTCACGGCGGTGGCCCCTGCTATCAACGGTCGACGACGCGGCCCAATGAAGCCGCCTTCGTTGCCGACTGTGGGCGGGCTCGCGAGGCCTCGTCCATGAGGTCGTCGTAGACCTTGCGCGCGATACCTGGCCGCCGCCCCGCGAGCCAGACCACCGCCTCCTCGAAGGAGGCGTGAATGGAGATCTCGTAGGGAGGCGGCCGGATCCAGTTAATGGCCGTCACCACGGCCCGCGCCACGCGTGACTCCGACACGAAGACAAGCAGCGGCGTCGACTGCACGGTCCTGGTGGCCTCGGCCATACGCTTTCGCCACGCGGCGTTCGGCGTCGGGTTATCGCGGTCGACGACTACAATGGCCGTCGACTCACGCCCCCGCATGCGCACGTCGAGCTCGTGCAACGAGCTGATGTAGCGCTCGTAGTCCGCGTCGCTGTTGACGGAGCCTTGGAATCGCCACACGCCGACACCCCAAACGAGGTCGTAGCTGAAGGACATCATGGCCATGAGAGGATAGCTCGTCTCGTGGCGCCGTTCGCTGCGCTACGAGCATCTCGAAGCAGCCCCTCGCGAGGGCCAAGGCCGCGTGGTCGGCCGTCACTGAGCAAGCGCCCCGAGAGCCCGGGTGGGTGGCTCCCGTCGCTCGTTCTCCCCGGTTAAAACTCGGGCGCCGCCGTTGCCACCGTCGCAGCGCGTGACACACAGACCCGCATGAAGAGTCCGTTGTTGCTCTCGGCCGTCTTGAGTCTTGCGGTCGCACACGTCGGCTGCTCCGCCGCTCCGGAGGCGTTGGCTGACGACGACGCGCCGCTGTCGGCGGCACGAAGCGATGCGACCATCGAAGCGGAGCTCAGAGCTGCCGTGCAGGGCGCGCTCTACATCAGTGAGGCCGACTACCCCTTCGAGGTCGTTCACGCGCCCTTGCCGCAGGGAACGCGATCGCTGACCGCGGAGCTGCTGCAGGAGAGGCTCGCGACCTACGTCGACCGGCACGCCGACGCGGACAAGCCGCTCCTTGAGCTCAAGTCGATGACGAAGTCGTTCGCGGCCTGGCGGCACGGCTTTGCCACGTGTCGCGATCACGAGGGGGCGTACCCGGAGCAATGCCCGCGCATCTCTCGCATCAACGCAGCGCTCGCAAAGAACCTTCGCGGCGTCCGCGTCTACTACTTCGGGCGCGAGGGCGAAGAGGGCAACGTGGAAGGGACCACCGTGTCCATCTTCGTCGTCGGCGTGACACCACAAGGCAATCTCGCCGGCGTGTGGACCCTCGCCGCGTGGACATGAGCGGGCGCCGCCGCCCAAGCCGCGCAACCGAATCCGCTACCTCGCGCCGGCGCCGTTCGCGCTGGCGGCCTCGCCGGTTGACATCAAGTGTGGCGCGACGACGCCATAGGGGCTCGCGACCACGACCCGAGCGTTCGTGAAGCTGATCTGCGAGACCGAGTCGAAGGCGAAGTGTTGTGAGGTCGCGACGACTCGAAAGTCTCCGCTCGGGGTGCTGCAGAAGAGGCGTCCCGCGGTGATGCACACCGTGCCGTCACGACGGGCAGCGATGCGACCGAACTCGAGCTCGCCGAGCCTCCGGTTTGGCCCCCTTTGCGCCGTCACCTCGGCACCGGACTTCGCGTCGAAAGCCACAACTGTGTCGTTGTTCGGTTGCCCGATGACGGCACGACGTCCAGGTTCGTCGACGTTCGCATAGACACGCCCGTCACGCAGGGCGAGCTGCTTGGACACGAGCCCGCCGCGTGCGAAGGTCACCGGCGCGAAGGCCGGCGTAGGCGCGCGGAAGTCCGCGTAGAAGGCCTCTTGCACCTCGTCGGGCCGCGGAACGCAGAGCGCGCCGAACTCGTCGACGAGGGTCTTGTGGCAGCGCCGCCCCGTTGGGAGTGACGAGGTGGCCCCGTCGATGAGGGAGACGACGAGCACCGACGTGTCCGAGCTCACGTAGAGGCGGCGAGTCGCCGCGTCATGGGCGACATCCACGCCCTGATCCCCGAGCGCCGCCTTCGCGAGCAAGGTGACGGCGCCCCCGCCCTTCGGCAGGCGCCAGACGCGCTCGACTCGATCTTCGTGGCTCGCAACGAACACGAGGTCGCTGCCAACGAGGGTCATCCCCTGGAGGTAGGTCACCTTGGGGGCGGCGCCGCGAGGGTCGCCATCCCAGAGGACGCGCGAGCTCTCAGTGCCGTCGAGCCGCACCACTTCGATTCTTGGGTTCATCGCCGAGCCCACGTAGACCCGGTCCTCGTCTGCCGCGAAGCGGGCCACGGCGGTCTTGGTGAGGAGCGGCGGAGCCTGCTCGGGCGGCGATTCGAGGTTTGACTCGTCCTCCGCCGACGGTGGCCCACCAGCACCGCACGCGACCGCGAACGCCAGAGACGAGAGAAGTGCGCTTCTTGCGAGCAACATGATCCTCTCGATGAGCAGAGATCATGCCGCGATGGGCGGCAGGCACGCGCAGACTGCGCAGACGCGTGCCGAGCTTGATCGCGTTGGAATGACTGAAGTCGCGATCGCAGCGGCGGGGGCCGCCAGGTCGGCGCGGATGCCGACCTGGTCTCCACGTTTGGTCCATCGGGACGAGCGCGCCCGCCCCGCCCGTGCCCGCCCCCCGCGCCCGACGAAGGTCCGACGTCGGTTCGGCGGGACCGCTCAGCGCGCGATTGGCACGAAGCGGCGCGCGGAGACGTTCCGCCCATCGGCCACGTGCACGATGGCGAGCTCTCCGCTTGTCGCGACGGCGAGCGACGCGTAGGTCCAAGAGCCCGTCGCCAAGAGGCCGAGGCTTCGCTCGGCGACTGTGCCCCGCGCGTCGATGCGAACCACCGACCCGCGAGCGTAGGCTGGGTCGTAGCTCACGTGCGCGCGCTTCTGCACGAACACGTTGCCCGTGCCGTCAACGGCGAGGTCCGGGAAGGGCGCCTGCGTGAGCGTGGGGTACGAGCCGAGCGCGATGGAACGGGCGACGCCGACGTCGTCGAGCTCGACGTAGGTCGCCGCATAGTCGGCCAGCGATGAGCTCGTCGTATAGGCGTACGGCTGCAGCACGAGGTGCGTCGTGCCGTCGGCGCCATGCGTATGGGTGAAGTGGGGCCGCCCTTGGGGAGCCGTAGACGCCAGCGAGGTCTTCGTCCACGGGTCGATGGCGTTCGTGCGACGGTAGCGCACGATGTCACCGAACTCGGCCGCGGCGACGACGTCCGCACCGCCGTCCTTGCGAACGTGCACCGCGAGATCGCGATAACCGGCCGACGAACGGCACAGGTCGATCTCCTCCAGAGAGCCAAAGGTGCCGTTGGCGGGGCGCGCCGCCAGGACAAGGCGGCAGCGAGAACCTGCGCCGCTCGCCGATTGAAGCGCCATCGCGAGGAAGGTCGTCCCCTGCCCGTTTCGCCCAATCGCGGTATTGAGAACGACATCGCGCGATCCGGGCCGCGGCCCCTGGTCGTCGCCAAAGATGGCCGGCGCGCCGGGGTAGCCGGCGGACGTGAACACAAGCTCCGGCTCGAGACCGACGGCGCGATCGTAGCGGACGCGGGTCGCGGAGGTTGCGCCCCGCGACGAGACGCCGCCGCCGTTGCCGCTCTGAACGGCTGTCCATGGGCCTTCGTGGATCGCATAGCTCGTGGCGCCGGTCGTGCGCGACCAGGAGGACTGGGCGTAGGCAACGCGAAGGGAGCCGCTCGTGTCAAAGGCGGCCTCCATGCCGCTGGCGATGGAATCGACGCGCTGGCTTTCGTCCCGCACCGTCACGCAGCGATCGAAGAAGCACATCGCGGCGCCGCCGCCACACTGCGCGTCTTCGGTACAGACCGCCGTGGAGTTGCTCGGAGAAGATGCATTGGCGAACGAGACGGCAAACGTGGCAGGCCGCGACTTCTCGTCGCGGAACGCGAGGTAGTACGTGCCGCCCTTCGTCACCGTCTTCGTGATGCGCGCGTTTCGGTCGGTGGCGCTGACGTCGCCGCTGCGATCGAGGGTCTGGAAGGCTGAGCCGAGGAGCCACGCTCGCGGGTCGCCATCTTGCGATTCCACCCGAAGGTCCACAAGCTGGCCGGCCGACAGGTTCATCGCGAAGGCGCGGTACACGCGCGTACCGTCGTGCGAGACGCTCTTGGTCTCGCCGGGGGCGAGCGTACCGACGATCTCGGCGCTCATGAGCGCGCGCAGATCGTCTTCGGATGTGGCGCTGGACGCGTCGGCATCGGCGGACGCGCAACCGACGACGAGAGCGCCTCCAGCAAGGCAGAGCGTGAGTGCCGTGAGGTGAGAGAAGAAACGAGATTGCGAGATGGCGAGTGTGCGCATGAGGTCCTCTTCGCGGCTGACGTAACCGCACTGGCAGCTACGTGAAGACACGCGCCGTCTTCCTATGCAACGACTCGTCGCGCGAATTTTCGTGCGGCGCGGCGATCATGGGGATCGACGAGCGCATGCGATCGCGGAGCACACCTCCACGGCGACGCAGGACTGAACGCGGCGCTATTGGACGCGGGAGACCTTGAAGGAGCCGCCCGTGACGCTGTGCTCCGCCTTCGCGAGGTCAACCAACGTGCCTGAGAAGGTTCCTTCGATCGCGTCGCCGACGTTGGCCGCCGCGCGCGTGACCTCGACGGAGCAGGTCCCCTTGTAGTTGTCGGCCACCCAGCCCACCGGCTTACCGGCTTCGTTGAAGCCGAAGTTCATCGAAGCCGCGCCGAGCGTGGCGCACGAGTGAGTCCCCACGGCGTTCTTCACCCCGAGGATGAAGCCTTTGTAGCTAGCGCTCGTCGTGAGCGCGTCGGTGCCCGCCCCGAGCTGTAGCGTGCCGACGGGGCCCGGTCGCGCGCCGACGTTAACCGTCGCGTTCACCTTCGTCCCGTCGACGTCGGCCACGATGAACCCGCTGCCTGCGTCCGCGACGGCCGCGTCGTTGGCGAGGGCAGCGTCGCCGGTGACAGAGGCGTCGGAGGCGGCGCCTGCGTCGGTGGTGGACGCCTCCCCGTCCTGCGTCGAGCCACCGTCGGCGCCCGGTGCGCTGAGCTCTCCCTCGGAGCACGCGGAGCACGCGGCACTGAGGATAGCGCCCGCCAGCAAGACCCCGGCGAGGTTCGAGTGCACGAGAGCGACACGGCGAGGACGGGCTTGCAGCATGAACCCATAGTCTTACGACAACCACCCGCCGCCACGGAAGCCCCGACGGTCGACCCGCCTGCGCAGCGCGTGCCGCGTGACGCGTACGTCTTCGGCAAAGAAACGTCGCCGCGGCACTCCGCCGGGGTCTTCCGCTGAGTGGTTCGCGCCCCGGACAGTGTGCCGCCGGTTATCCTCGCCCGATGCACGAGCCCGTTACGCTGAACATCCTGTATGCCATGCCGATTCCCGTCGGCCATCGCGTCGAGGTGCACGTGTTCGCAGCCGCGGCGAGCATGTTCCAAGGTGTTGAGCCCGTGCCGAGTCAGCCCCTCGTCAGGGACCTCGAGACAGGGATCATCTACGGCGCTGGCTGGCACTACGAGGACGTGTCCGTCTACGTGCCGCACCAGGTTCGGCCGCTCCCGCTGCACCCGCGCCGCGATCTGCAGGTGCCCTATGCTCCGCTCGTGGGCCGCGTCCTCGCCTGCCGCATCGCGGCGATCGGCGCCGGAAAGGGCCAGTACCAACAGACGACGCTCGTCGTCGAACCGCTCCCGCCCGAGCAAGTGTACCGGTAGCGTCCCCTTGCGCGCGACCGCAGGGTCCGACGGCTCACTCCCCGCGCTCCTCCTTCGTGGGAGAAGCGCGGGGACTCGCGCTGCCTCAGAGCTTCGGCAAGACCGCGCAAGTGGCGTTGACGCCGGCGCCGGTCGCCTTGTCGTCACACACCAGGACGTCGACTTGTCCCGCTGACGCGGCACCGGCGGCGTCGATGGCGAACGCCGTTCGAATGCCCTGGTCGGGGAGGCCTGCGGCCTTGATGGCGTCGCTCGCCCAGACCGTGGCGCCGGTTGCCGACGCCGCCGCGCCAAGGGTGATCTTGGTGTCGGCGGCTGCGATCGGCTTGTAGCCCTTCGTCGCCGCTAGAGCCGCGTCTGTCTCGCTGTACGCGACCGAGCTGAAGAGAGCCGCCGACAGGTTTGCGCCGGACGCAGCGCCGACAAAGACAGGGATGTTCGTCGTGGGCGCTGCGTGCACGAAGCGGAGGTGGGTGTTGCCGGCAGCCGGCGCCGCGAGCAGATCGAAGAACGGCTTGACCGTGAAGGCCGTGGCCGACGCATCACTCCCGAGCTTGCCGATGGCGGCTGCCGTCGCGTAGTCACCGGCGGCGAGCGCCGGCAAGGTGATGTCGGGCAGCCCTGCGAGAGAGGTCGCGCAGTTGGTGGCCGAGTCGGCCACGAGCCTCGCCTTGTACGTGCCGGCGGGGACCTCGAGGTAGGTCGTGACCTGCTTGAAGGTCAGGGCCGGCGTCGCGGGAACGTCGGTCGCGGAGAAGGTTGCACTCGACGCGGTGACGCAGACCTTCACCGCGGGCGCGTTCGGCGAGAGATGCGCGACACGGACGAACGCCTTCGGGGCCGCGGCGTCGGTGCCGGAATCGGCGGCCGTCGAGGCGTCACTTCCGCCGGAGCCGCTGTCGGTGCCCGTGCTTGTCTCACTCGAGCTTCCGGCGTCTCCCCCTCCGCTCGTAGACGGCGAAGCCGGGTCGTCATCGCTGCAGGCAGCGAGCGGTACGCCCATGGAGGTCAGGCCAACAACGAGCAGCGCGAAGCGATTCGAGGTCATAAGGGATTCTCCTTGCCGCGGGTGAGTGTCGCGGCGAGGCAACTATGGGGACCCCGTAGGAAGGCGCGTGCGAATGAGCGGACGCGACCGCCTGTGAGCGATTCTGGGCGGCGGCGCCTCTCTCATGGCGCGAGCGGCGGTCTTGCTACGTGGTGCGGACTCGCTTCGCCGAAGGCCGCTTCGCCGCCCCCTTCGCCTCCACGGCCTTCGCCACCTTCACGGCCTTCGCTGGCTTCACGGCCTTCGCGGGCTTCACGGCCTTCGCGGGCTTCGCCTCCGTGGCGCCGGAGCCTTGCCGCAACTTCGCGACCGCGCCCTTCACGAAAGCCAGCAGCGCAGCCTCGTCAACGTTGGCCAACGACTTCACGTAGAAGCAGCCTTTCGCGACTTCGACCTTCCCGAGCTTCTTCACCGCCGCAACATCGAGAGGGGCCCCCGACGACACGTAGAGGGCCGTCTTGCCCTTGCGGGGTGAGAAGCCCGTTTCAAACCAATCGTTCTCCTTGCCCGATGCGTTCCTGTACGTCCGCTTTCCGAAACCCACGATGGCGCTGCCCCACATGGAGCCCTTGTCTCCAGTGACCTTCGCCATCAGAGCGCGAAGCCGAAGCGCATCGGCGCGCTGCTTGTCGTCTGCGATGGCGCCGAGAAATTCGTCGACGCTTGTGGATTCCTTCTTGGTCTTGAGTTCGGCCATGGATGACTCCTGTCGGGTGCGCGCGTGGCACGCGAGCCAGCGTAACCAAGCCGGCTCGCGAACGTGAGCCCGTGGCGGCGCTCATCCCCCCATCGACGGCGTGTACGACTTGCCGGGCGTCCCGCCTAGCGCGAGCAGCGTCGCCGCTTCATCTTTCGTCACGAACTTTCTCCGGAGCGGAGGCGCGACGCGGATGAAGTCACCGGTGCGAAAGGTGCGCGAAGCGCCCTCGGCCTCTAGGACAAGGCTCCCGCTCAGCACCAGGTAGACCTCTTCTTGCCCGTCCTTGGCGTGGTCGTGCTCAGGGTAGCCGGTGCAATGAGCGTCCAGCTCGAGCACGTTCATCCCCCAAGACGTGACACCGAGGGCTTCGCGCACGGGGCGGAAGCGAATCCCCGGAATCGCGTGCGGTCCCGCGTAGGGGGCGATGTCGGAAATGTTCTTGGCGATGACTTTTTCCATGAAGAAGCTCCTTCTTTGACGATGATGTAGCCATGGGGCGAAGGGCGCCGCTTGTAGAAACGCGACCAAGCCCCGGCGAACGCACCCGCGGGCTCTTGTCGGACCGCGCTAGCGGGCAGCGTGTCGAAGCCTGCACGCACGCGCCCGACGCGGATCTTCGCGACGTGGTGCAAGACTTCTGGACGGGTCGCTGGGACCTTCGTGGACAGCCGCCCCACACAAGCGTGCTCCTCGGCGATCCGTCCCTTCACATTGTCTTCGAAGCCGGCGGCGCGCACGGCGGCAGCCGCATCGTCGGCGTGTGGACTCGCGTATGGCGGCGCGTCTTGGAAGACCAGGGCCTCGTTCGTGGCGTGAAGCTCCGGCCCGGGGCCGCGCGCGTGTTCCTCCCGACCGCTGCGACGGTGTTCACGAACCGCATCGTCCCCCTTCGCGACGTCTTTGGTGACGAGGTCCTCGCCTTGGAGGACGCCGTCCTACGGCCCGGTGGAGATCAAGAGGCGTTCGCAGCGTTCGCCGACTGGCTGCGCAAAAAGAGGCGCCTCGCACCGGACAACGAACCGAGCCTGGCGATCGCGCTCGTGGCTCGAGTTGTCGCCGACAGCGAGATCACGACGGTCGAACGGCTCGCGCAGGTCGCCGGCGTGCACCGCCGAATCCTCCAGCGGCTCTTCCGTGAGCACGTCGGCGCCACGCCGAAGCAGGTGATTCGCCGGAACCGTCTGCAGGAAATTGCGAAGCGCATGGAACAGGGTCTCGCGCCCTCGCTGGCGGCCCTCGCCGCGGACCTGGGCTACGCCGACCAGGCCCACCTTGCGCGCGACTTCAAGAGCGTGGTGGGCTCGAGTCCCAGCGCCTTCGCGGCGCGTTTTGCGAAACCCGCGTGAGACTCACCGCGGCAAGTTCACCGTGAGCGAGGTCTCTTCGCCGAGGTTTCCAGCGATGTCGATGGCCTGCACCGAGATCTTCACGCGTTCGGGCCGCTCGGGGAGCGCGATGGCGCTGTACGCGCAAGGCGGGAGGCTACCGCCCAACGTCAGCTGCGTCGGTCCCCCGCCGGCCGCGACGGGAATGATCACATTCCCACCGGGGAACGTGCCGTTCATCGTGTGAATGCGAAGAGCGACGAAGGGCGACGGCCCGTCGACGGGCGCGTCGACCTCGAGGGTCACGAAGGGACCGTCGAGCGCGAGGCCGTCAGGCAGCGTAACGACGCCGCCCTTGCCGCGCGCCAGCTTCCGTGGCGCCGCGCCGCGCACCTCCACGACCCGCACGCGCTTGGACCACGACGGCGGCGTTTGATCGATCTCGGCATTCGTTCGGAAGGTCCCCAGGATGCGGCCGGTCTCCCCGCGCACGAGCCAGACCTCGTAGCGCGTGTTCGCGTCGAGGGGCTCGAAGCCACGAACGCTGAGGACCCGATCCTCCTGACCGGTCGTGTGATCGATGCGCGTCTTCACGTCCTTTCCCGTCGTCGCGGAGCGGAGCACGAGCGCGTATTGGCCTTCGGGCTCAGGGCACCGCTTGGCGCTCGTCGCGCGGCACGTGCCGGTGAGCTCCCAGGTCGTTGGGAGCGTAAGCCACACGCGCGCGTTTCTCGGGACGACCCCCGAGGGCCCCGGCACGAACGTGTACTCGACGGCGCCGCAGGTGGACGCTTCGATGGATCGCGGGGTGGCGACCGCGGCCAAGAAGAGCACCCCGGCGCCCAAGTTGCGGAACGCGGACATGGAGAGGCCATGGTACTCGCAGACCACGACGCGTCGTTCGACTACCGCCCGATCGAGCCGGGGAGCACGATCGTGGGGCAGTCGTAGTCGCAGTGAAGATGCCCCTCCTTGTCGCAATACTGCTTCACCAAGCGGCAGACTTCGCCGGCCGTCGAGGTCGGGGAACAGGCCCCGCACACGAGGCCGCCGCGGTTGATCGCTTGCGCGTTGACGGTGGCCTCTGGCTGCTCGGGCGTCACCTCCGTCTCGCCGCCGTCATCCACGGCGGCGCCGCAAGCGATGGCGCCGAGGGCGAGAGATGCGAAGAGCGAGGTGCGCGCGACGAAACGAAGTTGAGCGTTGCGGAGGAGCATGGTGGCCTTCCCTTTCGTAGGCCACGGTCGCAAGGACGATGCCGCCGTTGACGACCGCGAAGACAGCCGCAAAACCCGTCGACCGCCGTGAGCGGGCGCGCCCGCGACGCGCGCGCGCTCAGCGTTCGTACCGGCCGGTGAGGTCAGACGACGGGGTGCCGCCTGCGCGCGTGCGCTTCCGCGTGCCTCTTCTTGCCAACAGCAGCGAAGAAGGCCCCCCTTGTGGCAAGGCGTTTCCTGCGATCGGCGAGAGCATAGTGTGATCTTCCATGGTTTCGCGCGTTAGCACGCGCCTTGCTCCACTCGTTCTCGTACGCCGATTCGACGGAAGAGCGCCGCGAGAGGCGCCTCGAATGGGCGATGGAGAACGACGCCCATGTGCAGCGGCATCTACCTTTTGTGCTTCCTCGGCGTCTTCGGCTCGCCGCCACCGCCGGGCGCACCTCCGAGTTGCGCCCCGACCTCGAGCGACAGCAGCCCCGACGCGCGCACGCCCAAGCTGCGACTCGGCCACTACTCGAGCGGTGACGGCACCGTAGGCTTCGTCTTCGATCGACGAGGAGAGCCGAAGCTGCGCGTCGACGGCACGCCGGAGGTGATCGTGCTTCGGGCGCGGGTCGCGTCGTCAAGCGTCACGGCGTTCATCGACGACGACGAGCGCACCTGGGCAGAGGGTGACGCCTGGGGACGCGTTCGCTTCCTCGCGCCGGGGCGAGACCCGGTTCTGGTGACGCGCGACGCCGACGCCGCTCCCCTGCCCGACGCGCCGCAGCCGGCCCTCGCGTCACGCCTGCACCTTGCGGCGTGGAGCGCGTCGGTAGAGGCCCGGTCGGGGGCGAAGGTGCTCTTCGAACTGGACGTCGCGTCGCTCGGCGGCGACGACGCGGCCCACCGCAACGTCACGCGCCAAGTGAGGCGTCTCGAAGAAGCGTTCGCGCGCATCGCAAGTGACGACCTCGGAAGGAAGGCGCTCACGAAGGTGAAGCTCGTTCGGCTCCGGAGCAGCGCAGCCGAAAAGCCAGCGCGCGCGATCTTCGCCGACGGCACCTTGACCCTCGAGGCGCCCTACGCGGCGTCGCGCGGCGTCGCGACCACCGATCTCGTTCGCCAACTAAGCCAGTCACTCTGATTTTCGAGATTCGAATGCTGTTCAGAAACCAAGGAGACCTCCCATGATGAAGACGATGATGTTCGCGCTCTCGTACCTTTCGCTCGTCGCGTGCGGCGGAGCCAACGCCGCGGTCCGAGACGGTGCATCGACCCCTGCCTCAGCTTCTCCGCCGGACTCGTCGGCGAGCGCCACGACGGCGACGTCAGCCTCGGCGGCGGGCCCCGGCGGAACCGCGGTCTCGGCCGAGCCGCCGGCCACCATGACCCTCGAAGCCAAGAAGGAGATGAAGTACGCGCAAGATCACTTCAACGAGCGCATGCGGCCCGTTCGCGAGCGCTGCGGGATGAACCTCCGCGTCGACATCGACTGGGCGAGCTTCGGCAGTGACATCGTCGCGCTGAAGGTCCTCGGCACCAACCGCGGCATCGGCGAAGCGGCCATGGCCATCGGGGGCCTTTGCCGCGACGCCGTCGGCAAGGAAGCCATCACCACGAAGCTCAAGCGCATCGAGCTCCGCAACGTCTCGGGCGCCACGTCGAAGAAGCTGTCCTTTGCGGCGGGCGTCCTTCGCATCGACGGCTCTTACAAGGACAACGTCGAAGGCACCTTCCATTCCGACGACTACACGAAGCTCTTGGAGAAGAACCTCTGCGGGGGCGCGCTTCGTGCGCCCGAGTGCGCGAGTGCCGCCGTACCCTCCGCAGGACGGCGGCCGCCGCGAGCGACGCTCGCGCCTCGAGTGCATCGCGCCCAGCCCTTGCGCTAGCCTAAGGCCGTGCGCTTCGAAGGTGAGCCGGACTACTCCAACGTTGAAGACCGACGCGGCCGGGGCGGCGGGCGCGGCGTGAGGCTCGGCCTCGGCGGCTTCATCGTGGTCGCCGTGGCGAGCGTCGCCTTTGGTCGGAACTTCTTCCGAGACCTCGGCGTTGACCAAAGGCCCACCCACACCAGCGGCACACAAGGCGGTCCTGCCGGAAATGCGGGCGCTCGCAGCGCACAGGAGAAGGACTTGGAGCGCGTGGCCGTGGGCGCGTTCAACGACGCCGAACGTTTCTGGTCGAGCGCGCTCACGACCCCCGCGTATCGCAGGTCGACGCTCGTGCTCTTCTGGGACGGCACGCGCTCGGCGTGCGGCGACGCGAGCGCCGCCAGCGGGCCCTTTTATTGCCCCGGCGACGAAAAGGTCTACATCGACCTGTCGTTTTACCGAGAGCTCGCGGCGCGCTTCAAAGCACCGAGAGACTTCGCCCAGGCCTACGTGATGGCCCACGAGATCGGGCACCACGTGCAGCACGTCTTGGGCACGGAAGCGAAGATGCGGAGCGCACAGCGGCGCGCGCCGGGCGAGAAAAACGCGCTCTCCGTGCGCCTCGAGCTGCAGGCCGACTGTTATGCAGGCCTCTGGGGCCACCACGCGGCGAAGCGAAAGCTCCTCGACGCGGGCGATCTCGACGAGGCGTTGCGCGCGGCAGCGGCCATCGGAGACGACCGTCTGCAGAAGGCGGCGCGAGGCACCGCGAAGCCCGAGACGTTCACGCACGGCACGTCGACGCAGCGCGCACGCTGGTTCCGGCGCGGCTTCGACTCCACGAGGCTCGAGGCCTGCGATACGTTCGCGGCGGTCGAGCTCTGACCGCTCCCGCGTCGGAAGGAGCGCGCCGAGGCGGGTCCCGGGCTTCGCGAGGGTGAGCTCTCGCGCGCTGACTATTTCTTGAAAACCGCCGCCATGCGGCTCACCAGTTGGTCCATGACGGGGCGATACCCGTAGGCGCTGCTCGCGCGATCGCGGGGCTCGCGGGGGCAAATGGAGGCCACGAGGCCGCGATCGCCGAGGGACTGTGCGAGCGCGATGGGGCGCGTCGAGGGCGAAGCGACGCCGCGGATCTGGACCTTGCGGTCGGTCGGCGAGCAGACCGGCGCGTCGGTGGGTTCGCTGCAATCGCAGAAGTCGACGTTCTCCCGGAGGGCGCAGTCGACGGGCTCCGGGAGATCGAACGTGCACGCGTACTGGACGTTCCTGCCCTCCGTGTTCCAGTCGCGCGTGTGGGCGCCATCGGCGGAGGCGCCTTCGCGGGGCTGCAGCGACTCCTGCATGAGCGGGTGTTGGCCGTCGAAGCGATACGCGGCGGGCGCTTCGCCGACGAGCGACCGATAATCCGTGTCGCCGAGCTTCGTCTTGTACGGAGCGCTGTTCGTCGCGGAAAGATCGTCCGGGGCCTCGGTGAGCAACTGCCACGGCACCCCTCCGATGACCGTGAAGAAGATCTTGTCGGGGGTGCGCGGGCCGGGCGCAAGCTCACAGAGCTCCTCGCCTTGCCCGGAGGGCAGCTCGGACGCGAAGAGGGGATTTCGGCACGTCGCTTTCGCCGAGCCGGTGTACGCGAAGGGTTCGCAGTCCGCTCCGTCGCAAGGCTCGTATTCGCTGTCGCGGTGGGGCACCAACGTTTCGGACAAGCCGCGCGCGTAGCGCTCGACGGGATACCGCGGGTCGATGCCGAAGCGTCTCTTCATGTCGAAGAAGCGCACGTTGGGATGGTCCGTGTCTTCCTGGAGGGGGCGCTGACAACCGGGGTCCCCGCTCGCGACGCTCAAATAGCAGCTCGTGCAATCGCCGCTCCCGGGGGCCGTCGCGCATGCGGCCGTGCCCGGCCGCACCCGTTTCGAGTCGGCGAAGAACCAGCTACGGCCGCCAAGGGCCATCGGCGCGACGTTCGACTCGTTCTCGTCGGTCAGAAGCACCACGGCGACCGCCGAGTCGGGTCTCAGGAAGGCCTTCCGTTCGGCGAGGAGCTTGAAGTCGTAGCCTACGTAGCGGACCGTATCCCCGACCTTCACGATGCGCTCGTAGGGATCAGGCTGAACGAGAAACCGGTACGCCGCTTCCATCGGCGACTCGTAGCCGCAGCCGTCTTGGCCGACGCCGTCCAAGATGCGCTGGGCGGCGGCGATGAACCTGCTGGCGTCGGTGAACGGCGTGGTGCCGACGCTCTCCGCATCGCGTGGCTTGCCGGCGTTCGACGCGATAGGCGGAAGCCAGGCGACGAAGGGGACCGGCGTCGCCTCGGCCACAGGATCTTCTGCGCTGCGCACGCGGCCCAGGAGATGAGCCCCGTCGTCGTTGTGCCGTGTGGGCTCCGTCGCGCCGCACTGATCGCCGCCGCGCGCACCGAGTGACGAGGAGATGAAGCCCACATGCAAGTCTGCGAGCGGCAGAAACTCAGGTGTCCCTGCCGGGCATGCCCCACCAATCTCAGCACGGCCGACGCTGCGCCCTTGGTCGTCGAGGCAGCGAGGGCGCACCAGGCGGTCGACGAAATCGGCGATGGCGTGGCGAAGGTACGTCTGCTTCGTGGCCATGCCGGCCGAGTTGTCGACGACGAAGAGCAGATCGAGCTTGTCGGTCGGCGGGCCCGCGGGACTCGCCGGCGTGGCCCCCGGCGAGGCGCCGGCCCCGCCGCCACCGCCGCTTCCGTTGCCGTCTACCGTGGCTCCGCACGCGACGAGTGCGAGGGTCAGCGCCATCCCGGCTTTACGAGTCGTCTTGTTCATGGAGTCCTCCCAAGCGCCGCGCGGCGGATGGACGAGACCGAGTGGCACGCGCGAGCGCGACGCGGCAAATGCCGAATCGATGGCGCGGAGGGCGGTGCTGGGACGCGGTCTGACGTCCGAGCTATGAGGCAGATGCGCCGGCCCGCCACGGGTGGCGGGCGGGCCCATCCGCGTGCGCGGGGCTTGCGTCAGCGACAGGCGCTGCTCACTCTTTCACGAGTCGCCGACAGTAGGTCTCCGAGCCGTTGATCCGCACGATCTTCGCGTCGAGCGAGGTGTTCGCCTCGAAGCGCACCACGAGCGAGCCGCCCTTGCCGTCTTTGAACTCGGCCGCGGCGAACTTGCCCACGGGCTCTCCCTTCACTCGAATCGGATCGGCGTACACGTCGCCCTCGGCAAAGCCCAAGAGGTCGGCGGCGCGCAGCTCGAGGCGACGCGTGCGGCTGCTGCTATCGATGGTGTGCGAGACGACGAGCGCCCCGTCGGTCTTGTCGACCTCGAGCCCGCACGTCTTCTGCAGCGTGCTCATGGCGCCGTTGTATTTGCCCTCGCCGACTTGGCCGAGCAGCGCCTCGCGAACGCGGTCGAAGGCGGCCGCATCGGACGCCACGGCGGGCAGGCTCCACGGCTTGTACGAGGCCACCGCTGCGTACGGTCCCGGCTCCGCGATGAAGTCGACGGGCCCGAGCTGCGCCTTGGTCGGTGCGCTGCGCGCCTTGCACGTGACCGAGATGTCGAAGAACTTCGCGTTCTCACTCTCGCGAACGAGGGTCTTCTTGAAGTCCCCGTCGCAGGAGAAGTACTTCGCGTCCGCTTGGCCGATGCTCTTCCGCTGCAGGATGAGCGGCAGGCGCGACGGCTTGTAGTCGTTGTCGAGCAGTTGCTCCGACGGAATGAACTCGATGTCGCGCTCCTTGCCGAACCACCCGAGGATCTCGGTCTTGTCGTCGCGGCACGATGCGAACGGGTACTCGTGGAACTTCGCGCCCTCGGCGTCCTCGCCGAAGCGAGCCGCATCGCGCACCGACCAGCCGTCCTTGTAGAGGCTGTCCTTGCTCGTCAGATAAAATTCGCGATCGCGGCACGGGAGCGTCTTGTCGCCTCCATCGCTGATGCTGAAGGACTCGACGTGCGAGCTAAAGACGAGCTTGCTCTCGGCGATGGCAAGGTGAAGCGACACGGCCTGGCCGGCCCGCTCGAGCGCGCCCACGTCCTCGTCTTCGCCGCCGGTCGCATCGGAGGACGCTCCGCCGGAACAACCTAGGGAAGCGAGACAGACGAAGGAGCCGAAGAGCGAGAGTTGCGGGAAGCGGATGCGCATGGCCGCGTGTATGCACACGTCGTACCTGGCCCGATCATGGCTTTCGCGCAGTGATTCCCCTGCCCGCGGACGGCTTTGGCCCCCAGCGTCGGCCCCCCCTCAGGCGAACCGATCCATGCCCCATGGAGATGATCCGCGTCCATAAAACGACCGTCACGGGGGGAGCCGCGTGACGCCGTCGGAGCTGCTCCAATAGACGCCGTCGTCGTCAACGGCGATGGCGTTGGGACTGTTGGCGGTGGCCAAGGTGGTCGTGGTGCCGCCCTTGCGAAGGTCCCGCCGACGAATGGCGCCCGTTGTTGCGTTTGCCCAGACGACGGCCGACGCGTTGGGACCAGACCTGTGGATGGCCAGCGCGATGGGGTTCTCCTCGCCGACGGACAACATCGCGATGGCGTCGCCTTGGGCTTTAGCGGCGGTCTTTGGCACGGCGGAAATTCGGCTCGTCCCCGCGTCCGGGGTGCCTTGCACGAAGAAGATCTGCGTCTCGTCGACGGCAAGGTTTCGCGCCGTGTTCAGCTCAAGAGCGACGGCGCGCGGCGGCGCGGTCAGGGCGATGATGGAGTTGAGGCCCGGCGTGGAGCTCACGTACGTGTAGAAAAGAGTGGCGCCGTCGCTGGCGAGCCCGTCGGGGGTGATGCCAATGACGATGGAGGAGCTGTTTACCGGAGCCCGAAGGTCAACGGACACCAAGTTGCCGTCGCTGACGGCGCGGAGCTGATTCTGCCCGTAGACCAGGTGCCGCAGGGTCGCGTTTTTCGCCGGCGCAGGCGCGTAGAGCAACTTGGCCTCGAGTCCGTTGTGCTCGAACCCGAGGATTCGGCACGAGTTGCCGCCCGAGCCATCGGGACCCGTTTCGATCCAGAAAGATCCTCGGCGCGCGAGACGACGAGGTCGGTGACGACTTGACCGGGGCGCGTGACGACGGCCTTGGTGAAGTTGTCGCGCTTCGTCGCGACCTGGATGGCGCTCTGCTTGGTCGACCACCAGTACACCGACGTCGGGCTGACGGTGACCCAAGCTGCCGATGGGTCCGTGCTGATCGGCGTCGCGCCGCGGGGGCACCATCCGGAAGCGCATCGGGCGCGCCGGCATCGGACGCTGCTGCGGCGCTCGCGACAGGAGCTGGCCCCTCCGTGCGATCGCCCAACAGGAGCTGACAGCCCCCGAGGGCGAAGGCCAATGGCGCTGCACAGGCTGCACAGACGGAGCGCGTGCGCATCGGCCTCCAGAGAAGCGGTCGATCTCGAAGCGCGTGGAGTTTTTGCCCCCGTCGAGGGCGCTTCGGCGGCAACGCGGTGGCGCACCCAACGTGTGTGGACAGGATGCGACTCGATGTGAGGACAAGAGGAGCGTCGGCAATTTGGTTCCCGGTCACGAGCGAGTGACGGAACTTGTCGAGCGACGCGTCGGCACTCCCGCGTTTGGCAAACCAGCGCGAAATTGGCCGCGCGCCGTCGCCCGAATCCGAGGCACGCGCCGTGCTCCATGCGAGGCATGCCCAACGAAAGGTCCACCATGTCATTTCGCCACAGTTCCTTTGTGCTCGTCGTTGCTGTTGCCTCCGCCATCGTCGGCTGCTCTTCCGCACCTGACGACGAGAACGCGAGCGACCTTGGAAACTTGAGCCTCTTTGGAGCGCCCACCACCGCCTTTGTCACGGGAGAGATTTCGCGCGGCTCACCGCTGCACGCGGCGCTGCTCCAAGTGCCAGCGGTGGCGCGCAACGTTGTTCCCAAAGGAACCCTCGTGGCGGCGCTGCCGGGCGAGACGAAGATCACGTGGAGCGATGCGCCGTTCGTCGACCGATGCGGCTCGGAGCGCGACTCCAACGTCCGCTGTTTTCAAACTGGACAGTGGCAGCAGGGCGGGACGTTCATCGCTGAGGATGTGTACTGTTACTTCGCTGGGCACGTCCCTTTGGCGGACAACGAGAGCGTGTTGCCGGCGGAGTTCGAGGAGACGACGAACGTTCGTGAGTTCAGGCTCGCGGGAGCTGCGGCTGCCAAGCTTCATGAACTCGCGCCCGCTGTGTGCCAGGGCGCATCGTGCAAGCTCTCTCTCGAGCGTGCCAATCGGCTAGCCCCGCGCGGGCTCTTGCCCTCGCGGTGCGGTGGCGATCCCCATTGAGGCACGCGACCGCGCCGCGGAGGGCCGCCAGGGGCGTCCCGCGGATCGATGCATGCCCTACTCGCGCAACGGCGCGGCGACGTTGTGCGACGGAGTGGGAAACCGTTCCACTTGCACCACAAAAGTGAATGGTAAGTGTAGCGACCAGGGCGGCCATACCGAAGAGTACCCCTCTCGGAGGTTGTCTGAATGGCGGAGCGTGTTGTCCGGATTGGCGAGGGGATGGTGACGCCCGTGGGGCGCGTGGCCGCTGAGGAGCTCAAGCAACGCTCCGGCGAGTGGTGCATCGTCGACGGCTCCGCGGGGCACATGCTCATGCGTCGCCCCACCGAACCCACGCTTCGCCTCGCTGGCGAGATCGAGACGCGCGGGGCCATGTTCGATGTGCTCGCGCTCATGGGGCAGTCCGGATGGTCCGGGACGCTGATCGTTCGAAGCGGCGGCGCGACGCGCACCGTGGTTCTCGAGAAGGGGCGCGTCATCGACGCGACGAGCGACGCCCGCGGTGAGAAGGTCGTCGACGTGATCCTCACTCGCGGGGTCGCATCGCGCGACACCGTCGACCTCGTGGCGCGAACCGCGGTTGTCTCGGGCAGCTCGTTCGTTGAAGCCCTCGAGCAGTCGGGCGCCGTGGTCGCGGCCGATCTCGCCCTTGCCGTGGAGCAAGCGGCGCGGCTCGTCGTCTACGGGGTCCTCGCGGCGGAGACGGGAGCCTTCAGCTTCTTCTCGCGCCCTTCGCCCGCGCGGCTCCGCGAGAGCATCTCGCTCATGGAGCTCCTCATGGAGAGCGCCCAACGCTTCGACGAGCTGGGCGAGCTAGCCACGTGCATCGAAAGCGAGCATCACATTCCGGAGCCGCTCGAGACGCGCGCGGTCCCGAGCGAACTCGTCACGCTCTATTCGCTCTGCGATGGTCGGCGCTCTGTGGCGGAGGTCGGTCGCCGCGCAGGGTGGCTCGACTACGAGACGCGAAAGGGCATCGCCGAGCTCGTCCGTTCCGGGCTCGTCCGCATGGCGCCACCGCGTCCGCGCGGCGCCAGGGCCATCGTCGAAATCTACAGCGGCGCCCTCTTTGAGATCCACCAACGATGCGACACGAGCTACGTGGGGCAAGACCTTCGCGCCGGGCTGTCGCGCTTCGTCGCGGGGAGCCCTTCGTTGGCCGCGCTACTCGACAGCGCCTGGCCCCTCGCCGACGGCACCGTCGTTGCCGAACGCGTCGCGCGAAACCTAGCGGCCCGCCCCGGCGAGGCGCCCATCGCCCAGCTGATTCGCCGCCTCGACGAGCTCGTCTCCTTTGCGCTGTTCTTGACGACGTCGCTGCTCGACCGTGACGTTGCGACGGCGTTGAACGTCCGCGTGGCGGAGCGCCTGGCGCTGCTCGAACGGGCAAGCGATTCCATGGTCCCGCCCTCCAATCGCGAATCCACGAGCACCTCGCCGGATCTCGTCGCCCCCGCGGCGCCGCCCTCGGCCGCGGCGCACCTACGCTCCGGTACCTATCCGGCGGTGAAGATCACGCGCAGCGGGTAGGCGCCAAAACGGTGGCTTCAGCGAACGGTCAGCGCCGGGCCGCGGCGATCGGGACTCCCAAGTCGGTGATGGCGATGGGCCGTCGCGACGGGGACTCGAACTCTTGGCTCGGCGAGATGCCGACGAGCGTGTAGACCGTCGCGAGCAGATCCGCGACGCTCACGCTCTTGCCGACCACGTTCGCGCCTTCGGCGTCCGTCGCGCCGACGATGCCAGGCGCGACGCCGGCGCCCGAGAGCACAGCGCTAAAGGCCTTTGGATGGTGATCGCGACCGTCGCGACCGTTGATGCGCGGCGTGCGTCCGAACTCGCCGAGCCACAGGATGACGGTGCCCGACAACATGCCCGTCTTCGCCTGCGAGACGTCCGTCACGAGCGCCGCCATGGCCGGGTCGAGGATGGCGAGCTGCTTCTTCACGCGCGTGAAGTTGTCTTCGTGCGTGTCCCAGCCGTCGAGCATCACCTCCACGACGCGGACGCCGCGCTCCACGAGACGCCGCGCCGTGAGGCATGCGGTGCCAAAGTCGGTCGCCCCGTAGCGGGCGCGCGTCGCCGCCGACTCGGCGGACACGTCGAAGGCGGCGAGCGCATCGCTGGCCATGAATCGGCGCGCCGACTCGTAGAGCGCGCGCCGCTCCGTGATGAGCGGCGTCACGATCTCTTGTGAGAAGCCATCCTCGAGGGAGCCCAGGAGTCCGAGACGGCGGGCGAGCCGCGCGTCGGAGACGGTGGGGCGCGCACCGTCGGGGAGAGCCCCCGCCTTGCCGATGACGAACGGGCCGTATTGCGCGCCGAGAAACCCGGCCCCGAGGCTCGGGCCCCCGAGGCTCACGAAGGGCGGCAGGCCGCTGTCTGGAGCCGTGAGCCGCTTCGCGACCCACGCGCCCAGCGACGGATGCTCGACGGTGGGATTCGGGCTGTAGCTCGTGCGGCCCACGTATTGGGCGCGCTGGTGGTTCCCTTCTTTGCTCGACAGGCTGCGTACGACGCAGAGTCGATCGGCCACGTCGGCGATGAGCGGCATGTCCTCGGCGATGTCGAGACCCGCGAGCCGCGTGCGCCGCGCCTTCGTCGGCCCCTTGGCCTTCGGATCCCACGTGTCGAGGTGGCTCGGTCCGCCGTTCATCCAGAGGACGATGACGGACGCCGGGAGAGGGCCCTCCCATGCGCGGGCGCTTTGCGCAGCGAGCGCGCCGGCGAGCGTAGACAAGAGAAATTCGCGTCGTCGCATCGGCAGCCTCAGTGGTTGAACGCAAACTCGGACGCGTTGAGCAGCGCCCACAAGAGATCCTCGATGGCCGCGGTCTTCGCGTCGGCGGCGCGCGGCGGAGGGAGGCCCCGGAGCGGATCGGGGCCGCCTTTCGGGAGGCGCTTGGGCGGCTGCGTCGCGAGGCGTGCCCCGCGAGCTCCGCGCGACCCTTCCGAGAGCGCGGCGACGCCAGCCGCGAGCTCCGCGTCGCGCGGGGGGCGCCCCAGCGTTCGCAAGTAGAGCGTCGCGACGCGCGCCTCGTCGCTCGGCGCGGCCTTGAGCGCGGCAAAGAGCGACGTCGCGCCGCCCGCCGTACCGCGATCGATGAGGCGGCCGTTCATCATCATGAGCGCCTGACTCACCGAGCCTTCGTAGCGCGTCGCGTCCATCTCCTCGTCGACGTCGAAGACGAAGGCAAAGAGCCGCGTGAGCCGCACGTGGAGATCGTCGACCTCACCGGCACCGCTCTCGGAGAGCGTCGCGTCGAGCGCCGTCGCCCGCACCACGGAGCGAACGAGCTCTTCTGGGCCGAGCGGCGTGACGCGGAACCGCGACCAGAGGGGCCCTGTACCAGGGCCGCCGAGCTGCGCCGACAGTTGGTAGACCTCGCTCGTGGTGATGACGCGCACGAGGGCCTTGATGTCGTAGCCGCTCCTCGCGAAGGCCTCGCCGAGCGCCTCGAGCACCGCCGGGGCCTCGGCCGCGTTCGACGGCCTCATGTCGTCGACGGGGCTCACGAAGCCTCGCCCCAAGAAGTGGCCCCAGGCGCGGTTCACGAAGGCACGGGAGAAGAGCGGCTGCGTCACCATCCACTTGGCGAGCTTCGCCCGCGTCTCGCCGTCCATGCTGGTGCCGTCGAGGGCTTTCGGCGGCGTCGAAACGAAGGGCGCGACCTCGCTGTTCTTCGCGAAGCGCGGCACGGGCCCGGGCAGATCGCGAGCGTCGACGATGCGCCCGAAGCCGCCGCCACGCTCGACGACCGTCAGTTGCGTTCGGCCAAAGCAGGCCGAAAAGGAGCGAAACTCCGCCTGCGTCCATTTCTCCGTCTTGTGATCGTGGCACTGGGCGCATTGGATTTGCGTGCCGAGGAAGATGCGCGCCGTCTGACCGGCGAAGTCCTGGGGCGTGTCGCGAAACTTCGCGGCGAAGTTCACGGCGGGAGCGATGCCTTGGACCTTGAGGCCCTCGGTCGCTTCGGCGAGCGTCGCCGTGCGGAGGAGGCCAGGCGAGCTCCGACCGGTCGCTGTGACGAGCGTCGTCGCGAGCTCGTCCCACTTGGCGTTCCGCGCGAAGGCCTCGCGGAGCCACGCGCGGAAGGTCAACCGGTCGACGTCGCCGGGCCGCGCACCGCCGACGAGGACCTCTTCCCAGCGGGCGGCCCAGTAGTCGGCGTAGTCCTTCGACGCGAGCAGCTCGTCGACGACGCGAGCGCGCTTGTCCGGTGTCTTGTCGGCGAGGAACGCCGTGACGCGGTCGGCCGTGGGAATGACGCCGACGATGTCGAGGTGAACGCGACGAAGGAACGTGGCGTCGTCGGCGCGCGGCGCCGGCGTGATGCCACGGCTCTCCCATTCGCGACGAAGGAGCGTATCGAGGGCGGCCGCTGTGAAGGGCGGGGGCGCGGGCGCCGATGGCGCGGGCTTGTGGGCCACCGGCTGGGGCGCGGTGGCCGCGCCGCAGCCACCGAGGACCGCGGCGAGAGCCGCGGCGATGCCGACGGCGGGCGACCACAGCGAGAGACGTCCGACGCGGGCTGCGAGCTGCGGCCCGGCTTTCTTCCGCGATGCGAAGGGAGTGCTCACGGGAGAGAGGTTACCTTCGAAGCGAAGGGCGGGAGGGGTCTTCACGAAACTTCACGAACGGCGGCCTCGCGGCGGTCGCGTCGAAGGACACCTGGGCGCGTGCGCACAGGTCTGTGACGCGTGCCGCCCTAGCGCTGTATCGCCAGGCTAATACGGAGGGAAGCGCTCTCGCACGACGGACTTCGCGTGCACCAACATCTGGTCGGCCGTATCGAGAAACTGTCGGTAATTCGCGTCTGACACGATGAACGGGCCGGCGTCGTACCCCGCTTTCTGGCGAAGGTCGAAGAGGGTCGTGAGTAGCTCCGTGTGGCTTCCGGGCACCCAACCTGCTTTGCGCCGCTTGTGCATCGCGCCGATCACCGCAGCGTGTTTCTTCGACTTAGCGACGCCCTGATCAGGTGCGACGCTCAGCAGGCTCACCTTCGCAAGCAGTTCGACGGCCGTATAGAGATTGTGGACGAAGGGTCGAGGTCTGCGGCGCTCCGCGGCTTCACGCGCCGTGTCCAGAAACTGCTCAGCGGCCACAATAGAGGCTGCGCATGTTGCGCCGTAGTACGTGAAGTCGAAGAAGATCTGCCAGCGGCCTGCGACGAAGATCAAGGTGATGTGACCGCAGTCGCCGTCCAAGTCCGTCAGTTGGAGGCTCTTCACCTGCACCTTCTCGTTCGCCATCAGCGGGCCTGGTCGTCCGACGCGGTCCGTTTTCATTACGGCCCGGACCTCCTCGTTGAAGCGAATTTCCGCGGGTTCGGTGGGATGCAGGATCACTTGGGCCGCGACGATCTGCTCCGGGAAATTTGGCGGCAGCAGGGGCAGCCCCTTGGCCTTCCGGCGTTCAAGCTCAGGATTCAGCCAGACCTCGAACAGCTGATTCCACATGTTCTCGAACATGCCCGGTGTCGGCTTACCCACGCCGTTCATTATCGCGTCGTGCGGCCCTGGCAAACAGTGCCGGGTCACAGGCCAAGCGCGCGCACTCGCGCGAAACGCGCCAAAAGCATACCCGCAGCGTCGCTCCCGGGCGCCCGGCCCTGGGATCGGACGCCCCACCACGTTGTATGCTCGGCCTGTGAGCGAGGCGAACGAGACCGCTGACGACCTTCCCCCGTTGCGGCGCGAACGAGCTTTGGTCTCCGGCGCCATCCTCGTCTGGTCGAACGGCGCGCCGATTTGCCGGAAGCGCGCCTTCGCTGAGCGACGCCTCGACATCGGGCGGGACGAACGCTGCGGCATCGACGTGTCCCACGACAAGGCCGCATCGCGCCGGCACGCTGAGATCTCGAATGACGAAGGCGGCGTCCGCGTCCGCGATCTTGGTAGCCACAACGGGACGTTCTTGAACGGCGAGAAGGTCGACGGTGAGCGGACGGTGCCCTACCCCGCCGTTCTACGCGTGGGCGGCTCCGTCTTCTTGTTGGACTCGGACGTGGACCGTCTCGATGGGCGCGAAGACTTGCTCGATGGGGATGAGGTGGCGGGCGCGGCGATCAAACGCGTCTGGAGCGCGGCCGCGCAAGCGGCCCAGCACGATCGCTCGCTCTTGATTCACGGCGAGACGGGCGCAGGCAAAGAGCGCGTGGCGAGGTTGTTCCACCAAGAGGGCCCGCGCGCGCGTGGAACGCTGGTCGCGATCAACTGCGCAGAGATACGCGAGGACCGCACCGAGGCCGACTTGTTCGGTCACAAGCGTGCTGCCTATACGGGCGCGGTGGCCGATCGGGCGGGGGCCTTCGAGCGCGCGCACGGAGGCACGCTGTTCTTCGATGAGATCGGCGAGCTCTCGCTGGACGTGCAGGCGAAGCTCCTGCGCGCGCTTCAGGAGCGAACGATTCTGCCGGTTGGCGGCGACACGCCGAAGAAGGTGGACCTCGGCATCTGCTGCGCCACGCACCGCGATCTAACGGCGATGGTCGCGGCAGGAAAGTTTCGTGAGGACCTCTTGCGGCGGTTGGTCGAGCGCGAGGTTCACTTGCCACCGCTTCGCGAGCGGCGAGAGGAAATTCCGTTTTTCGCGGAGATGTTCCGGCGGCGCATCCCAGGCGCGCCGCAGCTCACCGCGCGGTTCATCGAAGCGTGTTTGCCGCGCCGCTGGAAAGGCAACGTGCGTGAGCTTCAAGTCGCGGTGGAGAGGAGCGCCGCGGATGCGGTCGCGCACGGTTTTCCGCTGGTCGACTTTCACGAGGAGCTGTTCCCAACCGAGCTTCCCGACCTCGCGCCAGCCCCCCCCTCGCAGCAGCCGGGGCAGGAGCAACCGGGGCGCGAGCAGCCGCCACCGAAAGTGGAGCCCAAGCAGAGAGAGCGCTCAAAGAAGGTGGCCGCGAACGATGCGCGCGTGGACCTGACGGTGAAGGCGTTCGACGGAAACGTCGCGGCCGCCGCCGAGCACCTTGGGATGCCGGTGTCGAGCGTGTATCTCGCGGTGAAGCGGCACGGGGAGCGGAAGAGGTGAGGCGCGGGTGCAAACAGCCGCGTGGCGCTCCCTCGTTGCCAGAGGCGTGATTGTCAGTTTCCAGTCTTCGCCATCGGCCAATAGAAGCGCCGCAGCGGCACCAGCGCACGCGTCTCGGAGTCGAGCTGCTCGTAGTGATCGACCACGAGCTGCCGCAGCTTCGGCAGGTTGAGCCTTGCAGGGCCATACGCTCACGGCCGACTTACCGGCGATCCGAGCGGCCACTTCCCACTACCCTAGCGGAGGCGTCTTCGACGCGGCGTCAGCCAAGCGAGCACGCACGGCTTCCCGCTCCCCCATGTATGAGCTTGGCGATCCCCACCTTGAGCGATTTGCTTGTCGAGCCATGCGAGTTTCAGTCTGAGGTCGGCGGTCGACGGCCAGCCGATGGGCAACCCTGCGCCGCTGGGACGAACTCGGAAAGTTCGTCGCTCGGCGCCACCCCATCAACGGCTACCGGCTGTACGACCGCGCCAAGGTGCTCGCGATGCGGAAGAGGATCTTCGGGAAGGCGGCGTAGTTCATCCCGAGAGATCCTTGTGGGTCTCGAAGAGGAACACCGCCAGAGCCGACGCCGCATAGACAGCGAGACGGGCGTGACGCGGCTTTACGCCCTTTGCCTTCCCATCACGCCCATGCCCCGTGCCGTAGAGGCTTCGTAGTTCGGCGAGTCCTTGTGCAACGGTCGCCAGGTTGCTGAGCAGTCGCTTGATCGTGTCGTGCCCCTTCGCTGCGTTAGGCACGTCGTCGGGGAGCAGCTTCAACTCCGCCCTCGTTGCCTTCACCAGTTCGAGAACGTCCTCGGTGCCCTTCGCTGGCTTCCCACGCTCGGCGAGGATCGTCTTGCAGCACGTCTCGATCAGTTCCTTCGCGGAACCGATGGCAAGGGCAGGATCGGTATCGACCGACGCCGACATCCGATTGATCTGTTCCTGCATGTGGTTCGCGTCGAACTCCAGCGCGATGGCGCGAACGTTGGCGAGCGATGTGACGTGTGCGACGGCAGCGACCCGTCCGTTCTCGAAGATGAAGCCGTCCTTGCGCAGCCACTTCGGAAAGTCTCGCAGAAACGCCGAGTCGGGCGCGGCAGCGTTCAGCAAGTTCTCGCACAGGGCGAGGAACTTGCGCGCCTCAGCCTCTTTGGTGAGGTCGAGGGAGTGAAGGTACTGACGAGCGCGGGTCCTTCGCTGCCCCTGGCACTGCGGGTCGTGCGCGAGGTCGAGCGCGATATCCACCGCCTCGCACTCGTGGTCGATCTCGCGAAGGACGAAGCCGCTCAAGTACTCGGCGAGTTCGTACCGAGTCTTCTTGCTGATCAGTTCCTTCATCGCACCCCCTTCATGAGGGGGTGCCCCTGCAGAACTTGATCCATCATGTAGCGCCCGATGATTGCGGCTCCAGGACCGCCTTCGAGCAGGAGGCGAAGCTCTTCGCCGCGGATCTCGCGCTCGTTGAGAATCTCAAGGAGATGGTCCGCCATCACGTAGCGGAGCATCTCGGCATGGACATGAGTGAGGTCGCTCACGCCGGTCCGGTTCGTCGCGTCGGGCTTGGCAAGCATTCCAAAAGCATCCCCGATCGCAGAGCCGACCTCCGCTCCGAAGAGGTCCGTCATGTGACGGCGAATGTCGGTCGCCACGAACGTCGCGATGTTCAGGAGGCGCTGCTGCTGCTCCGCAAGTGCTTCCACGATCGCCTCGTGCCGGTCGAAGGGCTCGACGGCGCGCGCGGCGTTGAGCGAAGCGAGAAGCTTCGGGGCATCGTCATCCCATATCCGTTTGTTCCGCCGAACCAGAACCTGCGCGAGGCGTTCGGGAACGAAGACGCTGGGGTCGGACATTGGGGCGGCGCCACGCACAACGAGAAGTCCATCGGATGAACTCACCGCGACATCAGACGGCGGAGATTGGGCGAGCACGTCGAGCTCGTAGACCCAGGTTTCACTTCGCGGAATGATCGTGTTTCCGAGTCGCACCGACAGCTCGATGATCCCGAGAAGTGAGACGTGGGCGTAGACTTCACCGGCTTCGGCGTCGAACATGAGGGCGAAGCGATGCCCGAAGTCGAAGCGAGCCGGCAGCTCAATAGGATCGCCGTACGAGTAGGCAACCCATGGATCGGAGTCTCCTCCGTCGACGATGAACTTCTTGAGCGGCGCAAGCCAAGGCTCGCGCGCGAGGGCTGGACGATAACTCGCCAGGAGATTGACGACGAGGCGGGCGATGCATCGAAACGTGTCGGTGCCGCCAAAGTTCCAGAGCACGGTCGGCGTGCTGGCAAAAAGGTGCGGGACCACCTCGCGCCCCGACACCGTTACCGGTTTCCCTTCCTGCCTCAGCCGATGGACGAAGTCGTCGGCTTGCTTCTGAGTCGACGCCACCGCGTAGAGGCTGCGAACGCCGGCTTGCGTTGATTCGGAGACGACCACCGCATCGGGATGAGCGAGCCTTCGCCCGCTTGTGAGAACAAAGGTCCGCCCGGTCGCAGCGTCTTCAACCGTCGCCGCGATTGGTTCCCGAGTTCGCCCGTTCATTACGCCGACGATGGCGTTGATGGGTTTCATGTCATCGGCAAGGGCGCGGTCGATGGTCTCGCCGAACCCATTGTTGCAAGGACCGCAGAGGATCCCTCTGTCAGTGCGGAGACCTCCGAGGGCAGCGAGAATCGTGTGTTCAGCCGAACCTGCCGGGAAGCCGCAGTAGATGCACTCGTTGGGCGTTGCGCTCATCCCTCGCTCACTTCCGCCGGTCAGAGTACCGCGCTCGCTCGGGCTCCGTTGTAGCCGCTCAAGATGTACTCGGGGTCCTCTCACGCCGAGGCGATGTTCGACCCCGGTACTCCTCAGCGTGCGGTCAGAGTCGTCCTGATCGCGGGGGGGGGTCGCTCCGCATTGCGAGCAAGGTCGTTGAGCTCCTCCATGCCGTGGTCGCCGAGGGCGAGCCCCAGTAACCAGTGAAACTCACGAGCATTTTCCGTCCACTTCACACTGTACTTCACAGTGATCCGTTTCGAGATTACTGTCCTCTTATGAGCGTTGCCGTGGATCCGCTCGTAGCTCCGCCGCCCTCGGAGGTACCCCTTACGAACGCGCCCTTGGTGCGGGTGATCGCCCAGCTGCGCTTTCCGGAGATCCTCTCCGTTGCGCAGAGAGACTTCGTCGCCCCGTTCCAGGAGGCGATCCGCTCGAACTACCCCGTGCTCCGGCAGGAGCAGACGCCGGGCGTCATTCTCGGCCCCGCCGTGTTTGCGCCCGCTACGCCGCAGATGGCTTGGCGGTTCGGCGCCGCGGACGGTCACTGGCGCGTGTCCCTCACCCCAGAGTTCTTGGCGCTTGAGACCACGAAGTACGTCAGCCGTTCCGATTTCTTCGGCCGCCTCAAAGCCGTCGCGACGGCGTTGGACGATCACATCAAGCCCGCACAGGTCGATCGTCTCGGCGTTCGCTACATCGATCGCATCACCGGAGCGGCGGTCGACGATATCGCCCGGCTCGTCCGCGCCGAGGTCCGCGGGATCACGGGGACGATCGCGGCCACGCACGCTGCGCACGCGCTCTCGGAGTCGATGTTCGAGGTCGAGGATGCACGCGTCCTCGCACGCTGGGGCTTTCTCCCGGCCGGCGCAACCGTCGATCCCGCCGCCATCGAGCCGGCGACGGAGAAGAGCTGGCTTCTCGACCTCGACATGTTCAGCGCCAGCCCGATGCCGTTCGTAGTGGATGAGGTCGTCGAGCGGGCGCAGCACTACGCGGAACGCATCTACACGGTGTTCCGCTGGGCGGTGACCGACGAGTTTCTCGTGCGGTACGGAGGCAAGCCATGACGAGCCCCCAGATGCGCCCGCCGTTCGACTCGACATCGGCTGCCGGTGCGATGCTCATGCGCCAAGTGAGAGAGCCCGTCCTTGTGGGCTGCATGCTTGCCGGACTGGGCACGTCGACTGCGTACGCCGCGCCGCCGGACATGGTGTGGCGATCGCGACGCGCCGCTCCGCAGACGACGGCCGGCGCCATGGTGCCCGCGGCGCTGCCGGCTGGCGGGGCGATCGGCGAGCTGCGGCGGCTGAGCGGGCTCACGTGGGACCAGCTCGCGCGGATGTTCAGCGTGAGCCGTCGGTCGCTTCACTTCTGGGCGAGCGGCAAGCCGATGGCCCCGAGCAACGAGGAGCATCTTCAGCGAGTGCTCGCGGTCTTGCGAAAGATCGATCGTGGAGCAGCGAGCGCAAATCGCAGCGCGCTGCTTGGGGTTCGCGAGGACGGCAGCATTCCGTTCGACCTTCTCGTCGCCGGTAAGTACGAGAGCGCGCTTTCGCTCTTGGGGCCACTTTTGGGGCCAGGCGATGGACGACGCGGCACGCCGCCCAGGCTCTCCGAAGAGGCTCGAGCTGCACGCGCGCCGCGCCCACCCGAGGAGCTCGTCGGCGTGCTCCAGGACCGCATTCATCCAACCAGCGGCCGTCTCCTCGCGTCGAAGCCAATCGCGACCACGCGGAGGAAGTAAGTGGCGACGCTCGCCCCTGACTCCGACGAGGCGAAGCGGATCGATGCGTCACTAAACGAGTGGCGTCAAGGAGACCTCGCGCTCGAAGAGTCGTGGTTCGTCCACGTCGGGGACGGTGCGGCGCCACTCTCCGCGGCTGCCGCGGAAGCGGGGAGCGGCGTACAGGCGCTGACTTCCGAGGTCCTCGGGCTGGTGGTCGTCACGCAGACCTGTGACGTCGTTCGGAGCTGCGTGACTCGCCCGTACGTCGAGGTTGCCCCGCTCGTGCCCGTGAGCGAAGACGACCTGCATCAGGTGAAGCGAGGTCGAAGGCCAGCCCACGCGACGTTGCCAGCTCTCGACAAGGAGCTGCTCGTCGCCGACCTCGACCGCGTCATGACGGTCGAGAAGTCGATCGTGGCGTCGTGGAAGCGAACGCCGGGATTCACGCGGGATGCTGACGGACGCTCGTTCGCTCAGGCCCTCGCGCGCAAGCGCGTGAGGTTTGCGTTCCCCGACGACTTCACATCCCTCGTGAAGAAGCTCCAAGCGCGCCTCGGCGACAAGCACGACAAGAACACCGACGAGGGGCGGGGCCTCCGCGCGCTACGCGAGATCCGCGTTTGTGCATCGCCGTCGTGGGATGCCGGGTCGCCGGAGGTCTTCTTCTGGTTCATCCGTGACGACGCGGACGCGACGTTCGAAGGCAAGAGCTGGGCGGACCTCCTCAAGGTCTGGCTGATGCTCGTCCCCGCGACCGGCCGCTTCACAGGGGTCGACGGCCAGGTCGCCACACTCCACGAGATGACGGCCGAGGACTACGTCGACAGCGATCCGCTCGATCTTGATCACCTATCGACGAGCGACAGCGAATAGCGCTCGCGCCTCCGCATCGACGCTCCCATGCAAGCGTGGACCCTCGTCGCCTCCCTCCCCCGAGCCCTCCAGCCAAATTCCAACCTTTCCAACTTCCAACGTTGGAATTCCAGCGAACCGCGCCGTTGAAGCGCCGTCTCAGCCCCCTCCCCCGCCCTCCCCCACCCTAACCCCGCGAACCCTCGTCGCGCCGCCGCGCGTCAGCAGCGGCACGCCCGATGCGTAAGAGGTCTCCGTCGCGACGCTGAGCATGTTGCCCAGCGCGCGGCGTTCAACCCTCACGTTCATCGGAGAATTCTCGTGGCTACTTCAAACGTTCTCAACATCGACATGCCCGGTCCCCAAACCCTCAACGACATCCCGAAGCGCGCGTTCGTGTTCCTGCACGCGCTCGGGACGCAGCTCAACGTCCGCGCGATCATGAAGTCGCACGGGTACACGCAAGACGATCAGCTCGAAGGCTGGCGTCTCTTGACCAAGACGTCCGGTCCGAACGGCGGTCTCGGCGGCCTGCGCGTCGCCACGAGCGAGGCCATCGCCCAGCTCGATGCCTGGGACGAAATCGGCTTCCGCAAGGCCTACGCGACGCTGGCCCGACGCTTTCCGGAGCAAGCCAAGCTCGTCTTCGACGGTCTCGCGGCTTCGCAAGGCCCGACCTGCGTCGTCGGAATCGTGAAGTTCCTCGATCGCCTCGACATCCTCGAGAAGGGCGAGGGGCGCGCGGCCACTGCGGACACGGACAAGCAAGCGCTCGAGGTCCTCGCAAAACGTGGCATCGACAGCGCCGAGCGTGCGCGTCTCCGCGCGCTCGTCGACGCCGCGCAAGCGGAGCCCGAGCTTCCCCTCGGCGCCAAGACGCTCGCCGAGGTCAACGCAGCGCACACGAACGATCTCGCCGCGCTCTACGCTTGGTACACCGAGTGGGCGGAGATCGCCCGCGCCGTCGTCTCTCGACGCAACGAGCGCATCGCCCTCGGCATCGCAAAGCGACGCAAAGCCGATCGAGGCCAGAGCGCCGAGACGGAAGAGTCGGCGGGCTCTGCCTTGGCACAGAGCCCGGCACCGAACCCGACGCCGCATACGACGGTCCCCGTCCTCTCCGCGTCCTCAAACAAACCCGCTAACGGCGCCGTCGCGCCCACCAACCCGTTTGCGTGACTTCGTGCACGGGGCCCACGTCTTGGTACGCCGCCGGAACGTCTCATGAGCGAGCTCGCAGCTCGAGTAAACGACTCGTGAGACGTCCGGCGGCGGCTTCGTGCTGAAGGTCGCCGCCAACTCACCGAAGTAGGCCGCCTTTTCGGCTTCCAGTGGCAGCGCAGCGACGAAGGCTCTCTGGCGCGCGTCTCGTGAGACGAGCGCCCAAGCTTGGTACGCGCGTAACCCAGCGAAAGGTCGAACGACCAACCTTCGTCGGCGGCGTACCGAAGCTCCAATCCGGCGCGTGAAGCATCCGCCCTCGTGCACTCGAGCACGCGGCTGATCCCGGGCGCCTCCCACCACGCTTACCGCAGCGCCGCGGTGAGTCATCGCGGCTTCGCGCCCGCTTACCGAGCGTGCGCGGAGCCTTACCCAAGCTCCTCACCCACGATCCTCAACCGGAACTCCAGCCATGGGACCGCTCTACGAATGTTTGGACGGGCACATCGTGCTCACCGGGTACGCCCCGGACGGTGACTCGATCCGATTTTTGCCGAACGACTCGGCTCCGCTCGCCAACTTGCAGCGCTCGTCCTTAATACGGTGGAGCCCGGTGAGTGGCAGCGTGCAGTTGCGCCTCGAAGGGGTCGACGCCCCCGAGCTCCACTACGCAGCCGCCGGCCAGCCGCGCGGTGCAAGTGCACGCGATGCGCTCCTCGGGTGGCTCGGAGTCACGGATGTTCGGTGTGCGCCCGACGGCACCACGATCGACTCGGCGGCCCCGGCGATCGTTCCCGCGACCATTCTCACGGGCGCGGCGGACGCACACGGCCGGGTGATCGCGTATCTGCTCCGCGCTTGTCCAAGTGCCGGCGCGCGGCGCCATCGCGTGACGCCGGCGGTCCTCAAGCAGACCGCGAACCACGTGCTCCTTGCGGCAGGCCACGTGTACCCGCTCGCGTACACGTCACAGCCCCGTGAGCACCGGGACATGTTCCGGGCCACCGCCCGGAAGGCACGCGCCAAACGGCTTGGCGTGTGGAGCGACGATGCCACCGCGCGCGGCTTCGACTTGCGCGGCGCACGCTCCGTCGGCCCACGAGGAGCGCTCATCTTCCCGAAGCTGTTTAGGCGATGCATCGACTACTTCGCCGACCGCGTTCAAGGGTTCGACGGATCGTTCGTCGATTGGCTCTCTGGCCACGGCTCGGGTGGCGAGACGCGGCCCGATCGCGTCGTGCTCAGGCACGCCGCCAACGTGTTGCTCTCGTCGCTCGTGCAGCAACGCGAGAGGCACGTCGCCTTGACGACCGATCTGCTCGACCTCGTTTGGGTGGAGACGTGACATGGCTGCCGTAGCCACGCTTGCGATCGAAGACGCTATCGAAGACGGTGAGGATCCACGCTGGACCGTCATGGCGCGGCTCGCCGCTGCACGCTTCGGCGTGCGGAGCTTCCGACCCGGGCAGCGCGAGCTGATCGAAGCCGTGCTCACGGGGCACGATGCGCTGGGTGTTCTACCGACCGGCGGAGGCAAGTCGCTGACGTACCAGTTGCCTTCGTTGGTGCTGGGCAAGCCCACGGTGGTCGTGTCTCCGCTCATCGCGCTGATGAAAGATCAGTGCGATCACATGTGGCGCGCCCACGTCGACGCGGCCGAGCTCGACTCGACGCTCTCGGCCGACGAAGAGCGCCAAACGAACGCCGAGATCCGCGCCGGAGAGCATCCGCTCGTCTACGTCACGCCGGAGCGTCTCGCTTCGGACGCGTGCATCGAGATGCTGAAGGTGCGCGGCGTCGGTCTGATCGCCGTCGACGAGGCGCACTGCGTTTCCCAGTGGGGACACGACTTTCGCCCCGCGTACCTGGCCATCGCTCAGGCGGCGGAGAAGCTCGGGCGGCCTCCGATTCTCGCCCTCACGGCGACCGCGACAGCGGAGACCGCGAACGACATCGCCGAGGAATTGCAGCTTCGCAATCCGGTGATCGTTCGCAAGAGCGTCGTGCGGCCAAACCTGGCGTTCGAGGTGCGGCGCACCGTCAACGAGATGGCCAAGTGCGCGGCACTCGAGGAGCTCGTCGAAGAAGAGCCGGGCGCCGGCATCGTGTACGTCGCCACCGTGAAGATGGCCGACACGCTGTTCGCGTGGCTGAGCGCGGCGCGTGTGCCGGTCGCGCGCTATCACGCGCAGATGAGCGCCGATGCGCGCGAGGAGAGTCGCGCGCGGTTCATGAACGGGAACGTTCGCGTGATGGTGGCGACCAAGGCGTTTGGGATGGGGATCGACAAGCCGGACATCCGGTTTGTGGTGCACTACCAGTTCCCCGATTCGATCGAGAGCTACTACCAAGAGGCGGGACGCGCCGGGCGTGACGGGAAGCCCGCGCGATGCGTGCTCTTCTATCGGCTCGAAGACAAGCGCGTGCAGACGTACTTTCTCGCGGGGCGGTATCCGCGACGTGCGGACATCGAGAAGGTGTGCGCGGCGCTCGCGAGCGCGCCGGCGAGCGCGAGGGCGAGGGCGATGAGTCTGGACGAGCTCGTGGCTGCTACGGGCGTTGGTGAGCGGCGAGTGCAGACGATTGCTGCGGAGTGGGCGCGGTTGCGGGCGACGCGCGAGGGGGAGCGTGAGCGTGATGGCGACGGCGAGGGCGAGGGCGAGGGCGAACGGGAGCGCGACCGGGAGAACGTGGTCGACGCCCTCGCGTCATCGTTCGCCGCGCGCCGAGATCGAGATGCGCGGAAGCTCAACGCGATGATGCACTACGCGCAGGGAAGCGTGTGTCGCGCGCGCGCGCTGATCGCGTACTTCGGAGAGGACGGCGGCGCCGAATGCGGGCGCTGCGACGTGTGCCGGGACGGCGGTGCGCGAGGGTGAGAAGCGAACCGATGTGTCTCCGCTCCGGTTGCCGGACCGTTCGGCGATGAGCACGCGGCGAGGAGGTCGTCGAGCACCGCGGCCCCCGTTTGCTGCCGACTATTCACTTCGCGTCCCGGTGAGCACGTTGAGGATCGCCTCGATTCCCGGACGGTGATGCTCGCTGAACTTCGCGACCCAAGGCTCGATGGTGCCGATCGCGCGCGGGTCAGAAGCCTCGAGGCCAGCCTTGCCGTACAGAATCGTGACCTCGACGAGGTTGGGCACCGAACCGCCGTGCCCGTACGGCGCCGTGTTCGCAACCCCGCGGAGGGTCGGAGTTTTGAACGCTCCGATCGGATGGATTCGATTCTCGAGCGCCGCGAGTTTGGTGGAGCTCTGGGCATCGCTCCACTGGCTCGCCGAATTGAACTCGGCGGCAAGGAGGGCGGTAACGCCGTCCGGTCGCCCTCGATCAGCCTGCCCGTCTTTCCGACCTGTCGGAAAGCGGACGTTGTGGAATGCATCGTTGGTCAGCCGCGGACCGAAGTGACACTGGATGCAACCGCCCACGAAGAAGTCGAAGAGGCCCTGTTTTTCGACGGTGGTGAGCGCGCTCGTGTCCCCGCCGGCGTAGGCGTCGAGTCGATTCGGTTTTACGCGGAGCGTTCGTTCGAAGGCCGCGATCGACTTGCCGACGTTGACGAATACACGCGTTGCCGCCGTCTGATCCTCAGATGACATCGCGCTCCAGCTCGCGTCGCCCGGCTTTCCGCTCGCGGGGAATCGCGCGGCCACGTCGAAGGCCGGCATGGCGCCCCATATCGCTTCGTACTCGGTGCGGTACTTTGCGAACACCGTGTGACCGACTTGGAGTCGCGTGCTTGCAACTTCGTCCGCGGCTTCGAGTGGACCGAGCGCCTGCATCCACAACGAGTCAGCGCGGCCGTCCCAAAATTGCCAGCGCGAGTACGCTGCGAGCAAGACGGACGGCGCGTTCCGATCGACCGTGCCGGCCCCGACCGCGACGGGCTTGTCGCTCGCGAACGCCTTTCCCGGCTCATGGCAGGTCGCGCACGACACGGCCGCCGAGCCGAACCCCGTTTCGCTGAAAAGTTTTTCGCCGAGCGCGGCGGCGGCCGGGTCGTCCGCCTTGGAATTCGTCGCATCCGCAGGCGGCGCCGCCGGCACCTTCATGTCCTGAAGGAGCTCCCACTGATTTCGGTAGAAGTAGCCGTCGACCTTCGTCGATTCGACCTCGCGCACGACCGGTGCGTTGTCGACCGCGGCGAGCTCTTGCCGAATTCGAAGCTCTAGAAACTCCGGGTCGGGGTCGTTCAAGTAGTTGACGACTTCCATCCGCTTCGTGTCGACCAGGACGTAGAGCGGCAAGGGCGCGGCCGTCGGGTTCACTGCGAGCAGACGCGCTCGCGGATCCGCGGCGACGCGCGGACCGCTCCCGACGAGCGTTTGCCATTCATCGAGATCGCTCGCGCGTGGCGGGAGATTGTCGCGGTCGGAGGCGAGGACGTCGACCATGATTAATCGCGCTCCCACGTCGAGCGACGGAAGGGTCTTGCCGTGCTCGGCATGCCATAGGCACGAGCCGCACCACGGCGCGGTGACGCGCAAGACGAGGAGCCGCGAGGTCGGTGCACACGGTTCGAAGTACTCTTCGAGTCGCAGGCCTCCGACAGCCGTATCGAACGAGAGGTTCGGAAGAGTGCGACCGATCGCGAATCCGTACTCTTCTTGGGGATACGTCCCGTCGACGCTCGTGCCGTCAACACAAAGAGAACGCTTGGCGGTTGCCGGCCGAGCGGCATCGCCGCCATCGGCGCTGGGCGCTAGAGCCGCAGGCTTGGGCGCGTCGTTCCCCGAGCACGCTTGGAAGGCCAGCGCCGCTGCGGCGGCGACGGAAGCGCCACGGAGGCGGGATTTTGGTGGATTCATACGCATGGCAGCACCCTTTCACGCCCTCAAAGACCTGCCGGAATCCGGCTCGGCTCCCCTGACCAATGCCCGCGCGCCCCCGCAAGCACGGCTCGCGCACGCAACACGTCGCCCCGTGCGCGTACGACGCCGAGCCGTGCACGCAAGATCCGCTCGTGAGCGACCAGCACCTCATTCACCGTGACAGCACCGCGCGCGAATGCACTTTCCACCAACGCCGACGTCTCCTCCGCCACGGTCCGGGTCGTCGAAGATATCTCGAAGGCGCGCCACGCGGCATCGGCACGAGCGGCGGCTGCCCGAACCTCGCCTTCGATCCGGTCGCGTGTCGCCAGCTCCTCGGCCGACGCGATCGCGAGCTCGCCTTGGGCGCGCGCACGGTCGGTGTTTCGCTGCTCGAAAACCGGAAGCGGAATCGAGAGGTCGACGGCCGCGACCCACATGCGATGATCGACTCCGTTCAGTCCTGGCGCCGCTCCCGCATCGAGCCGGAGGCCGCCGCGACCGAATACGAGCCTCTCCTGCTTTACGCCCACTGCGACAGTCGGCGTCAACCACACCTCGCGCAGCGCCAGCGACTCCTTTGCCGTCGCCCCTCGCTGTCGGTGCCGGGTCGCCGCAAGCTCCGGACGTCGAACGACGGCGTCGGCAACCAGCGCATCCGCCGAGGCGGCGAGCGGAGCGACCGCGTCGCTGGTGACCGGCTCAATCGCCAACGTTGGCCTACCCGCAAGAGATGCGAGCTCACGGCTCTCTGCTTCGAGCCAACCGCTGTCGCGCGCGAGCTGCGCCTCGACGCGAGTCTTCTCCAGGTCGATGACCGCGAGGTCGATTCGTGTGATTGCGCCTCGCTCGACGAGAGCCGCCGCGCTCACCGAGAGCCGCCTGTACACCTCCGCGACTTGCCGCCCGACTGCGAGCTCTCGCGCGAGCGTGTCGACCTCGAAGAATCGCGCGACGACCTCGGTCTTGAGATCCGCGACTGCCCCAGCGCTGCTCGCCGCCCCTTCGTCGCTCTCGGCGCCGGCGAGATCGCGACGAAGCCCCTGCTGTCCACCCAGCTCGAACGCCTGCTCGATCGCAACGCCGAGGGATCGCTCTCCGTCGTTGTCGAACGGTGCATCCGTCTCGAGGCTCCCGCGCAGCGTGGGGTTGTGACGGAGCAGCTTGTTCGCCGTCCTGACTCCGGCGCGGCTCGCTACCGCTCGTGCCCGCGCGACATGCGCGCGCGGCGCCTCGTTCACGAGGGCGAGCACGCGCTCCAGGGTCATGGGCTCGGCTCGGGCCGTCGTCGCCGCAAGGACGACGGAAACGACGAGTGGAATCGTGAGTGCCCGCTTCGCTTTGAATCGCACGATGTTCCTCATTTTCCGTGGACGAGGCGCCCGAGCTGGGCGCGAAAGGTCGGAGCGTCCCAATCGCGCGCTCCCTCGAAGCGGGCGACGAGGCGGCGTTCGCCGTCGAGCAAGTAGCTATCGGGCAGCATGCTCCCTCCATAGGCCGCGTGGGCCGCGCTCGCAGCGCGCACGACATTCTCGGGTACGCCGCCTTCGAAGAAGCCGCGAATGGAGTCCCAGTCGTCGTCGACGCTGACAGCGATCACCGGGACGCCGTCGGTCAATTTTCCGAATGCGAGGAGCGATGGCAGCTCCTTCCGGCACGGCTCGCACCACGTGGCCCAGAAATGAACGAGCACCGGACCGCCGCCGATTTGCGCGAACGTGCTCGGGGAACCGTCGCCGCGAACCGCAGCCAGCGGCGGCGCGACTTCGCCGACCCGGAGCGGCTGCGAACGTGAGGACGTACGCTTCCGAGCCGAGACGCTCTTGTAAAGCAGCACGAACCCCACTTGCAGCAAACCGATTGCAACGAGCGGAAGGAACCAGCGACGTGCTTCCCGCGTCATCGGTCCAGCTGGGGGTTCGGGGTTAGGGGTGGCGGCCTCACCGAGATGACCGTTGCAAACCGTCGACCCACCGTGTCGTAGAGGACCGGAAGGACGAGAAGGGTGAGCAGTGTCGAGGAGATCAGTCCGCCGATCACCACGGTCGCGAGCGGCCTTTGCACCTCGGCCCCAAGCCCGTATTGAGCGCCATCGGAACGAAGCCAAGGCTCGCGACGAGCGCCGTCATGAGCACCGGCCGCAGACGACGCTCCGCAGCGCCGACCACCGCGTCTCGCAGAGGCACGCCCTGATCGAGCAGGTGGCGAATCGTAGAGACGAGGACCATGTCGCCCAAGACCGCGACGCCGGAGAGCGCCACGAACCCGACCGCGGCCGAGATACTGAACGGCAAACCGCGAATGAACAGCGCCACGACGCCGCCAATCGCCGCGAACGGAACGCCCGTGAATACGCGCAGCGCGTCGATGATGCGCCCGTACGTGAAGTAGAGGAGCGTCAGGATCAGCGCAAGTGCAAGCGGAACGACCACGAACAAGCGCGCTTGTGCGCGTTCGAGGTGCTCGAACTGCCCCCCGAACTGAACGTAATACCCGGCAGGCAGCGAGACCTCGCTGTAGATCCGCTCCTTGGCCTCCTCGACGAACGAACCAATGTCGCGGTCCCGGACGTTCACTTGCACGGCCGCCCGGCGGCGCGCCCACTCGCGGTTGATCGCCAGCGGGCCCTCGATGACTTCGATCTTGGCCAAGCCCGCAAGTGGCAGGCGATCGCCGTTGGCCGCAGTGACCAACACCTTGCCGAGAGCGTCCGGGTCGGTCCGGTACCGATCGTGGAGCCGTAGCGTGATTGGAAATCGACGCTCGTCCTCCTTCAGCTCGCCGACGACGCGCGAGCCCAACGTCTCGACCACGTCGAGCACCGCGCGCGCCGAGATGCCGTGGCGGGCGATGGCGCCGCGGTCGACCTCGACCTGCAGCACGGGTCGTCCCGTCAGCTGCTCGACCGATACGTCGGTGGCGCCGCGAATCGATTTCAAGATCGTGTCGACTTGCATCGCCTTCTCCTTGAGGACGGCGAAGTCGTCTCCGTAGATCTTCACGCCGACATCGGCGCGAATGCCGGCGACCATCTCGTTGACGCGCATTTCGATGGGCTGCGTGGAGATGGCGCGCATGCCGGGAAAAACCGTGAGCTCCTTCTGAACCGCCGCGGCGAGCTCCTCTTGTGTCGAAGCGCGTTTCCAGCGCACACGGTCCGTCAACGTGATGAACACATCGGAGACTTCGAGGCCCATTGGGTCGGTGTTGACCTCCGGCGCGCCTGATCGCGTCCACACGCGCTCGATCTCGTTTGGGAACTTCGTGAGCAGCGCACGTTCGATGTTCAGGCCGATACGGATCGTTTCGTCGGCGGAGACCCCACCGGCGCGGACTGTGTTCACGACGAGCGTGCCCTCCTGAAGGCGAGGCACGAACTCCGTCCCGAGCTGCGTGGCGAGGAACACGGCGTTCCCGAGCAAGACCACCGCTACGCCCAGCACCAGCGCCTTGTGGTCGAGCGCGACTTCGACTCCACGACGGTACGCACTCGCGAGCCGCGCCATGAGCTCGGTTCGCCGCCGTTTGCGGGGACGCTTCAAGAACAGACTGGCAAGCGCGGGGACCAGGGTGACGGAGAGGGCCATCGAGCCGAGGAGCGCGAAAATCACCGTCAGGGCCATCGGGCGGAACAGTTTTCCTTCGACCCCTTCGAGCGCCAGAATCGGCAAGTAGACGATCATGATGATCAGCTCGCCGAACATGGTAGGCCCGCGGACCTCGAGCATCGCAGAGCGAACGACGTCGGTAATCGAGCGATGGCCTTCCGCTTCTTGCGCGAGATGGTGGGACGCGTTCTCGACCATGATCACCGAGCTGTCGACCACCAGTCCGAAGTCGATGGCTCCCAGGCTCATCAAGCTCCCGGCAATTCCGTAGCGCAGCATCATGCTCGACGCGCAGAGCATCGAGAGCGGAATGGCGAGGGCTACGATGAGGCCGGCCCGTGCGCTGCCTAAAAAGGCGAACAACACGGCAACGACGAGGAGCGCCCCTTCGAGAAGATTCTTGCGAACGGTAGCGAGCACTCGATCGACGAGCTCCGTGCGGTCGTAAACGACCGTGGCCTTGATGCCTGGTGGGAGGCTCTTTTGCACTTCCAGGAGTCGATTGCGGAGTCCGTTCGAGACCGCGCGGCTGTTCTCCCCGATGAGCATGAAGCCGAGGCCGAGGACGACCTCGCCTTTGCCGTCGGCGGTCACGGCGGCGCGTCGAATCTCTCTACCCTCGACCACGCGAGCCACGTCGCGCACGTAAATGGGCACGCCATCGCGGGCACCGACAACAGTGTCTTCGATATCTTTGAGCTTCGTGACGATGGCGACACCTTGGACCACCGCCGATTCGCCGGCGCTATCGATGACCCCGCCGCCCACGTTGGCGTTGTTGCGCTCCAGCGCGACGGCGAGCTCGTCGAGCGTCAGTCCCCGCGTGACCAAGTCGGTGGGATCGACGACGACTTGAATCTGACGTTCGTCGCCGCCCCACCCGTTGACCTCCGCCACGCCGGGCACGGAACGAAGCTGCGGTTTCACGATCCAATCTTGCGCCGAACGAAGCTCGTCCAGGCGTTTGCCCTCGCCCGATACGAGGTAGTGAGAAACTTCGCCGAGGCCGGTGGCTACGGGGCCGAGCTGCGGCCGCTCGATGCCGTGCGGCAGCGAAATCGCGACCAGCCGTTCGCTCACGACTTGCCGCGCGCGATAGACATCGACCCCGTCGTGAAAGAGAGCCGTGACCTGCGAGAACCCGAACCGCGATACGGAGCGCACTTCGGCGAGGCCGGGTAATCCGCCAATCGACTGTTCGATGCGCGCGGTGATCTGTCGTTCGATCTCCAGCGGAGAGAGGGCCGGCGCTGCGGTGTTGATCTGTACCTGCGTTGGGGTCGTGTCGGGGAATGCGTCGAGCGGAAGGCGCTGGAACGAGGCGACTCCGAGGATCGCGATGCCCAGCCACGCGAGGACGACCACGAACCGGTGCTTGAGCGAAAGGTCGATGACGCGCGCGAGCATGCTCAGTCCTCTCCGCAGCAGCCGGAGCCGATCGCATCTTTGGAGATTTCGGTCTTCAGCAGGAAGCTGCCGTCATGGGCGACGGTCTCCCCCGGCTTGAGGCCAGTCGCGATTTCGACAGTCGCCCCTTCACGAGCCCCCAACGTCACCCGTCGCGTTTCAAACACGTCCTCGGCAGTGCGGATGAAGACGACGTGCTCGGTCTTCACCCGTTGAACAGCGCCGACCGGCAAGAACGTGCCCGTTCGTGCCTTGCCGCTGAGGATCCGCGCCTTGCCGTACATGTTCGCGCGCAGCGCAGCGTCTGCATTCGAAAGAGGTACGCGCGCGGACGCGGTGCGCGTGTGTGCATCAAGGGCGGGGCTGAGGAAGTCGACCTTGCCACGAAACTGCCGATCACGAACGCCGTCGAGCTCGATGACGGCTTCTTGCTCGCGCGCGACGCTGGTGAGATCGCGCTCGGGAATCTCGAGGTCTGCCCACATCGTCGACGTGTCGACGATCTCGAAGAGCACCTCGTCGGTGCCCACGAGCTTGCCGATGGTCGCTTCACGCTTGGTGACCATCCCGGCGAGCGGCGAGGTGAGGAGGTAAACGCCGCCGGCGCCTCCTCCTCCGGCAACGACGAGGCCCGCGGACAGCGCAGCGTGTTCCGCCTTTGCCGCCTCTAGCTCGCGTCGCGCTTCGTTGAGGTCCTTCTCCGTGCCGAGCCCGTCGGTCCGGAGCGATTGGACGCGGTCGAAGTTCTTCTTCGCGCTCTCGATGCGCACGGAGGCCCCGCGTGCGCGCGACCGATCAGCCCCAACCTCTCCGCTTTCGATCTCGGCCAGCGTCGTTCCCTTGTCAACCTTGGTTCCGAGCTCCGCCGACAGCGAGCGCACGACGCCTCGCGATCGGGCGTTCACGTGCGCGAGCTTGCGGCCGTCGTACGAAATCTTGGCGACGACGGTCACCCCTGCGCCGACGTTTCGCGAGTCGGCGACGGCGACGGTGATGCCTGCGAGCCTCGCGGCCTCCTTGGATTTGAGTCGAATCTTTGTCCCGTCGGGCGGAAGTGCGTCTGCCGGCTTGTCGGACGGCTTGACCGAAATGTCGCGCGCCGGCCGGCCCCCGCGCTCGGGATGGCAAATTGGACAGACCGATTCGGGCATGCCGTGCTCCTTGCACCAGTCGCCCTTTGCTTGGAAAACGGCAGCGACCTTCGGGTTGCACTTGGGGCAAATGGGCTGCAGCACGCCGTGTGCGCAGACCCCGTTCGCACCCGCTTCGGTGGGCGCTGCGCGTGTGGTGACGGGCGCCGCTTCCTTTCGACAAGCAACGTCGGCGCTCGCCAACGCGGCGAGCGCAACAAGCATCGGAATTTTCATGCGCTCAGCTCTTCGGGGGCCGAACGATCTTCAGCGCCGGGTTGCACTTGGCGTCGAGGGACTTCGGCAGCTTGTGCTCGTCGCACCAGTCGCCAGTGGCCTTGAAAGCTGGGATGAGCGACGCGTTGCAGAGCACGCACTGCGACTCGGGCACCGCGTGCTCATCGCACCAGTCCTCGTGGGAGCCGGGCTTCACATTGGCGGCTGCGTGGCCTTTGGCTTCGGCAGGCGCGTCTTTCTTACAACCGACGGAAATCGCAAAGGTGATCGCGAGAACGAAACAAAGCAGGTGGCGCATGGACCACTCCGTTCGCAAAGAGTCGTTGACGTTGCGCAGCTCTGGTCCGGGAAACAGACGGAAGCGCGCGGCTCGGAAAGAGCGTCAGGCCCTTGGAACGTGCCCGATTTCGTTCGGATCGGGATTGGCGGGACGGCGCTCCAGCTCGATAGGCGGCCCCGCGGGAGTCGATCGCAGCTGCAAGTCGGTGGCGATTGTTGCCGTCGGCGTAGCCGGCACAGCGCGGACGGAATTGCACGAGCCGCATGCAACTGGACAGGCGCAGGGCGTGTCGCGGCCAGTGTCGCCTTCGCAGGGCTCTTGCGCGAGCGCATCCGCGACGAGGCAATCGGCGTCGATGACGAGGCTCGGGAGGAGCGCAACGAGCGAGAGGGCGATCGCCGTAAGGCGAAGCCACCGCACGAGGCTTCCGAGGAATTGAACCTTCGGCGTCATCGCGGTGGAGCATAGCACCGCGAAACGGGAAGCGCTCAAGAGGGGGCGACCTCGCTGCGCCAGGCGGCGGCGCCCTGTCGAAGCACTCGTGACGGTGGTGTGGAATTTCAAGGGGACGACGGCGCGTGATTAGGTGCTGCTTCATAGCCCGCTTGCCACGGTCGTCATTAAGAGCATCATCTCCGCCACCCCTCTGACCATGCTGCTCTTGCCCACTGACTACGCCTCCTTCGGAGGGGCGACGAGCAACAACCGTTCGGGTGAATCTGTCCTTCCTGACGCTGACGGCACGGAGGTGAGCCATGGGGCATGACCACGCGCATGACCACCGCCACGACCATAGCCCGAAGAGCTACGGTCGACCGTTCATCATCGGCATCTCGTTGAACCTCGTGTTCGTCGTCGTCGAGACGGTCTACGGGATCTCTTCCGGCTCGGTTGCGCTCGTCGCCGACGCGGCCCACAATCTGAGCGACGTTCTTGGTCTGGCCTTCGCTTGGGCCGCGTTCCTTCTGGCTCAACGGAAGCCTTCAAGACGACGAACCTATGGGTTTCGGAAGACCACCGTTCTCGCCGCCCTCGGAAATTCCGTCCTTCTGCTCGTCGCCATCGGGGGAGTGTCGTGGGAGGCCGTTGGACGCCTCCGCCACCCGGCAGTCATCGAGGGTCGCATAGTGATGGCGGTGGCCGCCGTCGGTGTCGTCATCAACGGCGTGTCGGCCATGTTGTTCGCGAAGGGCCGGAAGGGGGACGCAAACCTGAGAGGCGCCTTCCTGCATCTTGCTTCCGACGCCGCCGTGTCCTTTGGGGTAGTCGTTGCCGGAGCGATCATCCTGCGAACGGGCTGGATGTGGCTCGATCCCCTCGTCAGCCTCGTGGTCTCGGTGGTGATCCTCTTGGGCACCTGGGGCCTCTTGAAGCAATCGGTCAACCTTGCCCTGGACGCGGTCCCGGAGGGCATCGACGCCGAGGCCGTCAACACGTACCTCGCTGGCCTTCCCGGCGTCCTGGAGGTCCACGACCTCCACATCTGGGCGATGAGTACCACCGAGACCGCCCTGACGGCCCACCTCGTGATGGCGACCAACACGTGCGAGCCGAGGTTTCTGGGAGACGTGGGAAAGGTCTTGCACGACAAGTTCAAGATCGAGCACTCGACCTTGCAGGTCGAAGCTCCCGAGGCCCCGGATCCCTGCCACCTGGCGGCCGAGGGAACCGTATGATCTCGGAGGCACCCAGATGAGAAATGAGTCCGCGTCGAATCGAGCCGAACCACCGAACCCCCTCGCGTGGGGAGGTCTGCTTGCCGCACTCGCCGCCGTGACCTTCGGGATCACCACGCCCATCATCCAGAGGCTCGGTCATAACGCCGGTGCGCTTCCGACCGCAGCACTCCTGTACGCGGGAGCTGCCGCCGTCTCCATGACTGGATTCGGCTCCAAGGAAGGCCGCGAAGCCCCGGTGCGTAGACGGCACGCTGGCCGTCTTGTCGTGATTGCCATCGTCGGAGCCCTCTTCGCCCCCGTCTGCCTTGCCTGGGGCCTCCAGCATACGAGCGGTTCGGGCGCCTCGTTGCTCCTCAACATGGAGGCGATGTTCACGGTCTTGTTCGCTTGGCGACTGTACGACGAGCCCATCGGCGGTCGTGTTGCCCTCGCCTTGGCAGTCATGGCCGCGGGAGGGCTGTGTTTGGTCCTCGGCGAGCAGCGGGAGGAAGGCGTCGGGTGGGGAGCCGTGGCTGTCGTCCTCGCGACATTCGGATGGGCGCTCGACAACGCGCTCACCCGCCCGTTGGCGGACTTGAATCCGACTCAGGTGGTGCGGTGGAAGGCGGGGCTCGGGGCGACGTTCGGCTTGATCGTGTCGCTGGTCTTCAATCAGACCTTTCCCAAGGCCCTCGCGATGCTCGGTCTCCTCGCGTGCGGAGCGACAGGCTACGGCCTGAGCCTACGGCTCTATCTCCTTGCCCAGCGTCGCATCGGTGCGGGCCGAACCGGCTCGATCTTCGCGCTGGCTCCCTTCGTCGGGGCCGCGTGCGCCTGGACCATGGGTGAACGGTCCGTGGGAGTCATGACACTCTTGGCCGCGGGGCTCTTCGGGCTCGGTGTCAGCCTCCACCTCACGGAGCGTCACCGTCATCGCCATATCCACGAGCCCGTCGAGCATGAGCACGCCCATCGTCACGACGACGGCCACCACGACCATCGGCACGTCCCGCCCGTCGAGACGGAGCATAGCCATCCCCACCGTCATGACGATCGGACCCACGATCATCCTCACGCGCCTGACGCCCACCACCACCATCGACACGCCTGATGTTGACGCCTCATGACGCAAGACCCCGGCGTACGCGCCCCGGCGTCTTGCCCAGGCGACACGACGAACGAGATCAAAGACGGACTGCGGCGTCATGTGACGAAGCGTTGGAATGCCCGCCCGGTTGGCTGCGAGATCTACAAGCAGCCCGACTTCGCACTCAACGGCCGGGCGAGCCCCGGTGCCGTGGTTGTCATCTCGAAAGAGGAGAACCGCTTAGGAATCTGTTCGGACGACGGAGACCACGCAACCGACGCTCCGCTATTGGAGGCGTCGGGAAAAATCTTTGTGAAAACGCGCGTTCGCTCAGCAATGAGCAAGGTCGTTCGTGTACGTCGGGGCGACCTGATGTAGACCGAGAAGCCGAGATGGCTAAGGGGACCTCTACGAAGAAGCGAGAGCCTGCGCCGCGAGCCGCCGCCATTCCGTGGCGCATCCACTTCTTCCGACGGCACGTCGAGGATGACAAGACCCGAGCGGTCCCTGCGAAGGACTGAAGTCGCCCCAGTTCGGTGGACGGTTAAGCGCTTTCGTCGAGCCGCGTGAGTTTCTCGTAGTTGATAGGAGAGAGGTAGTCGAGGGCGGAGTGCCGACGTCGCGGGTTGTAGAAGGCCTCGATGTACTTGAAGACGGCCATGCGAGCTTCGGCGTGGGTGCGGAAGCGCCGTCGGTCGATGAGCTCGCACTCGAGGCTCGCGAAAAAGCTCTCGCACATCGCATTGTCGTACGCGTCGCCGACCGAGCCTCGTGACGGACGGACGCCGACCTCGCGGCAACGTCGTCCGAAGGCCAGCGAGGTGTACTGGCAGCCGTGATCGGAGTGGTGAATCACGCTCGTCGGCTTTCGCTGGGCGACCGCCATGTTGAGCGCGTCGAGGACAACGTCGCACGTAGGTTCGCGTGCGGGGGATCAAACTCGTCGGGGGCGTCGGCGGTCGGGACGTGAAGCACGAAGCCGATGCCGTCTTCGGCGTAGCGGCGCACGGCGCGCGCAACCTGCTCGGCACTGGCAATGTTCGGAATGTTGAGCAAGTCGGCCGTCGCGGCGGAGGACCAGTCGACGGCTCTCATCCTTCGCGCTTCCGACGTTCAGCCAAGAGGGCTTCGACTTCGTCTTGGGTGTACGTGCGCTCCCCGCGCGCACGGCTCTCGCGAGCCTCCGCCACGAGGCGCCGCTCTTCGTCGGTCTCGGGCTCGCCAATGGGGGCGTTGTCGAAAGCCGCTTGCACGGGATCCACTGGCGTCGTCTTCGCGGTCATAGGGGAAAGCCTAGCACCGGTCGGTTCGTAGGGCTCCGACCGCGCCTTCGTGACAGGCCAGGCGGGCATCTAGGCCGCGGGAGCGGAGCGAAGGTCAAGGTCATCAGGAGCTTGGCGTCCCGTTCGCCATGCGCGATTTCGTCGGCGAGCACGGAGAGTGTGCGAGCGACTGGGCATTCGCGAGCGCGTCAGCTCGCTCAGAGCGCGTATTTGGCCGTCAGATGCGCGACGAGCGCGGCGAGATTCGCGTCGCTGAGGGTGCCGTTGATGAAGATGAGCTCGGCGAGCTTGCTGGTGGCCAGGTGGCTGCCGCCATTTTGCGGGAGGATCATCCACCAGTCGTTGCCAGAGCTGAGGTCGTAGGTCGAGGTGGAGCCGGTCGCCGTCGACGTGCCCGCCGTGAGCCGCAACGCCGGGCCCCTCAAGGTGTAGACGCGCCACGCCACGGGCCCGCCCGGGAACGAGCACTTCGCAACGAGGCCGTTGGCGCTGACGTCGAAGGAGCCGGGGGTTGCGCCAAAGCCAACGATGAACCCCGGGCTTCCCTTCCACCAAAGGCCGGTCCAATCCTGATCGCCGGTCTGGACCCGCGCCACGGCGACGAGCGCAAAGGCGCCAGTGCCGAACTTGAGGCTCGCGGCGTCGGCGACGGTGAGGCCCGTGGTGTCCGCGTCGAACTCGAGAACGTCGTAGCCGTTCAGCGCCTGCGGGTCGAAGAGGGGCCCGTTCTCGCTTGGTCGCTTCTCTGCGTGATTGGCGTTGCCGGACTGATCGAGCCACCGCTTCACGCGGCCTGCCTTGGCGGGATCGGCAACGATGCCGGTAGACGCGGTAAGCCACATCGAAAGGCCCGGCAGCGACGCGACCGCGAAGGGGCCCGCGTCGGGGAGCGCGGCGTCGGGAGACGCGCTGTCCGCTCCCGCCGCATCGATAGCCGTGCCGCTGTCGGTGCCAGCGTCCGGAGTGGCGCCATCGGCGACCGTAGCGTCGACGCCGGCCTCGGCTAGCGCTGCGTCGGAAACGGTAGCGTCGGGGGTTGGGGCGTCGGGGAAGGTGGCGTCGGAGACCGTGGCGTCGAGGACGAGCGCGTCGGGAGGCGAGGCGTCGGAGAGCGTCGCGTCTCGGGCGCCGCCGTCCGCGGCATCGTCACCGCCCGGTCCGTCGAGCTCCGCGTCGATCGACCCCGCGTCGGAGCTGGTGTCGTCGGGGATGGCGCCGAGAGTGGAACCACCGCAAGCCACCACGGTGCAGGCGGACACGACGAACGCGAGAAGCGGAGAACCCAGGAGCAGGCGCATCGTAGTGGGGCCTCTATGGCACGAGGCACGCCAGTCGTCGACGATGACGTTTCGTCATGCGCTCGCCTTCGGGGCAGGCCAGGCGGGCCTCTTGGCCGCGGGAGCGGGAGCGGGAGCGGGAGCGGGAGCGAAGGTCAAGGTCATCCGGGCCTTGGGGTCCCGTTCGCCATGTGCGATTTCGTCGGCGAGGTGCGAGGGCGTTTCCGAGGGCACAGGTCAGTGGCGCTGCACGGGAGCGTGTGGCCATCACCTCCACACGACCGGTCGTCGCCTGTCGGGGTCGCCCCTCATCGCGGGCAATAGAGAAAGCCGTCGACTTCCACAAGGTCGACGCGAAAGCCCCGGCACGACACGCGCGTGTCGCAGGGAGCAGTCCACCACGGGAGCGTCCTATGACGTACGCCCGCAACAAGCCCGCCGTCGGAGAGCGCCGACGATGACGTCGTCGAGAGTTTTCGCGTGAGGTTGGACTTCATCTCCATGAAGGGAGCTTTCGACTTCCGTAGCGTAGAGGAGGCGATGAGCTCGATGACATTCTCCTGCCGCAGCGCGGCGTTTCTCGCGTTCACCTTGGCCAGCGGTTGCGGCGCAGACGACACTGAAGCCGCCGGTACAGCCCGGAACGAGCTTCGCGAAACGACGCCTCGCTCCACCGCCACCGCGGCGGGAGCACTCTCCGAGACGAGTCTCGAGTCGCTCGTGTTGGGCGTCGAGCGCGATCGCTTCAGGCGTCTGACTGGTTGCATCAGCGCTCTGGGCGACGCGGTTCACTCGGACGCCAAAGGCCTTCCGTTCGCGCGCTTCATTGGAGCGGCCGGACAGCTTGAGCCCATTCACTCCAACGGTGGCTTCCTCCCCACGCAGACGTGCCTGAGCCTCGGTGGGATTGCCGATGGCCAACCTGTCGTGGTCGACATCGTTCGTCGCGACTGGAGCGTCCTGCGCCTGACCTTCGCGGCGGAGTTTCCGTATCCGCCTCCCTTCAGCAAAGCTCTCTCGCTCTACACCATCGACCACCAGCTCTTGCCGAAGGGCGCCTCTTTCGCGGGCAAAGCGCACCTCGCGGAACTGTGCGCACAGGATCCCAACTCGTGTGAGTGAAGCGCCGCCGAGCGGTCCCTGTCGCTGTTGCAAGCTCCCGCTGGCGTGGCTCCAGACGCCATCGACTCCGTGTGGCTCACGGTCAGGGTATGTGCCTCATGGATAGCTCCAGAGGTCATTCGCCTGCTGGTGATTCACGAGGACCACTCGTGGAGCGTAGGTGAATCAAGCGACTATTTGGCGCTTGCCATTCACCAGGGTGTCGGGGTCGCCCCTCATCGCGGGCAATAGAGAAAGCCGTCGACTTCCACAAGGTCGACGCGAAAACCCTTGCACGGAACGCCTGGGATTTCGTCGAAGGCGGAGCGGAGGCCCGGCGACGTACCTTTCGGGCCCGTGTAGTGGATGACGGACTCGGGAAAGCGGCAAGTGAGCGTACCGCTCGCCTTCTGGCCGACGCTGTTCCAGCCGGAGCAGGCCTCGCCGGCCTTCGTGCCCTTGATGCTCGTCGCGGCCATGCCGCCCGGGCACTCTGTGAATCCGTCGTGGCGGCACCCTGCGGGCGTCAGCTCGCCGGACTGCGTCGCCTTCGGCGAACACGCGCGGATCTCGGTGGGGCAAATGCTCTGACCGACCCCCTCGCACCGGCAATCAAGCGGCACGATTCGCTTGCCTAAGGGGGAGCCCCTGCCGTGGAGAGAGTTCACGCTGTCGATGGTCGGCCTGCAATTGCAGCGATCGGTCGTCCCCGCTGCGATGGAGTCTTTCGTCGGGTCTTTCGCCGACGGCGTCGTCTTGGGCACGATGCGCGGCGTCCCGGAGGTCGGCGGTGCGCTCGCGAGCGGCGCGGCGGAGGTCGGTGGCGGCGTCGCCGCCGCGTCCGCGCTCGCCGCCGGCGGCGACGTGGCGGTGGTGGCGCCAGGCGCGTCACGCCCAAGCAGCAAGTACGCGAGGGCGCCGACGGCGAGCACGAGCGCCATCCCCATCACGAGGAGCCCCACGACCATGACGGTCGAGCCGCCGCTCCTGGCTTGTTGAACAGGCTGCGTCGCGCTTCCCTGCGAGGAGACCAAAGGCGCGTGCGTCGACAGCGGCGCCGCCGTTGCGGACGCCATCGTGCTCTGACCGTGCGGCATCGTCGTACCGCGTGCCGTCCAGGTGGACTCCGTCGTTCCGACCTGCGGCGCCGTGAGTGACGGGGGCGCGGCGCTCGGACGAGCCGTGAGCGCGTCGACCGTCGGTGGTGTCGACACCGCGCCCCGTAGGCTGGGCGCTGCGTCGGCGCCACCGGTCGTCGCCCAGTCGATCGCAGCCACGAGCTCCTGCGCCGTCTGGAAACGCTTGGCTGGCTCCTTGGCCATCGCGACGGCGAGCACCTCCGCGAGGGCCGCTCCTGCGTCGGGACGCACCGCCGCGAGCGGCGGGGGGTCGACGTTCTGGACGCGCACCAGCGTCGCCGCCAGCTCGAAGCCCGAGAAGGGATTTCTGCCGGCCAAGAGCGTGTAGAGAAGGAGGCCCGCCGCATAGATGTCGCTGCGCGTGTCGACGGGCCGGCCAGCCGCCTGCTCCGGGCTCATGTACGCCGGCGTCCCGATGAGCATCCCGGCGGTGGTCGGCTTTCGACGTATCGTGTCCTCCGTGAGCTTGGCGATGCCGAAGTCGAGGACCTTGATGAGATCCTTCTGCATAGGCACGGCCATGACGAGCACGTTGCCGGGCTTGATGTCGCGGTGGATGATGCCTCGCGCGTGCGCCGCGGAGAGCGCCGAGAGGACCTGACGCGCGTAGTCGACGGCCACGGCCACCGGCATCGGCCCCTGCCTCTCGAGTCGCCGGCTTAGGCTCTCGCCCTCCACCAGCTCCATCAAGAGGAACGTCGTCTCCGGCGTGGCCGCGTGAAAGTCGTAGAGCTGCACCACGTTCGGGTGGCGGAGCGCCGCCAGCGACACGGCCTCCTCGCGCATCCGCTCGAGGCTGTCGCGATCGTCGGCGAGCTCCCGGCGCAGCAGCTTGATGGCCACGCGACGGTTGATCGTCAGGTCGGTGGCCGCGTAGACCGCCCCCATTCCCCCCTGACCGAGCACCGCCTCGAGGCGATAGCGGCCGCCGAGCACCTGTTGGAGCGTCGGGTTTGTCACGGCGATGAGTGTACGTGATTCACAGGGCTTCGTACGCCAGTCCGCCGCTACGCACCGGTCCGATCACCAGGACTCGGCAAGGTCTCCGGCGCGGGCTCCGGCGCCGCCGGGAGCCCCGGTCGCTCTGGCGGCATGGGCGCGCGGCCCCCGTTGATGGATGCCGAATCGGCGTCACAAGACGCGTCGCTCGCCGGGTCGAGCTCGATTCCCATGTGGAGCAGCAGCGCATAGATCGACATGTTCATCTCCTCTGGTCTCCGTCCGTGCGTCGGCGAACTCGGCGCGTCACTTCGGCGGTCACTTCAGCGTGAACGTGCCCGCGGCTCCTGTTCCGCTCAGCGTGTACGTCACCTTGTAGTCGCCAGCCGTCACGGTGCTGGTGACAGAGGGAAGGATCGAGATCGAAGCCCCCAGCGGCCCCGAAGGGTCGAGGTCCGTAAGGGCCGCGGCGGGCACCGTTCCTGATCCGGCGTTCGCTGGGAACGTGCACAGGACGCTGACGAGCTTCGCGCCATAGGTAGAGAGCGCGACGTTGACGTTGCCGGCTGCGCCGCCGGTCCACGACACCGCCAGGTCCTTCGACTTGCTGAAGCTCGTCTGGAACGACGCGAAGACCGGCGCCGTGACGGTGATGTCACCGGGGGCGATGGCCGTGGCTTCGAACGCGGGCACCGTCGCGCCTGCGGCGCTCACCTTCACGGAGTCACCGGCGGCGAATGCAGCGCTCGTCCCGTTGGCCGGAGCGTAGGCGTTCTGCGCGCCCGGCGTGAGCTGCAGCGCGCTCGCGAGCTTGCCGCCACTGAGGCTCACGATGCCGGCGCTCTCGGAGGTCGGACCCGCCGCTGCGGCGTCGCTGACACCCGCGTCCGAAGTGCCCATGGTGCACGTCGTCACCTGGCACGCGCCCTCCGTGGAGACCTTGCACGACGCCTCGCTGCCACTGTTGCCGCGAGGGCTCGTGGCAAAGGCGGCGGTCGCAGCGTACGTGACGAGGCTCGATTGTTTCGTCTGCGCGAGCGTGACGAAGCCGGTCTTGACGGGCCCCTCCGGCTGGCTCGCCGCGCCGTCAGCGCCAGAGCCGCTCGAGCTCGCGCCAAGGCCTCCGTCACCAGTCTGCGCCGCGTTGCTTGACTGCGGCTGGTTACCCTCGTCGGCCGACGAGGAACACCCCGCGGCGACGACGCCCGCGAGCGCGGTGCAGCTGGCTACGAGCAGGGTTGCGGACAAGCGGACGGTCGACAGGTTCATGAGCGTTCCTTCTGGTCAAACTGGTCAAAGCATGGCGAAGCGGCGGTCAGGAGTGACCGTCGCGTGAGGGCTGCGCGTCGACGACGCTTGAGAGCGAACGGTCAACGGCGCGCTCCTCAACGAGGAGCATCAGCAACCGTCACGCCACAGTCGCGCGGAGCGGCGCGTTGCCTCTCGAGTGCAACCGAGTCCCTCCCGGAGGGTGGCCACGTCGTCCTCGGCGCACGCGATGTGCAAAAGCGAGCGCCCGTCGGCCGTTTGGTCGGCGGCCGATTGCCGCAGGCGGTGCATCGCGTTGCCGCTTCCGCTCAGGCGAGAAACGATTCAACGGAACGGGACGGGCAGGAGTGTTTTTACGTCCTGAATCCTCCAAGGACAGTGCCCACGCATGTCGAACGCAGCAGGTTGGGAGGCCGCTCCGGGCGGGAGGTCGCGGGACACGGTAACTGGATGAGTCTGGGTTTTGCCGTCGCCTCGCTTCGCAAGCGGGGTGCGCACTAGAGAGCCGGGCGCACGTGGAGTTTTCGCCACCGCCCGAGAGTGTCCAAGTGGTGCAGCGCTTGCGCTCCCAAAGTGTGTAGACAGGAGGCGACTCGATGTGAGGACATCGCGAGAGTCGGCGGTTTGGTTCCCGGTCGCGAGCAGGTGACGCAACTCGTCGAGCGGTGAGTCGGCACCTCCACGTGCGTGGCAAACCTGCGCGAAATTGGCCGCGCCACGTCGCCCGTTGCGAGGCACGCACCGTGCTCCATGCGAGGCATGCGCAACGAAAGGTCCACCATGTCACTTCGCCAGAGTTCTCTTGTTCTCGCCCTTGCCCTCGCCGCTACAACGGTCGGCTGCTCTTCGCCGCCGGCCGACGAGGGGGCGACCGACCTTGGAAACTTGAGCGTCTTTGGAGCGCCCACGACCGCCTTCGTCACGGGAGAAATTTCGCGTGATTCTCCGCTGCACGCGGCACTGCTCCTGGTGCCCGCGGTGGCGCGCAACGCCGTTCCCAAAGGAACCCTCGTTGCGTCGCTGCCGGGCGAAACGAAGATCCCGTGGAGCGATGCGCCGTTCGTCGACCGATGCGGCGCGGAGCGCAATTCGCACCTGCGCTGCCTTCAAACTGGAAGTTGGCGTCAGGGCGGCGGGTTCATCGCCGAGGATGTGTACTGCTACTTTGCCGGGCACGTACCGCTCGCTGATAACGAGAGCGTGTTGCCGGCGGAGTTCGAGGAGGCCACGAACGTTCGTGATTTCACGCTCGCACGAGCGGCGGCTGCCAAACTTCGTGAGCTGGCGCCTAACGCGTGCCAGGGCACATCGTGCAGGATCTCCCTCGAGCGTCCCCATCGGTTGGCCCCACGCGGGCTCCTACCCTCGCGGTGCGGTGGCGATCCCCATTGAGCGACCACGCCAACGCCGAGGGCCTGGGCCGGCGTTTCGCGGACCGCGCTCAAGCCAATGAATCGTATCAATTAATTGACCTCGTACACCGTCGCGCTGGAGCCCCGCGCGCCCGCGATGGTTGTGCGACGGAGTAGGTCACCGTTCCACTTGCACCACAAAAGTGAATGGTAAGTGTAGCGACCAGGGCGCCCGTACCGAAGAGTACCCCTCTTGGAGGTCGTCTGAATGGCGGAGCGTGTTGTCCGGATTGGCGAGGGGATGGTGACGCCCGTGGGGCGCGTGGCCGCCGAGGAGCTCAAGCAGCGCTCCGGCGAGTGGTGCATCGTCGACGGCTCAGCGGGGCACATGCTCATGCGTCGCCCCACCGAACCCACGCTTCGCCTCGCCGGCGAGATCGAGACGCGCGGGGCCATGTTCGATGTGCTCGCGCTCATGGGGCAATCGCGGTGGAGCGGTACGCTCATCGTTCGAAGTGGCGGCGCGACGCGCAGCGTGGCCCTCGAGAAGGGTCGGGTCATCGACGCGACCAGCGACGTCCGCGGCGAGAAGGTCGTCGACGTGATCCTCACTCGCGGCGTCGCCTCGCGCGACACCGTCGACCTCGTGGCGCGAACGGCGGTCGTCTCCGGCGGCTCGTTCGTTGAAGCCCTCGAGCAGTCGGGCGCCGTGGTGGCGGCAGACCTCGCCCTTGCCGTGGAGCAATCGGCGCGGCTCGTCGTCTACGGGATCCTCGCGGCGGAGACGGGAGCCTTCAGCTTCTTCTCGCGCTCTTCGCCCGCGCGGCTCCTCGAGAGCATTTCGCTCATGGAGCTCCTCATGGAGAGCGCCCAACGCTTCGACGAGCTGGACCAACTCGCCTCGACCATCGAAAGCGAACATCACATTCCGGAGCCGCTCGAGCCGCGCGCGGTGCCGGGCGAGCTCGTCACGCTGTATTCCCTCTGTGATGGTCGGCGCTCCGTGGCGGAGGTCGGCCGCCGCGCAGGATGGCTCGACTACGAGACCCGAAGGGGCCTCGCCGAGCTCGTCCGTTCCGGGCTCGTCCGCATGGCGCCACCGCGTCCACGCGGGGCCGGGGCGATCGTCGAGATCTACAACGGCGCGCTGTTTGAGATTCACCGACGATGCGACGAGAGCTACGTGGGGGCCGAGCTTCGGGTCGGTCTGTCGCGCTTCGTCGCGGGGAATCCTTCTTTGGCCGCGCTACTCGATAGCGCCTGGCCTCTCGCCGACGGCACCGTCGTTGCCGAACGCGTCGCGCGCAACTTAGCGGCCCGCCCCGGCGAGGCGCCCATCGCGCTCTTGATTCGACGCCTCGACGAGCTCGTGTCCTTTGCGCTGTTCTTGACGACGTCCCTGCTTGAACGCGACGTTGCGACAGCGTTGAACGTCCGCGTTGCGGAGCGCCTGGCGCTGCTCGAACGGGCAAGCGATTCCATGGTCCCGCCCTCGAATCGCGAGTCCACGAGCACCTCGCCGGATCTCGTGGCCCCCGCGGCGGCTCCTACGCCCACGGCCTACTTGCGTTCCGGGACCTACCCAGCCGTGAAGATCACGCGCAGCGGCTAGGGCAGCGCGACGGTCGCCGCCGTGCCGCGATCTGCGCGTTCGAGCACGACATGCCCTATGGTTTGGCCATGCGCGCGGTTCCGGTAGAGACGACCTTCGTCGTCGGCGGGCGGGCGGAGCCCGGACTCCTCCTGTCGGTGTCGGGCGCGCCGCAACGACCGGCCACGCGGGTCGAGTACGCCGGGCGATTCGCGCTTCGCTTCTCGGGCCCGAACGGCCCGCTCGCGTACGCGCGCATCGGCGCGTGGGAAGAGATCGCTTGGCTCGGGCCGCACGCGTCGTCGACGGGCGTTGTCGCGCCCATCACGGCCGACGACATGCGGCTCGTCGCGGGCGCACGCGCGCCCAGGGGCGAGGGTCACGTGCGCGCGTGGATGCGGCACCTTCTGGCGAGCCTCTCGCCCGAAGCGACGCCGCTCTTCGACGGGACATGGGCCATGGCACCGGTCCCGGTCGGCGCGCGCGCGGACGCGCAAGCGTATCCACGCAACCCCGCCGATGGCCTCCACGGCTGTCCGCCCCTCGCGTGGCGCTTGGAGGCTGTCGCTTCCCCGCGGCCGCTCACGCGCGACGACTGGGCGTGCGGCTGGGGAGACGCGCTCGTTCCCATGGGCGCGGTGTGGCCGCTCCGCGCTCCCTCCAGCGACGGCGCTCGGGCGCATGCGCTTCGCAAGCGGGCCCGCGATGGCCTCCTCGCCCCTGCTTTACTCCTCTACGTGTCGGCGATCGGTGGCTACGTGGTCCTCGACGGTCACGACCGCATCGCGGCGGCCTTGGCAGAGAACTCGCCGCCGCCGCTCATCGCGCTGTGGCCGACGCGGCCGCCTACCGCCACAACGGCAGCATCGCTCGTCGCTGCCGCGCCGCGCGTGCCGGCCGGCCCGCCGACCGAGCGCCTGGAGTCCGCTCTGCGGCGCGCCATGGCTGAACACCAACGCTATGGTGCCCACACACGCGCGTGGCGTCTCCCCGGCGGCTTCACGCGGTGGCGCGACGAGGTGCGCACCCTCCTAGCGCGCACGCCGACCACAGCGCTCGACCCCGACGACGTCGCCTTCCTCGTCGACGATTGACGAGCCAGTTAGAACAATGCGCCACGTCGTCGCCGTGGCGCGGTTCCTCCTTCTCGTGCGCGTCCCCACAAGACGGCGAGACCACGGAAAAACGGAGGTCCCGTGGTGGAGGCGCCCGAAACCGACCTCCGACCTCACCCGTTCGGCGCCGTCCAGTGTCGGATCGGCAGACCGCCAAACGCGTAGAGACAGTCGAGCGTGCGTCGTAGCGGCAGGCGTTGATAGGTGGCTCGGTGGATCGACCACGCGTGGAAGACGCAAGCGTCGCCAGCCTCCACGGCAATGCGTGTCGCCCCTGGCATGGCAGGTGACGTCCGCTTCGAGCCTTTTCGGATTTGGAGTTCCTCTGACGTGTCCCATCGCCGGTGCGAGCCCGGCACGATCTCCAGGCGATCGTCGTCCACCAGCGCCACCCGCACGTGCACCGATGTCGTGGTGAGAATGCGCCTGCGTTCGAGCTCTGGATCCGGTTGCCCAAACTGGCTGTCGCGATGCCAGTCGCCGTCCCAGTCGTGCTTCGTTTGCTCGTGGTAGTAGTCCGTGTTCTTGAGGTGAGGAGTGTCGTCTTCGCCTTCGAGAGCCAAGCCTTCGAGGAGCGAGCACACTCGCGCCGAGCCCGCGAACTTCGTGAGGCGGTCGAGGGCACCAGGCTGATGCGAGAAGTAGCTCGATTCCGTCAACACCCCGATCTTCGGCGTGGTGTGGCCGTGCTCGGTCGACTCCGCGCGGGCGCGATCGAGCGCGATGTCGCATGCGCGACGGAGCTCGCCCAGCTCGGTCGGATTCAAGAACGCGGGCACGACGAAGTAGCCGTGGAGACGAAAGGACTGCAGACGTTCGCGTTGAAGAAGGTTCATCGTGCTCTCCCGTGCCGCAGGCTGCGGCCGTCGTGAGCCGACGATCGTTCAGTGGACAGCGCGTGGTGGCCCGAGCGCGACGAGCGGGTTTTGCGGAAACGGAGCGGGACGATGCTGGCTGGAGACGACGAGTACGGCGAACCGCCCCGCGATCTCGAAGGTCGCAATCGCCGCGGGAGCACCGAAGTAGCGGATCGGCAGAAGGTCGACGCCGCTCTCCGTTGCTCCCCAACGCACTGAAGTCTGCTCCGGAACGTCGGCGTGGTGGAGCGAGGAGAGGGCCTTCTGATAGCTCTCTCCCGTTCTCGCCATCCTCGCCCGAGCCGCGAGCCGTAGCTTCTTGTTGCCGTGCCGGTTCCCCATCGCTTGTCCAGACGATCTCCGAGCTCGATTCTCGTGTCGGCCGGCACCGACGGAACGAACTGGATGACGAGCGATTAGGTGCAACACCGAAGGGCTGAGCCCTCTTCGCTCTTCCACGCGAGGCCGTGCCGGCGGCAGCGTCGAAGAGCCGGACTCGGATAGCCCGCTCCCCAACAATTCGCGATGGCACCTCTCATGTCAAGCTGGCGCTCTGCTGCGCCGGTGGAGGCGCTGGGAATCGATTCTGTACGAGTCCACGAAGCCGCCCCACGACGCCCGCAGCCTCACCGCGAATCGACCTCGCCTGTACGAGTCTGCGAAGTACAGGCGAGGCGATGACCAGCGCGCCCTGGGATGGGAACGACAACGCCCCCGCACCGCAAGGTGCGAGGGCGTTTCGTGAACAGAGTGGAGGCGCTGGGAATCGATTCTTTTCTGTACGAGTCCACGAAGCCGGCCGAGGCCCTGCGAGGCCGGGCGAAGTGGACGAGTACAGAAATGACAGATGAGCAGCGCGACAGGCGAAGGGATGCGAAGCACCCCTGAGCAATAAGTGGAGGCGCTGGGAATCGATTCTTTTCTGTACGAGTCCACGGAGCCGGCCGAGGCCTTGCGAGGCCGGGCGAAGTGGACGAGTACAGAAATGACAGATGACCAGCGCCCCGGGAACGACAACGCCCCCGCACCGAAGGTGCGAGGGCGTTTCGTGAACAGGGTGGAGGCGCTGGGAATCGAACCCAGGTCCGAAAGCCGCGTTCTTCCTGCCTCTACGTGCGTAGTCGGTGATTTGCTTCGCACCGGGTCGCGATCATCGACAACCTCTCCCCGGCGCTAGCAACCTGTTTATTTTCGCCTTACGCCCGGTGGCCCGACGTTTGGCTAGTCAGTTCGTTACGCCCAGCCCCAGACTACTGACGGACTCTTGGGGTGGACGTCTTCGTCGGTTCTTTAGGCCGCGAGGAGTGCCGTTTCCGGCATTGCGTTATCGTTCGCAATTAGGGTTTCCGTGGATTTTTACGTGGGTCTACGGATGCCACGGCACGCAGCAAAGAAGTCGAGTACCTCCGTCGAAACCGATCGCCCCCGATGAACGAACCGGACCGCCTCAAGATACGTCGGGCCGCCGCTACGTCAACCGGCGCCCTCACGATCCCTTCGAGCAGCTCCCTTTCATCGTGAAGCCACCGCCGAGCTGACGCTCGCGCGCCTCCTCCTTGAGCTCGCTCCGCGCGTCTTCGGCGAGCAGCTCGCACGGGTCGAACCAATGCGCCGTCGTCGCCGTGCCCAAGATCGACGGCAGCTCTCCACTGAAGTCCGCCACGTGCGGGCAGCGCCAGTGCCACAAGGCGTAACGCTCGGGCACGCGATCGAACGAGAGAACCTCCTTGATGCCGCCGTTGCAGTTCGTCGCGACCACGAGCACCTCGCCGGGCAAACCAAGCGCGGCCGCACGGGGCACGCGCAGAACCACGTCGTGGTGAAACTCGCCCTGCTTCCAGTGCGCGATGAGCTCGTAGCCCACCGGGCGCAAGAGCTCCAGCAGTGCACCGAGCACCATCGCCTCCCCCAACCGCACAAGCGTCATGAGAGAAACGTGACGCGCGCGCGCGCCCTCGACAAGTGGACGCAGGATCGTCCTGGACCGCGTGTTATCCATCTCTTGGAGGCGCCCTTGAAACAGCTTTCGTTAGGCAGCTTCGGCGCACCGACGGTCGGCGCAGCGACCTTCGGCGAAGACCTCCGCGCCCTCGCGAATCGCGTTCCGCTCCACGTGCACCTCGGCACGTCGTCGTGGGCGTTTCCCGGCTGGGCTGGCCTCGTCTACGACCACAAGGCCACGCCCGCGCTCCTCGCCCAAGAGGGCCTCGCGGCCTACGCGAGGCATCCGCTCTTTCGCTCCGTCGGCATTGACCGGGGCTTCTACGCGCCGCTCAACGCCGAGGAGTTCGCGCGTTACGCGGCGGCCGTGCCGCCCCACTTTCGTTTCCTCATCAAAGCCCCGGCGAGCATCACCGACAGAGCGCTGCGCGATCGAACGGGCACGCCCATCGGCGACAACAGCGGCTTCCTCGACGCGGACGCCGCCATCACCGCGTTCATCGAGCCGGTGCGCGAGGGCCTCGGCGACCACGCCGGCCCGCTGCTCTTTCAGCTCTCACCGATGCCCAACTCGCTCCACGTGGCCCGCATCATCGCGGAGCTCGATCGCTTCTTGGCGCGCCTACCCAAAGGCCCGCTCTACGCCGTCGAGGTTCGCGACGCGTCGCTGGCCACCGCCGAGCTGTGCACCACGCTCTCGGAGCACGGCGTGCGTTACGCCGTGGGCCTTCATCCTCGAATGCCCGACGCGAAGCATCAGCTCGCGCTCGCAGCGAGCCAGCCGCCGGGACCGCTCGTCGTGCGGTGGAACCTGACGCGCCTGGCAACCGCACCGCAACGCTACGACGAAGCCAAGCGCACCTTCGCGCCGTTCGACGCCATCCAAGCGCCCGACGACGCGACCGTGTCGGCGCTCGCCGAGGCCATCGCCGAACACGCGCACGCGGTCTTCCTCATCGCGAACAACAAGGCCGAGGGCGCGGCTCCCCTCACCTTGCGTCGCATCGCCGATGCCGCGTTCGGCGAGAGAGTTCCCGCTCCGTAGGGCCCACTCAGTAAGGACTGTCGGGGAGCGCGGGCATTGTGGGCGCGACGGCAGCGGCGATCGGCGCGACGGGAGCAGCGGTCGCCGCAGCGGCTTTCGGAGCAGGGCGCAAGGGCGCGGCAGCCGGAGTCTCCACCTTCACGGCCGCTGCGGGCACCGACGCGGCCTCGGCAACGACGACGACGGGCCTCGCGACCACCGGCGCCGGCAAGACCGGCTCGGCGCGCATGGCGACGGCGTCAGCGGTCGCCGCTTTCACCGGCGGCGGCGGCGAGCGAAACGTGTAGAGCAGAAGCGCCGTGAGGCTCCCCGCCAGCGCCGCCACCGCGAGCACAACGATGGAGCGGCCAAACGACATGCGACGGGGCCCACCGAGCAGCACCGTTCGCGAGAGCGTGGGCGTATCGAGCAAGAGCGCCTCGGCGCGGCGAACGACCGCCGGGGACGCGGGCGCTTCCGCGAGCGGCACGAGGCGACGCACGCCCGACGCGTAGACCTCGTCGCTCTGGACCGTGAGGGCGGCTCGGCGCGACGCCATGAACTCGCCACAGCGCGAGTTCACGATCTCCGCGAGCTGGGCCGGGCTCGTCTTCAAGCCCGAGTGAATGAGCCACAGCTCGAGCGCAGCGCGCATCGCCTCGGTCGTTGGGAAACGCTTGAGCGGCTCGCGGTCGAGAGCCCGCGCGATGATCGCTTCGAGCTCCGGCGCAAAGCCGGGCACAACTTCGCTCGGCCGCGCGTAGGAGCCCGAGAGGAGCGCCTCGACAGCCTGAAAGTCGTTGCCGCAGGTAAACGGAGAGACGCCCGTCGTGAGCTCGTAGAGCATCGCGCCGAGCGAGAAGACGTCGGTGCGCCGATCGACGCCGCCGCCCGAGATCGCCTCCGGCGCGAGGTATCCGATGCCGGCGCTCTTCGGATACGCCCGTGTGGACTCGGCCTGTTGCTCCTCCAGCCGACTGAGCGCGCGCACCATGCCGAGGCCCGTCACGCGGACGTGCCCCACGCCCGAGACGTGAATCGAACGAAGCGAGAGGTTCTTGTGCACGATGGGCATCGAGCGACCGTCGGTGTCGACGAACTCGTGCGCGGCGTGAAGCCCGGCGGCGGCGCTTGCGACCACGAACGCTGCGACTTCGACAGGGAGCGGCTCCACCCTCTCCCCCCTGACGACCAGCTCCTGGAGCGACACGCCCTGCACCCAATCGGTCGCCACCAGGAGATGCGAGCCTTCGTCACAGAGCTCGAGGACTTCGCATACGTTCGGGTGCCTGAGCGCGGCGGCGCGACGCACGTCCTCGGAGAGGAGCTCGGCGCAGCCCGACGTCTCGCTGATCGACGACGGAAACGCCAAGAGCGACACGATGCGCGAGAGGCCCATCTCGCCCCGCTGGCGCGCGATGAAGGACGAGGCGGCGCCAAACGTAGCCAACGGCGCGAGCAACTCGTAGCGCCCCAGGTGCGTGCCAACGGCGACCCTCGAGAGACCCGCGGCCGACGAGGTCGGCGCGTCAATGATCTCTTCGAACCACGGCTCTTCGACCAACGTCGGCGCCGCTTCGCGGAACGGCGCCGGGGGGAAGTTGCACACCGAGCCACTGCGCGGCAGCGCGAAGAGCTCGGAGTGGCGAACGTCGCTCTCCTGCGCGTAGTCATGAGGACGGGAAGCGGAGGTTGCGCGTGACGGGGTCATGCCTAGACGCACTGCATCGGGCACGCCAACCGGTAGGCGTTTCTGTGGGTAGCGCTAGGCGTTCTCCTCACGACAACAGCGAGGAGCAACTGCGCGTCTTCGTTGGAGTCGCCATGTAGGACGGCGTGAGAGAAGCGCCTCAATGACCGCAGACTCGCGTCCGACTCACCCGTCGCGGATGGGAGACGGTGCCGCCGAGGTCACAAGGGTCACAAGAGGTAGTTGGAGCCGCTATGGCACTGGTTGCACCAGCCCGCGGCCGGTGACGCCGGCATGATCCGCGTGACGGCCGCGTTTCGAATCCCAGGCCGAACGCTGAAGTTGACGCCCGCGTCTTGCGCCGCAGCAAGGGGGATGAACCAGTTGCCGTCGTCGTCGGTGTACGCGTTCACCGCGTTCGGGGCGTAGTACGTCTTGAGGCGAACCTCCGCGCTCACGGCGGGCCCACCGTCGGGCCGGTTGCGCACCGAACCTCCGGCGAAAAATGGGCGACTCGCCGCCGAGCCTCCGGCCTTGTGGCAGTCCACGCACCGCGTCTTCCAGGGATTCGACGGCGGCTTGTTCGCGGCGAAATTGTGTCCGGCGTCGCTGCGCGAGGATGGCCCGAGCGTCTGGACGTAGGGCGGCGCGTAGTCGAAGCCGTTGCCCGCATCGATGCCGGGGATGACCGGCGCGATGCCGCTATCGCCGGCGTCGGGGATCGGCACTTCGACGATGGCGCCGTCGGGGAGAACGACGCCAATGATCACCGCCCCGTCCGGGAGCGTGATCACTTGCGGCGCGGGCCCCGCATCCGACGACGATGACGACGGCTCCCCTTCCGCGCTGAAGCACGCTGACACGCCGAGCGTTGCCCCTAGCGAAGCGAGTCCAAGCAGAGCTCCCAGCGCCGAGCGCAAGACCAACGCCACGCGCTCAACATATCGTGCGAAGCGCTTCGCGTCCCGTCGCCGACAGCATTTCGCGAGCGCACACCTTCCACCTCATGCACGCCGACGTGCGCCTATCACGGCAGGACGACGATCGTGTCCCCCGTCTCAAGGACGCTCCAGAGCGCATCGACCTGCTCGTTCTGAAGCGCCACGCAGCCAGCGGTCCAATCGGTTGAGCCGTCTTGGCCAGCCTTGCCGCCTTGCCCGTGGATCTCGACGGCGCCGCCGAGGTTCGTCTCTTGGGACGGCTCGGTGCAGTTCGCGTGGGCGGACAGGATCCCGTCGGCTTCGGCGCGACTCACGAGCCCTTCGCTCGCGGCGCGCGCCGCGTCGTCGCGGCTCGGGTAGCTCAGCAGGAACGCCTTGTGGTAGTCGGAGTCGGGCAAGACGCGCGGGATGAAGAAGACGCCTTCGGGTGTCTTGCCGTCGCCCTGCTTGACCTTGTCGCCGGCGGGCGTGAAGCCGAGACCGACGCGGAAGTTCCTCATCACGCGGCCTTCCTTGCAGAGTGCAAGGTTTCGACGCGACTTGTGGACCACGACGTAGTCATCGGGCGTCTTGTCGCATGGCGAGAGCTTCTCGCCGCCGCCGCCCCACGCGTCACGGCAATCGGCCTCGCCCACCGACGGCTCCCACTTGGTGTCGTGCGCCGCGTATCCGGCAACGACTGACGCGGCCCCGTTGACCTCGACCTCGCACACCGACGCGGCGCCGTCGCAAGCGCCGCCCCATTGGTCGACGTGACTGCCGGCGTTCGCCTCTGACACCAGGCGAACGCGGGTGCCGCGCGGGAAGGTCGCGGTGCAGGCGCCGGGGCAGGCGATGCCCTCCGGTTCGGAGCGAACGCGTCCGTCTCCTTCGACTGTGACGGAGAGCGCGAGCATCTCGACGGCGCTCGCCGCTCCGCCAGCGGGCGCAGGCGGCGCTTCAAGGGCGCCGCTGCATGCGAAGATCGCTACCGAAAGCAGGCCTACCGTCGCTGAGTGTCGCATCGTTCTCCGGGACGCCGGCACGACGCCAGGTCGGACGTGGCTATAGACCGCCACGGGGCGTAAATCGACACAACGAACGCGGCCTCGGCGTCTTTTTCAGGACTCAGAGCGGGTGGGAAGCCGAGCAAGCGCCGAGCGGTCCGCGGCTGCCGTTCACGCCGCGCTCCCAGTTGCCGCTGTCGCATTGGAACCACGCGCCCGTCGCGGCGCCTTGAACGCAGGCGGCTTGGGCGACGCGACGCCCCAAGGTCGGTGAGTAGCAGCCGCTGCTCGACGGGGGTGTCGACGGCTCGTCGGGCGTCGCGCCGCTGCCATCGCACGGGCCGCTCACGTTGCCGCCAAAGTACTCGTAGTGCCACGCCTCGCTCGGCACCGTGCGGCGCCAGTCGAGTCCCTGCTGCGAGATGATCTGGTTGAGCCGCGAACGGTTGCTCGTGCCGAGGTCGAGGGCGCGACCGTTCTGGTGATTCGAGAAGCCCGGGCGCGCGGCGAGGTTGCCGTTGTTGCAGTTGCCCGACTGGTAGCAGCCGTAGAAGTAGCGCTGCTCGTCCATCGTGCGAAAGCCGCTGTTGATCCACACGTCGACGCCCTGCGCCGCGGCGGCCTTCTGCAGCTTGAGGAAAGCGTGCGCGGTCTTGATGCCCACGCGCTTACCGCCGACCTTCACGACGTCCATCGTCCCGATGTTCGAACCACCCGAGTAGGCGGGCTGCCGCTCGCGGTCGCAGCTCACGGCGCTCGAGAGGGCCGCTTCGTCGGAGCTGGTCTCCATCTCACCGTCGTCTTCGCTGTCGTCGTCACGAGGCGCCGCCGAGCAGGCCATGGCAGCGAGTGGGAGGAGGAGCGAGAGGAGAGCAGAACGTGCGATGACCATGTCCCGCCTACAGCAGGAAATAGGCCCCTTCAAAACACGCAGTGAAACTGTAAAAAAGGGCCCTGGGTGAGAAAAAAGCCACCTCCTGGGCCCTAAGTGTCTCCCCCCCCTGTCTCCCACCGTTGCGACGGAGAGACGAAAAACACCTCCGAACAGGCCCTAGAAAACTGACGAAGCTCAAGCTGTTTCGGCGATCCGCGGGTTTGGGAGACATCGCCCCAGGGGCGCGCAAGACCAGGTTTCCACCGCGAAATTCATCGCCGGGGCCCTTCCCGGGTGCGCCAACGCGCTGGCACCGCAGGTGCTCGTGTGTGGGTATGCGCCCCTTCTCGCTCCTTCAGTCCTTCCGAACGTCCTGGGTTCCCCTCGCCGCCTTCGTGGCGTCGGCGGCGCTCGCCACAGGGTGTGCCTCCTCTAAGGAGGAGAGCTCCGACCAAGCCGCGCTCCAGACCTCGAGGCCTCCGCAGTTCGTGGTCATGGGCTTCGATGGCTCGCTCAACTTGGCCTTCTGGGAGGAGTCGCTCGCCTTCGCGAAGACGACGACCGCGTCGGGCAAGCCGCTCGCGTTCACGTACTTCATCAGCGGCGTCTACTTCATCCCCGACGCCAAGAAGGCGCGCTACACGGCGCCGCACGGTTTGGGTGTTGGCAAGAGCGCCATCGGCTGGGGCGGCGACGAAGCGAAGATTCAAAGCCGCGTCGACTGGGTCGACCGCGCCGCGAACGAAGGCCACGAGATCGCCTCGCACGCCAACGGACACTTCGACGGCAGCGCGTGGACCCACGACGACTGGAAGAGCGAGTTCGATCAGTTCGACTCAATCTTCTTCGGCGCCAAGGCCGTCAAGAAGCTCTCGGCCGTGCGCCTCGAAGACATCGGCGGATTCCGCGCGCCGCAGTTGGGCCACAGCACGGGCCTCTTTCAAGTCCTCGGCGAGCGCCGCTACGCGTACGACACGAGCAAGACGGCGGAGGCGAGCTACTGGCCGCAGAAGCTCGGCAACGTTTGGAACTTCCCCCTCGCGCAGCTGCGCATCGTCGGCTCAGGCAAGAAGACGTTGTCGATGGACTACAACTTCTACTTCGCCGACTCGCGCGGCGTCGCCGATGCAGCCAACTCGGGCGTCTATCGGAAGCAGATGATCGACACGTACATGGCCTACTTCAAAGGCAACTACTACGGCAACCGAGCGCCGCTGCACATCGGCCACCACTTCTCAAAGTGGAACGGCGGCGCGTACTGGGCCGCGATGCAGGACTTCGCCAAGGAGGTCTGCGGCAAGCCCGAGGTCAAGTGCGTCACCTACAAGGAGCTCGTGAAGTACCTCGAAGGGCTCACGGCGGAGCAGCGCGCCGATTACCGAGCCGGCGCGTTTCCGAAGCTCGCGCGGCCCACGAACGGCGACTCGGAACGCGACGTTCCCGAGGGCTTCTTTGAGGAGCCGAGCGAAGGCGAGTTCGTAGGCGATCGGGATGAGGCCCATGAGATCGAAGAGGAATCCGCTGCGCCGTAGAGCCAATCCGAAAAACACCTGGCGCACCCCATGTGGGACGCTATCGTGAAGCACCCGTCATCTCGCACCAAGCATCGCCCCAGGGGAACACTCGCCATGCGTACACTCGCTCTCGCCTTCGCACTCGTCTCCGCCTCCATCGCGATGGGATGCAACAAGTCCGCGACCGAAGCCCTCGCAGTGCCCGTCCCTGGCGCCCAAGAGGAGCTGAAGCCCACGAAGATCTCCGTCACCGAGATCACGTCGGCCACGCTCGACCCGAGCCCGGAGCAAAAGGCGGCCAAAGCCGAGACCGAAGCGAAGATCCAGAAAGCCGTCGACGAGGAGTGAGAGGCGCGCACCTCGCGCCCGCCAGACTGAAATAGTCTTCCTGCGGCGGTGACGTACTCGCTGGAAATTCCCGGCGTTAAAGCAATTTGTCGGCACCTCTCGGCACCTCGGCCCCGAGGCCCAGCACACCCATCGCTGATCCATCGAGCCCTCAGGGGTGAGTGTAGGGAGCTTGGTGCCAGGTCGCGATCTGTCGCACGGCGGTGACAAAACACGAACGCGTTGCGTCTCCCACTCCATGGCACGTTGGGTGCGTAGGTCGTCCCTCGCGGGAAACCGAACGAAGGGAGAGGGCGCGATGGAGCGGAGATCATTCCTGGCGGTGATGGGGCTCACGAGCACGGGCGGGCTCGGGTGGCTGCTGCAAGGTTGCTCCGAAGCGACCCAACCAAATCGGCTCGGCACCGAGACCCCGACCGGCGGCGGCGCGACGACGGGACCGAAGCCGACGCCCACACCGACCGAGGCCGACGAGTACGTGCCCGGAGGTCCGACGGGACCGACCCCGGTCGTCGAAGCGCCGACCTTGCCCAACCCGGCGTGGGACGCGCGCGCGAAACAGCTCGAGGCAGGTGCGATCTACACGGAAGCGGCGCCGGGCCCTTGGAAAGACCGCATCGCGAGCCATCTTCCGACGATGGTCGCCGACACCGTGCTCGCCAACCGCGTCACGGTGCTGGTGAACCACGTCATGCAGAAGGCCAGCACCATCGTCGTCGACGGAGGCCCAGCAGCGGTCGACGCTGGGAGCGCGATGGACGCCGGCATGGATGCGGGGACGCTCGGCGACGGGGCCGTCGACGACGCCGGTGACGGCGGCGCAACGGACGGCGGTACGCCGGTGATCGATGCCGCGCCGCCGCCGCCGCCGCCACCCACGGGCCCCATCAGCGTGCCCGAGCACTACGTCACCACCATCTACGTCAAGACCGACACGGGGGTCGTCGCGGGACTGCTCGAGCTGAAGGTTGGCGACGCGGCGCCGCCCTCGGTCACGTTCGTGTTGCCGGCGGGTACGAAGTCCGTGACGGCCTACGAGTTCTGCAACCTGCACGGACTCTGGGCTTCGAAGCCGCTCACGCTGAAGTAGCGGCTCGCGCCCTTTGCGCTCCGCGGCTCCCAACAGAGCTGACAAAACGCGAACGCCCCGACAGCGGGGCGTTCGTGCTTTTGTTGCGACGGGCGGCGATGCGTTCAGTCGCGGCGGCTGCCGAAGAGGCGAAGCAGCGCGAGGAAGAGGTTGATGAAGTCGAGGTAGAGCATGAGCGCGCCGCTCACCGCGAGCGCGCCAGAGCCGCCGCCGGCGGCCGCGACCTGACGAAGCTTCTGCGTGTCGTAGGCCGTGAGGCCCGTGAACACGACCACCGAAGCGCACGAGATGATGAACGACATCATGCCGCTCTGCAGGAACATGTTGACGAGGCCGGCGATGACGACGCCCACGAGCCCCATGAAGAGGAACGAGCCCCAGCTCGAGAGATCTTTCTTCGTCACGGTGGCGTAGAGGCTCATCGTCGCAAAAGTGCCGGCCGTCACGGCGAGCGCCGCGGCCACCGAGTTGCCGGTGTAGATGAGCAGCAGAATCGACAGCGTGGCGCCGTTGAGCGCGGAATAAAGGAGGAACATGGCGCCAGCGGCCGCCGCCGAGAGGCGGTGCACGGACGCCGAGAGCGCGAACACGAGCCCGAACTCCCCGAGGATGAGGCCCCAGAAGACCATGCGGTTGCCCACGATGATCTCAAGGAGGGTGCGCGAACTGGCGACGCCGTAGGCGACCGTCGCGGTCAAAAACAGGCCTACCGTCATCCATCGGTAAACGGCCGACATGAAACGCTGTTCGACCTCGGCGGCCGGGCGACGCGCCACTGCTCCTGCGGTTCGGTAGTTCATAGGAGCGGAGGATAACTCGCCTCTTTGGGTCGCGCGAGGTCACGGGCACACAATCCTGCCGCGCCAGCCCCCGTGGTCGGCCGGCCTGGCCCAACGCCTCAGCTAGCTCGTCTCTTCTAGATCGTCTCGTCGGCGGCCTCGGCGCGATTTTCCTCGTCGGTCTGGCGAGCAATATCTAGCAGGAGGGCCATCGTCGTCGTGTCGAGGCGGTCAGGACGTTCGACCGGCACGACGTTAAAGTCGAAGCTACCGTCGGCCCAACCGAAGGCGCTTCGAAGCTCGTCGCGCGGCGACGCCAAGAGCACCGGTTCGACATCCACGACGCGTCCCTCACGGAAGAAGAGCCGCCGCGTCGCGTCGCCGCGCCGGAGCTCAAGCTCCCCCGTCATCTTGTCCATATCGATGACCTGAAGCAGCGTCGGCAACTTGATGCGCTCAAGCTCGCCGGCGAGGTGACTGCGGACTGCGCCCTTCGGCTGTGTGCGCACCTCGAGGAGCGTGCCCAAGAGGCCCTCGAGCGCCTCATTGACGGACTCCTCACGATCGCGCTCGTCCTGTTTGAAGTCTTCGTTCTTGGCGAAGGGAATGCCGAAGGCGGGCGTGAACCGGCGCGCGCGCACCTGAACCTTCTCCGTTGGCGCCACGACCGCCGACATCGTGCCGGCGGAGAAGCGGCGAATGGGCCCATCGAGCGCTTGCTGCACAGCGATCTCGATGCGCTTGCCGCGAGCCGCGTCCGTGGAGTGCCGCACGACGCGCCCCTCGACGCGCACGGTCCGAGGAAGCTCACGTGTGATGATGGCGACGCGAACCGGCGCCCCCACGGGGAGCTCCCAGTCGGACTCGAGCACGATGGACCGTACGCCGGTCTCTCGACCGACGCTCCGCGCGTCGTGCGCGCGGACGCCGTCGGCGGCGAGCGCGAGCACGTAGTGCAAGAAGTCCCGGAGCTGCGCGATGGCCTCGTCACTCTCCGGCATGAACTGGAGGGCGACGCCCTGCGTGACTTTTCCGTCGGGCCCCGGGAAGGCAACGGACCGCACCACGCAGGCCATGATCTGGAGCGAGACAATGCGATCGGCGCTCGAGAGGTAGAGCCACTCCACCTTGCCCGGTTCGCCGACGTTGCGGTCGTATTCGAAGTAGATGCCCGTTGCGCTCACGTTGCCGCTTTGCGGCCGGAGCTCGGTGTCGAGTCCGTCGACGGCGATCCAGATCTTGGTCCAACCGCGAGGGCTGCGGCGGCGCTCAGGAGGCATGGCGCCCAGCGTAGAGCCAAACGCCTGATTTCGTCAGCACGCTCGTCCGCGCGCCTGTCCGCACGAGAGACGCGTCGTCATCCGCCGCCACCGGCCCCCTCTTCGGCGGGCGGCGCCTCCGGCTCCGGCGGCGCGGCCGGCGGTGCTGCCGGTCCCGGGGCGTCCGCGCGGGCAGCTCTGATGACCTGCCGCGTCTTGGCGGTAGGCGGCGCTGTCGGCGGCGGGGCAGTTGTCGCGAATGAGCCGCTTGAGCGACGTGACCTCATCGTGCGTGAGCGCCGACGCGTCGAAGACGAGGGGGATTGTCCCCGCCGTGGCGATGGTCGACTTCACACGCGCGAACGTTCCATCGCGGCCCGTGTCCCACAGCGTAGAGAAGCGCTCTTCGAAGGCGTTGATGAGGGCCGAGTGTTTCGGGGCACGGAAGACGAGGACGTTCTCGAAGGTCTCGTGTTCGGCGTTGTCCGAGAGGTTGTAGCTGCCGGAGAAGAGCGTCTTCTTGTCGATGAGGAAGAACTTGTTGTGCATCTGCTTCGCGTACGAGGCGTCCCAACGGTACGCGTAGTACTTGTAGCGAACGTCGACGCCGGCCTTCCCCACGGCGTAGCCGTAGAGGAAGCCCTTGTCGGTGCACTTCCTCTGCTTCGATTCGTTCGCGCCGGCGTCGGCGAGGCAACCGTCGAGCTTCGCCTGCTGCTCGTTGTGGCCCGTGACCGAAATGAACTCCTGACCGTCGAGGTAGACGCGAATGTCGACGTTGGGCGACGCCTGTTTCTTCTCCATGAGGGCCAGTGCCACGGGGCGCGAGCGCAGGTGGCCCGAGGCGATGTGGATCGATTCGTTGGCGCCCTTGATGGCGAGGACGAGCGCGTCGGAGATGGTGTTCTTGGCATTCGTCGAGAAGGTCGTGTCCGTGACCTTGAAGTTGTCGGACGTAAAGAGCGCGTCGACGTTCTTGTCGTTGGGAATGAGGCTGTCGGGGATGGCGAGCGTGGAGAGCTCTTGCGCGATGGGCGTCGCCAAGGCGAAGTCGCGGGAATGGCTCCAGAGGTGATCGAACTCCCGCTGCAGGCGCAGCGTAAGCTCGGGCACCTTCGAAAAGAACATCGTGTTCTCGTCGTACTTCGTGCCGGCACCGCCGGACCAGTTGGCGCTGCCGCTGGCGACCTTCGCCGTGCGCGCTCGGCTCTTCACGTCTCGTGGCCCGTCCACGATGACGAACTTGTGGTGCATGATCTTGTTCACGTAGCGAACGTCGATGCCCTTGCTCTCGAGGCGACCGGACTTCGAGTTGGCCTTGGCGTCGCCGGTGAGGCGCGTGTCCTCGCCGGCCGTTTCGAAGATCATGCGGACCTTGACGCCCCGGGCGACGGCGGCTTCGAGCGCGCGTGCCACCTCGGCGTCAGAGAAGCTGTACATCGCCACGTCCACCGAATAGCGGGCGTCGGCGATGAGCTGGGCAATGCGAACGGTGTGCGTGCTCGCGGCGGGTTGGGGCGAGAAGATGACGTCGACGGAGCTGCCCTCGAGGGCGGCCTCGTCGGCGAGATCGTCGTCGGCGACATCGGCGGCAGAGCAGGCGGCGAGAAGGGTCAACCACGCGAAAGGGGCGCGAGAAAGCATGGCTGGCGTCACGCACCATTCATGCCACCCACCCACATCGTCTACCGCGGTGAAATCGTTCCGTGGGGCCGGAACGGTCGCTCGCGTCGGCGTGCGTTCGATCCACCCGGGCGAGCCAGTCGTCGCCGGACGGATACTCGTAACCATCGAGATACACATTACTATTACGCAATTGGGACCTTTTCGACGCCGGCCATTGGAGGCAAGGTATGGCCATGTCGCCCCGGCTCGTCGCAACCTCCCTCGTTCTCCTAGCGCTCGCCGCGTGCAGCAGCGAAGCGGACTCGCCTGCCATCGCGGCGGAGCCGACCGTCGACGCCGCAGCACCTCCTCTGCCGCCGCCGCCTCCGCCCCCTGCCCCGACGCTCATCGATGCGGGCTTCGACTCGGGCCCCAAGACGTGCCTCGAGACGCTCACCGCGAGGGGCATTCAATTCACCACGACCACGGCTCGCGGCATTGTCGACGCGGTGAAAGTGACGAGCGCCATCCGCGGCATCCGCTTCACGCGCGAGGACACGGACACGTTGGCGACCGATCCCATGGCCTGCTCCTTTGTGCTCACGCTCGATCGCTTCGCCGAGGTGCTCGCTAAATACGACGTCGTCCAGGTCGGGACGCTCGGGTCCTATTGCTACCGCTGCTGCTGCGCCTGGAGCCCAAGCAACGATTGCCGCTCGCCCAGCGACGCGGAGCCGAACTGCGGGCAAAACGGCTATTCGAACCATTCGTGGGGCCGAGCCGTCGATGTCCGCTACCTCAAGTTCAAGAGCGGCGCCGTCTACGACATCAACGATGGCAACGATTGGCTCATCGGCTCCTCGTCGGGCACCTGCAGCACGGGACTCTCGAAGCAGAAAGGCGCGAGCAAGACGCTCTACTCGATCGCGTGTGACACGGCGGCGGCCCTCGTCTTCAAGAACATCCTCACGCCCAACTACAACGAAGCGCATCGAAACCACTGGCACATGGATATCGGCGACAAGGGCGACGACGTCGCGGGGTCGAAGGTTCGCTCCCTCACCGGCTGGGGCATTGACGAAGGCGAGCACGCCGACGCGTGCGGCGGCCACTGACGGGCACCGAACCAAGGAATCGCGACCTCGAGAGTCAGACGAAATGCCTGTCGGCGCTGGCCGACTGGCGCGGAGGACTCATGCGCTCATCGATGCTGCTCGGCACCGTCCTTTTCCTTTCGTTCACCACGGCCGTCGCCGCGGCGCAGACGACGGAGAAGAAGAACGACTACTTCGAGGCCAAGAGCCAGGACGGCTCCTCGGTCATCTTCAAGGACGATCCCATGACGGCGCCGGGTCTCGATCCAAGCGGCGCGACGCTCTCGCTCCGCGGCAGGCCCATGCGCGCCATGCTCATCAAGCCGCGCTTGCATTTCGTCGAGGAGCTCAAGAAGAGCGTCGAGGCGCTGTAGCGAGAGCGCCCCGCCGAGGCGCGAATCGGCCGATCACGGGCGTCTGGCGTAGGCGACGTCGAAGGTCGCTTCGAGGCCGCCATGGACGCCACGCAGTCGGTCGACGACGGCCTTCGTCCAGTCGAAGTATTCGCGCTTGCGCTCCTCGGTCCAGTCGGCCGGCGGACTGTGCACAAGGTCGCGCACGTTGCTGATCTTGTCGGCGAGCTTCACGAGCTTCGCTTCGCGCGAGATGCTCGAGGCGTGCTCGATCTGCCTCTGCTTGCGCTCGGCCTTGGGAAGACTTCGGTCGTCGGACACCTCGAGGACGATGGCCCGAATCCGCGCGCCAAAGTGCCGCTCGAGCTCGTCGGGCGTGGTCTCCGTGTCTTCCACCGTGTCGTGAAGCAGCGCGGCGCAAAGCACGTCGACTTCGCCCACGCCACCTTCGTTGAGCAGGATGTTGGTCAGCGCGATGGGGTGATTGATGTAGGGCGACGCCACGCGATCCTTGCGCCGCTGATCCCGATGCTTCTCCGCCGCGAAGGCAAGCGCGCGAACCACGAGGGACATGTCGTCGTGCGAGGCCATGAGCCTAGCGTACGCCGCCCGCCCGAGATGCGCTCGGCGTTGCTGATGCGACGACGAAGCCGCGAGAACGGTCCATCGGGACGGACGGTCGCGCCCGCGACGCGTCGTCCCGATCGGGGATCGGCGTCTGGGGCAAATGCCGGGGCTTCGCGGGCCGTGCAGCGCGGAGCTCCCGGTTTCGTAGCCTTTGTCCGGGGCTCGTCACGCCGCCGCAAGGGCACGCGCGTTGCTGTCATGGCCGACATGCCCGACATCCACAGCGTCGCCATCCTCGCCGAACCGCCCGTGGTCCAAGTTGCGCCCGACGGTGGGTGGTTCGAGCGCGATGGCGTCGTGACGAGCCTGTTGCGTCGCCGGCCGCTCGCGCGGCTTGTCGCCGCGTTGCTCGCCGCCGGCGACGCGGGCCTCTCGGCAGCGAGCCTCATCGAAGCCGGCTGGCCCGGTGAGCGCATCTTGCAGAAGGCCGCCCGCATCCGATTGCGCGTGGCGATCTCCACGCTGCGCGGCATGGGCCTCGCGCACGCGCTCACCACCACGAAGTCGGGCTACGCGTTGTGCGCTTCGACGCGAACACGCCCGAGCGAAGTGGTACCTCGACTCGAGCGTGATTCATCGACGGTGCTCACGAGCGACGAGGTCGCGAAGGCTGGCTGATGTGCACCGCCCTCGCGCCTTGACTCAGCCGCGCTGACGGAAGCCCTTGATGGCCGCGCCGATGCCGCAGATGGCGGCGATGGCGACGCCTTGAGCCGCGACGAAGAGCGCGGTCTTCAACGAGAGGCCCGAGAGGACCGACTGCAGACCGATGTCGGCCGCGCCGTAGCCGAGGGCCACGAGGACCGCGGTGACGAACACGAGGCCCTTCGACGCACGCGTCGTGACGGCCGAGCCGTAGCCGAAGGCGGCGAACGAGACCGCCGTCGTCAGGTACCACAGGCGCGCGATGAAACCGCCGCCGATGGGGAGCTTGAGGAAGAGGACGTCGAAGGCCGTCGCCACGAGGATCGCCGCGAGGCCGAGCACGATGGCCATGCCGCTTCCAAAGCGACCCGCGAACTTGTTCATCTTCGCGAGATCGACGGAGCCGACGCCGCGGATGCCCAAGCGCGGCGCCTCGATGGGGTTGGGCGTCATCGCGACAACGGGAGCGGCGGCGGCGGGCGCCGCCTTCGGTGCCATCGCCTTCGCGGGCGTGGACTGTTTCGGCGTGGTCTGCTTGGGCGAGGGCGAGGGCGCGCGCGCCGCGATCGAGGGCGCGGCCGCGACGGGAGCGGCAACGACAGGAGCCGCAACGACGGGCGCGGCAACGGGCGCGGTCACCGCGTGGGCGGCCGGGCGCGCCTGCTGCGGGTGGTGCGGGTAGCCGGCCGGGGACGCGATCGTGGTGGCGTTGAGATCCGCAACGGGGTCAGACTTGCGCTGCAGGCGCGCGACGTCGAACTGATCGGCGAAGGGCGACACCGCGATGACCGTATCGTTGTGCGCGATGCTCGGCGCCGAGGGAGCGAGGGCCGGCGTAGCTTGAGGCGCCGGCGCGCGCGGCGCCACGAACGACGGGCGCACAACCGTGCGGCCTTCGAGGTCGGCCGGGTGGACGCCGCTCTCGCGGTCGTCGTGTGCGTAGGGCTGACCGTAGCCTTGTTGACCGTAACCTTGCTGGGCCTGGGCCTGGGCCTGCGGCGGGTACGACGGCTGCGGCTGCTGCGCGTAGGGATAGGGTTGCTGCGGGTACGGCTGCTGCGGATAGCCCTGCTGCGGGTAGGCCTGCTGCGGGTAGGGCTGCGGATAGCCCGACTGCTGGGGATACGCCTGCTGCGGATAGGGTTGCGGGTAAGCCTGCTGAGGGTACGGCTGCGGGTAGGCCTGCGGGTAGGCGTCTGGGGTGTTCGACGGGTAACCCGACGGGTAGCCGGCCTGCTGCGGGTACGCGTGCTGCGGCGGATAGGGCTGCTGCGCGTATGGCTGAGGGTAGCCCTGCGGGTGTTGCGGGTAGCCCTGATTGACCGGAGCAACGGGAGCCTGCTGCGTGGGGGGCTGTGCAACCTGTGAGCGCCGAGCTTGCGACATGGATCGTCTCCTCGATTCACCCTGACTGCAGCCGGCGTACCAGCCGCAAGCTCCCGGAATGACGTAACGCCACTCGGGCTGGGCACCGCGGCGTTGCCGCATGCGGCAGGCAAGCGCGCGTCAATCGCTTGCAACTGCTCGAAATCGGCCCGGAAAAACGCGACGATTCCACCCCCTGCGGTTTTCTTTCAACAGGAGAAGAACCGCTCAAGAAACTTGGCCGCGCGCAAGCGCACATCAGACCATCGCGCCCTCGAACAGGCTGCTCGAACAGCCCGGAGGTCCGCCATGGAAGAACGCCGCAGTCACCGCTCGAACGTCCCCGCCGACGCGCTCTCGCGGCTGCTCGACGCGTGCCGAACACGCGGTCGCTTCGACGCCATCGTGGTCTCCGACGACGCAGGCCTGCTCGTCGCGTCGGCGGCGCCCAACGAGCTCGACGTCGAGGAGGTCGCCGCTGTGCTGCCGGAGCCGGACCGTCGTCGCGCCGTCGGACGGCTTCGCACGACGGCCTTCGGGGTGCACGGCCAGACGCTCTACGTCGGCGCCATCGGCGGGGATCCCACGCGCGTCGCGCCGGAAGTCCAGGCCACGTTGCGCGGCGTCCGTCGAATCCTTGCGGCCTAAATCACGAACGTCGTGAAGCGTCGCGCCCTTTGCGCGCGATCTTCACTTCCCAACAGCGGCGAGTTCGCTCCAGAACGACGCTTGCCAGAACGACGTGAGCGCGTTGAGCTTGTCGTCGTCAGACCCTTCGCGCTGCGCGTTGCCTGATTGGTAGGCGAGGCGCGCGGCCGACGGCACGAAGCCCGCGGTGGCTTTGGCGCGCGCGGCTGCCTCGCGAGCGTTGCGACGCGCCAAGTCGAGCTGCGCCGTCAACGCCCGACGATTCTCCAGGTGCACGTTGCCCTGTTGATCAAAGTGCCCGTCGAGCGAGTACCACTTGTTCACGAGCTTGGCGCCCGTCAGGTAGGCGGTCGACGCGGCAGCGAGGCGCATGAGCTTGACGCCCTCAGTGACGCCGGACTTGCCGCTGTATTCGGAGAGGGCGTTGGCCTTGCGAGCGAGCATGTACTCGGGCTCGCGCATGGCGATGACCGACTGGGCCGAGTCTTTCGAGAAGCCGGGCGCCTTGGCCAGCTCGTCTGTGATGAGCGAATCGAAGTATGCGAGCACCGCCGTGGACGCGGAGGCGTAGCCGGCCACGGTGCGATCGACGCCCGCAGGCGCGATGGGCTTCGCTTGGCCCTCGTCAATCATGAGGTCCTGCGTGTCCTTGGCGACGTCGAGGTAGATGCGCGCGATGTCGTAGAAGAGCGTCGGCGGGATGAGCCGATCCATGAGCTTGCCGACGTTCTCTTGCGTGATGCGCTCCTTGCCCGACTGCATGTTTTGAAGCGTCGTCAGCGCCATCGACAAGAAGTCGTCGCCGAGCATCGTCGCGGCGCGCGCGATGACGTAAGCGCCGAAGCCATTGACGCCGGCGATCTGCCCGCCGAGCGTCTTGCCCTGCGCCTTGACCTCGAGCTGCTGACCGTAGGCGTCGACCTCCGGTTTCACGTTCTCGCTGGTCTTCACGGCCTCCATCAGGCCCGCGATGTTGCCCTTCGCGAACAGGAAGACGAGGTTCGTCTTTCGCGTCGCGAGCGCGATCTGGATGGCCGTGGCGGCGTAGTTCTCGAGGGCCGCTTGCAGGTAACCGTTCTTCTCGTAGCGCTGCGCGATCTCGTAGGCCTTGTCGGCTTCGTTGACCATGTCGGCGGCAAACGCGACAGCACCGCCGGTGCGCTTGACCTCCGCCTTCAGGTTGCCGAGCTCGCGGTCGACGCGCGCCTTCCAGCCGGTGATCTTGGCGCGCAGGAGCGCCTGCGTTTGCGCGTCGGGCTCCATCTCGGCTTCGGCGATGGGCTCGGTGCGAGGCAAGGCCGCGCCGGTCAGGAACTCGTACCCTTCGTAGAGGTCGCCGATCTCTTTCGTTTCGAGGCCCAGCCGTTGCCCCACCGCCATGAGGTCGACGGTCTCGCCGGTCTTCATGTCTTTGTGGTTGCGGCAACCGATGGGAAAGCCGAATCGCTTGAGGCCCGACTCCTTCGCGCCCTCCATTTTTTGCACGATGCCGCCGACGGGCCCGGCGGTGCCGTCGGGGTTGATGGTGCCGGTCATCGTGGTGTCGGCGCGCGGCGCTTGTCCCTTGATCAGCGCGAGCATCGACGCCGTGGTGAGCATGCCCGCCGAGGGACCGTCGACGTGGCCGCCGACGTGGACGTTGAACTCGTAGTCGGCGAGGGACGCGCCAACGGTACGGGTCGCATTGAAGGCCGCGAGCCACGTAGCGGTGCGCCATTGGTTGCCCCCTCCTCCGGCAAACTCCTCGGCGACGCCCACGGAGACGGTTCCCGAGCTGTTGGGCCCCACTCGAATGCGCGCCGGTGCGGTGCCGCCCTTGGCCGTCGGACCTGGCTGCCCCGCGAACCACACGAACTTCACCGACGTCTCCTGCGCCTGCGCCATCTTCGGCGCGTCGGACGATGCGCCGGCGTTCATGAGCGCGTAGCCCCCCACGCCAACCACGCACGCTCCGAACAGCAACACCGGGATCGCGATCAGGAGCGCGCCGGAAGACTTCTTTTTCGCCGCTGCGTGCGGTTGCGCCGGCGGCGCGTGTCCATAAGGCGACGCCGCAGCGGGAGGCGGCCCGTAAGCGCCACCAGCCGGCCCGGGCGCCTGCGCGTAAGCCACCATCGGCGGTCCGTAGCCACCGCCGGGCGCCGGGCCGTAGGCGCCACCTGGCGGAGGACCGTAGTTTCCGCCGGCGGGCCCCGTCGGTTGAGCAAGAGCCGTGGGGGCGTAGGGCGACGCCGGCGGCGGTCCCATCATGACGTTGCCGGCGACGGTACCGCCCTTCGCGGGCGCGACGGCGCGAAGTTCCTGGAACGTGAGGCCGAAGCCTCCGATTTGGAGCGTGAGCCCCGGCGTCCATACGAGCTCCTGAACGCGCTGCCCGTTGGCCCACGTGCCGTTCGTGCTTCCGAGATCGCGAAACCGGAGCGTGTGCCCGTCGAAGAGCAGCTCGCCGTGCGTCGACGAGCAACGAGGATCGGGCAGGACGATGTCGCCCACCTCTCGACCTACGACGACGCGGGCGAGCGAAAATTCACGCGGCTGCGGCGCAGCGCCGGGCGCGTGAATGACCAGTACATAGGAACCGCTCATGGCTGGCGGGTAGCGAAGCCCTAGCGCCCCCGAGTGTCAAGCAATGCTCTTGGAAATCTCGAGGGTTGAGCGGGCCAGGCTGCAGCGTGGGGACGCCGTCCAAGGGCACGTTCACGTTCACGGGCTTGTCCCCGAGCCCTTGACGACTCAAGAGCGAGCCGCTCCCATGGCGCCCCATGAACGACCTTCAAATGGAAACGCTTCGACCCGGCTCCGGCGCTGAAGCGAAACAGGGCGACAACGTCACCGTGCACTACGTCGGCACGCTTACCGACGGCTCGAAGTTCGATAGCTCCCGCGATCGCGGCAAGGGCTTCTCGTTCCCGCTGGGCGGTGGTCGCGTGATCAAAGGTTGGGACCAAGGTGTCGCGGGCATGAAGATCGGCGAGCTGCGAAAGCTCACGATTCCGCCGCATCTCGCCTATGGCGACCGCGGCTTTCCGCCGGTCATCCCGCCGGGCTCCACGCTCGTCTTCGAAGTCGAGCTGCTCAGCGTCGGATGAGCGCTCGGAATGCCTTCGTGGCGTTGCTCGCGGCAGTCTCGTTGTCGCTCGCTTTGGCTTGTTCGAGCAGCAGCGAGACCGGCGGAGGGTCTGACGCAGGCGCCACGTCGAGCGACGGCGCGAAGGAAGGGAGCGCGAAGCTGCCGAGCTGCGTCGATCTCGCCGGCTACCAATGCCAGGTGAAGGGGTGCCTCGGCGGCTTCATCGAAGCCATCGGGTACGACTGCGGCAATTCAGGCGGAAGCTGCTGCGAGCGACTCGCGGCGGGTCTCGATGCCGCCACGGCTGCTGACGCTCGCGACGCGGCGACGGAATGACGGAGGGCGCGGGCGGCGGCGACGACGCTCGCGCGTTCATCCTCGCGCACACGGCGAAGGCAAGAGCGCCGCTGGTCCCCGAGCTCATCTTGCACCTGGCGAGCGAGGCCACGCCCTTGTGGAAGGCAACGGAAGCGTGGCTCCACGACCGCGGCATCGAGCCGCCGTATTGGGCCTTCGCGTGGGCGGGCGGCCAAGCGCTCGCGCGGTACGTCCTCGATACGCCGGCGATGGTGGAAGGGCGCACCGTCGTCGACGTGGGCACCGGCAGCGGCCTCGTCGCCATCGCGGCGAAGCGCGCAGGGGCGGCCCGCGTGATTGCCCTCGACCGCGATCCCATGGCGCTCGTGGCCACGACCCTGAACGCGGAGGCAAACGACGAATCCGTCGAGACGCGGCTCGCCACGCACGCGCGAGACGTGGACGCCGACGTCATCCTGGCGGGCGACGTCTTCTACGACCGGCACGAGAGCCCGAAGCTCCTGGCCGACCTCACAGAGGCGGCGCGCCGCGGAGCGCTCGTCGTGGTCGGCTGTCCGGGTCGCGTGGCGTCGCCTTTGGCCGCAACGTTGCTCCGTGCCGTCGAGGTACCGGACTCGCTGGAGCTCGAAGGAAAAGAGAGCGTCGTGAGCCGTGTCATGCGCCTCTCGGCCTGATTGCCCCAGACGCACCTTTCCTGACATACGGGAACGGCCATGCATTGACGGGCGACGTCTCCGTCCCCAAGGATGGTGGACTTTCGAGGAGGCTTCCGATGCTCAAGCACGCTCTGATGGTTGCACTTTCGCTCGGCGTGGCCGGCTCCGCCGTGGGGTTTGGCGCGGCGACGACGACGGATCGCGTCGCCTGCGGCGAGGAAAAGAAGGGCGAACAGCCCAAACCCAAGCCGAAGCCGCCGGCGGCAACCAGCGTCGTCGCATGCGGCGAGGAGAAAAAGGAGCAGCAGCCCACGCCCAACCCGAAGCCGAAGCCCCCGTCGCAATCGGTTTGGCTCCTCGGCTGAGGCGGCGCCGCGTCGTCATGGAAGGCAACGCGGCAACCGGTGGCCTGCGATCGCGCGGAGCGTAGCCGGAGAATCGCGGGACAATTGGGGCCCGCACGCCGGGAATGGCCGTTGCAGTGACCCTCGCCATGGAGTCTGCCCGCCATGGAGTTTGAAGGTGCGACGGTCGAGGGTCACCGCGACGAGTACGGAATGAGGCAGGGTTGGTTCCGCTTCCTCAACGCCTCCGGCGAGCTGATCGGCACGGCGCACTTTCGAGACGACATCCTTCACGGGCAGGTCGTCACGCTCTATCGGGGCCTCTGCGTTGCCGAGCTCAACTACATCGACGGCCTTCCCCACGGCCCGTACCGACGCCGCGTTCACGAGGACGTCTACGATGTGCCGAAGGCCGCGTGGGAGGAGGGCTCCTTCTCGTGCGGCTTGGTCTCGGGAATTTTTCGCCTCCGCGACGAGTCCGGCAACGTGCTCTGTTCGCGCGACTTCGGCCTCACGCCCCGTGAAAACGACACGCTCCGCGCCTGCTTGAAGGGCGGACGCTTGTGGGGGCCGGCGGATTGGTTTGAACACGCGCGCGAGCTCTTCGCAAACGCTCGGCTCGGCGAGGGCCTCGCGGCCATGGCCCGCGGCGTCGGCGACGGCGGCGATCCGCGGACGTTGCGCGAGACCTTGAGGCGAGTCGCGGCTCCCGTAACGACCGCGGAAAGCATCCGCCGGGCCGCCGCCGTCGAAAAGAGCGGCTCGGCGCGCGCTCTCTTGGCGGCGCTCCTCCGCGGCGCCGAGCCCACAAGCGTGCTTCGCCGCCTCGCGGTGCTCTCGCGCGAAGAGGCGTCGGCCGCGTTTCTGGGCGCGTCGGTGGCGCTGCGCGAGTGGCCCCTTTCCCCCATCGTGTTTCGCGCCGTACGGGAGGCACGGCCCGGCGGTGACACGTCGATGGTGCTCGAAGACGCGAAGACGCTTGAGCTGACCCATCCGGACGAAGCAGCGGTCTTGCGCACACTCGTACGACGACTGCTCAACAAGGTCATCCCGCCAGCGAAGCACGAACCGGCGACGGTGCGCTCGCTAGCGCGAGGCGACGCGCCGACGTTGCGCCTCACCGACCCGCCGACGATCCGACGGCGCGCGTCGGCCGTCGCCGCGTCGGAGCTGTAGAGCGGAGCGACCGCACGGAAGCTCGCGCGTGCGAGCGCGCCTCGTCAATCGTCGTCGCCGGTGGCTCTCGCAGCGAAGAGTCCCATTTGCGAGTCACCGCCATGGCGCCTTCGGCGTGGCCGACGCGGCGGCGACTTGCCTTCGTCGACCTCGGGCTCCTCCTCGCGATGACCGCTCGCCACCTGGGCGGCGAAGAGCCCTTCGACGACGTGAATGTCGTTGGCGTCTTCCGGTCGCTTGTCATCGCGAATGCGGGCGATGCGCGGGAAGCGCAGGGCGAAGCCGCTCGGATGACGCTTCGAACGCTGCACGCCGTCGAAGGCAACCTCAAGGACGATGGAAGGCTTCACCTTGTGAAGGGCTCCGCGGCGCTCAACCGTGAGCGCCTCGATGCGCTCCGTGAGCGACACGATCTCCGCGTCGGTCAACCCGCTGTAGGCCTTTCCGACATCGACAAGCTCGCCGTCGCGCCAAACGCCGAAGGTGTAGTCGGAGAGCACAGCGGCGCGCCGACCGTGGCCTCGTTCGGCCGCCGTGACCACGACATCGAGCGTCGCGAAGGCGCGTTTGACCTTGCGCCAAGCGGCCCCGCGCCGCCCCGCTTCGTAGGGCGCATCGACGCGCTTGATGACCACACCCTCATGACCGCGGGCGCGCGCCGCATCGTACGCTTCGGATAGCGCTTCCTCGAAGGGCCGATCCGAAGACAGTTTGGTGAAGGGGAGCACGCTCGCCGCCACCGACGCGACGTCGCGAAGGCGTGCTTCGAGTCGCTCGCGGCGCGCTTGCCACGGCTCGGCGAGGAGGCTCTCGCCATCCATCAAGATGTCGAAGGCGAAGTAGCGCACGGGAACCTCGAGCACGAGGGACGCTTCCGGGGCCGTGCGACCGAGCCGCGGCTGAAGCGCCTGAAAGGGCCGCGGCCGCTGGTCGCCAGAGATCGCGAGCACCTCACCGTCGAGGACCATCGGACCGGCCGCGCCGCGAAACGCGGCCACGATCTCCGGGAACGAATGGGCTACATCTCCTTGCCCGCGGGCGAAGAGGCGAACCACGCCGCCTTCCGCATGAAGCTGCGCACGCACGCCATCGAGCTTGTCTTCCACGACGGTCAACGCCACGTCGACGGGCGCGGCAACGTCCTCCTCCGGCGAGGCCAACATGAACGCAATGGGGCTGAAGACGCGCGCGCGCGCTGCAGCGAGGGTGCCGCGAGCGGCCAGAATGGCCAACGCGCCAGGATCGGTCTCAACGGTCGACGCAGCGCGGACTTCGTCGAGGGAGGCATCGAAGGCTTTCGCGATGGCCTCTTCGAGGACACCGCCGCGGACGCCCACGCGCAGCTCACCGAGGAGGGCCTTGACGAAGTACCGGCTCTCGCGCGCCGTCGTTCGGGCAATGGCCACGGCGACGAGATCGGTCTTCGATTCGCGGGCTGGCGCGCGGGCCAAGGCCTCGGCGATCTCCGCGACGTCGCGCAGCGGCAAGCCGCGATGCCGCTCGGCCTCCGGCGGAAGGGTCCATTGGTCGGGCTCACCGCTTAGGCGGAGCTGACGCGCGTCGGGCACGTCGACGTGGTGCGCGGTGCGGCGCCGGGCTTCGTGCGTCTCGGCGCCCACGAGCTCCGCGACGGCGTCGCCGAGATCGCCGAGCTGACGGGCACGCGCCGCGATCCAGGCCTCGGGGACTCCGCGGACGAGGCTCGCGGCTTCGACGACGATCGAGCCTCCCACGCCGAGCGGACTGCCGTCCGATGGAGCGGTGAGGCGACCTGCGAGGATACGTGCGCAGACCGCGAGATCTCCCTCGCCGCGGGCGGCGGCCTCGGCGAGCGCTGTGGCGATGGCGGCGACCTTGTCGATGCGCGATCGCGTCGCCGAAGCCGTATCGAGGGCCCGTGTCAGGGAGCGCACAGGGGCAGCCTACTACCTCGCGCGGGGCGCCGGGCGGGGCGTCACGAGCAACCGAGAACACCAGCGGGGAAGGCCTATTTCCCGGCCGTTAACAGCGCGAGATTCCAAGGAAGGAGGCCGACACACCCTGCGTAGACTCCAGACGGGGGACACGAGCCCCCAATGCCCGAAGCCATGGACCTTGCGACCGGAATTCCCCAGTGGGTCAACGACGTGGCCGGAGCCGAGCCGCTCTCCGCCTATTTGCGCGCCCTCGGCCGCAACGCCACGACCGTTCGGGTTCCGGAGAAGACGTACGAAGACGACGCGCCCGCGTCGTCTTGGCGTGAGCGGCACCTCGTCGTGCTCTCGCACTCGCCCATCCACTTGGTGAGCCTCTACGCGGCTCGTGTAGGCCCGCGGACCGTCTCCTTGGCCCATCACTACGTCGTCCGCGTCGACAAGGACGCGACGACGGAGTCGACCTACGACACCAAGCTCGGCCAGTCGTTCAAGGGACTGTTCGTGCGCTCACGCACGCGCTTGTCGTTTGTTGGCGGTCGCCTCGCGCGGCAACTCCAGGCGGACGTCGGACTGCGCTCCGCGCTCATGAAGCACCTGCCCAAGGACGACGACGTTCACATCGTGCCCGATCTGCGACGGGGCCTTGTGCGTGTGGTGCACGTGCATCCTCTTGCCGCGCGGCGGCCCCTGATCCGTCCCGACGCGACGTCGTTCCATGAGCGCTTCCTCCCGGAGGGCCTCTTGACGGCCCTCGAACGCATCGCCCTTCATGTGCGTACGGTTGTGCCGGCGCGCGCTCCCGTCGCGGCGACCGGCACGTAGACCGACGTCGACCGCCCTCGGGATCGCGGCGTCGCAGCCGCACGGCTCGCTGTCCACCGAGGTGGACCCGCCTCGGTCCACCGTGAACCGCGGCTACGGCGCGCGGATGGCCGGCCCGTGACACCCCTCGCCGAAGCCGGCGAAATCCTGCGGCGAGACGCGCAGCGGCGAGAAAGTCGCCCGCACCGCCGCGTTGGCCGAGACTGTGCAGCGGCAGACTCGGGACGCGACAAGCGGACCATCCAAGGGAGAAGGCCAATGCGCACGGTGACGACGACGGCAATGGGCGTGATGTGTGTTCTTGTGCTCGCGGGTTGCCCCAAGGACAAGGAAGACCCCGTGACCTACGGCGAGGCGAAAGAAGCGCTCGAGCAGGCGAGCGCATCGTCGCAGGCGAGTGATCTCACGACGTCGTCCATCGAGTTGTCGACGAGCTTCACCATCGGGGGCGCCGTAAAGGACGCGGCCAATGAGCTTCGCACCTTCATCGGCACGCAACTGCCGTGCGCCGAGGTCACGCTCGTGGACGCCAAGCTCACCGTCAAATACGGCGCCAAACCTGGAGACTGCACGTATCGCGGTCACAAGTTCGCGGGCACGCACACCGTTGAGATCAAGCGCAACGACGACGGCGCGGTCAACGTGACCCACAACTGGACCGACTTCACCAACGGAGTGGTGAAGGTGAGCGGCAGCGCGAACGTCACCTGGAGCAAGACGGACGTCTCGCGACGCGTCGAGCACCAGCTCGACTGGACGCGCATCGCCGACGGTGCGCACGGCCAAGGCGGCGGCGATCGAACGCAGCGTCCGCTCGGCGGCGGCGTCGCCGAAGGCCTCAAGGTCGACGGGAGCCGCTATTGGGAAGGTCCGCGCGGGCGGTGGGACCTCGGCATCAGCGGCGTTGAAATGCGGTGGGCCGATCCGGTGCCGCAGGCGGGCACGTACACGCTCGCGACGCCCAACAAGAAGAGCCTGTCCTTGTCGTTCCAACGGCTCGACGACGCGCGCATCCAGGTGACGCTCGCGAGCGGCGAAAAGAGCTTCAAGTTCGTGGTGGCCAAGGCCGGCGCCATCAGCGACGCCTCGTGACAGTCGGTGCGAGCGGTCTGCAATTCGTGCGGTGTGCATGGGTAGGCACGCGCACCAACGTGGCGATTGCATTCGGCGCCAAGCCCCGCAAATTGCGGCACGCGAAGTGCACACGATGGTGGCCACCCGACGCCGCAACGCTCCTTCCACCGTGAGGTTTCGATGAGACGCTTGCTTGGACTCCTTGGCTCGGCGCGTAGCCGTTCGTCGGTCGTCATTCTTGTCGCGTCGGCGGGAGTCGGCGGCGCTTGCGGCGGCACCAACGCCGCCGACATCACGGGCGGCGACCCTCCCGCCGAAGGGACCGACGCGGGGCTCACGGACGGTGGGCTCGCAGAAGGTGGCAGCAGCGTCGACGGGAGCGGGAGCGCCGACTCGAGCGCCATCGACAGCGGCGGCGGCGATGGCGGCAGCGGCGACGGGGCGCCCGACGCGCTCTGTCCCGACGCCGACGGCGATGGCGTGACGACGTGCGGGGGCGATTGCAACGACGCCGACGCGACGAACTTCCCCGGAAACGGCGAGATTTGCGGCGACGCGAAGGACAACAACTGCAACGCGCAAGCAGACGAGGGCTGCGGCGGCCTCGGCACCTACGTGTCCATCGCCAAGGGCAACGACGCCAATCCGGGGACGCAGGCGCAGCCGGTCAAGACCATCGCCAAGGGCATCGCCCAAGCGAAGGCGATCGGTGGCGCGCAGACGGTGTTCGTGGCCGCGGGCACTTACAACGAGAGCGTCGACCTAAGTGAGGGCATCAGCCTCCACGGTGGCTACGCCTGCGCGCTCGCGAGCTGTCCGTGGACCCGCGACACGAAAGTGAACTTGACGACGATTCAGAGCCAGCGCCCCGAGGGCATCGTCGCGAACCAGACCATCACGAGCGCGACGGCGCTCGATGGTTTTGACGTCCGCGGAGAAGACCAGGGCGGAGGCGGCACCGCCGAGTCGCGCGGGATCACCTGCGCCGGCGGCACACCGACGATTCGCGGCAACTCGATCACCGGCGGCAGCGTCCCCGCAGGGGCCGCCAACCGCACCAGCGGCATCGTCGTCATCGCCCCGTCGAACGATCAGGCGACCGGCGTGGTGATCCAGAGAAACGTCATTCAGGGTGCACTCGTCACGACGGGCAGCTCGTTCGGAGTGCTCCTCGTTCGCCCCGGCGCGACGAACCCGGCCATCGCGCGCATCGCGAAAAACCAGGTCCGCGGAGGAATCGTCACCACAGCCGGCTACTCGGCGGGCGTGGTGCTGAGCGGGAGCGGAGCGAACACGGCGATCGTCGACAACGACATCGTCGCGGGAAGCGTGACCGGTACGGCGCGAACCTTCGGGATAAGGGCCCAGAGCCCCGCCACCATCGACAAGAACCGCATCAACGCCGACGCGACGCGTGGCAGCTGCGCGCAGGGCGCCCTCGCCTTCTGCGGTGGCGGCATCGAGACCGGCGGCACGCAGCTCGTCATCACGAACAACGTGGTCTTCGGCGTCAACGCCCTCGGGACCTCGGCTCTCCTCATCACCAACGCCGAGGCCGCCGCGTCGACCGACATCGTCGTCAACGGCAACTACCTCGACGGCGGCGGCACGAGCGTCGCGACCCCAAACTCGGCGAGCGCTGCCATCGCGCTGCGCATCGCCGGCGGCACCAACGCCGTCGTAGGGAAGATCCGCAACAACATCCTGATGGGAGGGCGCAACGAGAGCCGGTACGGCGTCTTCGAGGCGCACGTGCTGGGCAAGACGTGCCACCCGCAGGCGTTCGATCACAACGCCGTCTTCTTCGCGCTGGCGAGCGTCGCGGGCACGGACGTCGTGTACCACTCCGACGACGGAAGCGCGGGCAGCGGGGCCGACCTCACACTCGCGCAGCTTCAAGCGTCGGGCACGTCGATCGCCAACCCCACGCCGTCGGGCAACTTGAACCAAGACTGCGGCGCCACTCTCGACGGGCACCTCAACGCCGGCTCGGCCTGCGCGAACGCGGGCACGGCGACGGAAGCACCCGCCAAAGACATGGATGGCGAAGCGCGCCCGAAGGGTGCGACCCTCGACATCGGAGCCGACGAGGTGCAGTAGCTGGCGCGGCGGAGCGACCCTCGCGCGACTCTCATAGGTCGGCGCAGCGCTTCGCCCTTCCCGGGCGCCCGGGGCGCGTTCAGACTGTGCGAATGACGCTCGCTCAAGGGGATCGCATCGGCCTAGTGACCAGTGGCGGCGATGCGCCGGGCATGAACGCCGCGTTGCGCGGGGCGGCCCGCGTGGCCCTTGAGCTTGGCTTCGAGCCGGTGGGCATCGAGGAAGGCTACGAAGGGCTCCTCTCCGGGGCCGTCGTTCCGCTCGACCTCCGCGCCCTCGACGACGCCTCGCGACGCGGCGGCACGATGCTCGGCACCGCGCGCAGCAAGACCTTCCCGACGCCGGAAGGGCAAGCGCGCGCACGCGTCGTCATCGAAAACCAGCGCCTCGCGGGTCTCGTGATCATTGGCGGCAACGGCTCGCTCACGGGCGCGCGGTCCCTCGTGGGCGCGAACACCGCGAGCGGGCGGCCGTTGGTCGTCGCCGGCGTGCCCGCATCCATCGACAACGACCTCGCCTACTCGTCGATGTCGATCGGCGTCGATACGGCGATGAACACCATCGTCGAGGCCTGCGACCGCATTCTCGACACGGCGGCGGCTCATCGCCGAACGTTCCTTGTGGAGGTGATGGGCCGCGACTCGGGCTACCTCGCCATGACGGCGGGCGTGGCGGCGGGCGCCGACGCCGTCATTGTGCGGGAGATGGGCAAGGACGAAGACGGCATCGTCGAGCACGTCGTCCGGACAATGCGGCGGGCTTACGTCGGCAACGCTCACAAGAGGCGCGTCTTGGTCCTCAAAGCAGAGAACGTTGATCTCGACATCGCACGACTCAAAGAGCGTGTCGACGCGCGCATCAAAGGCGAGCTCAAGGATGTCGACACGCGCGTCACCGTGCTCGGTCACGTGGTGCGAGGCGGAACGCCGACGGCCTTCGACCGCTTGCTCGGTGCAAGGCTCGCGAACGCGGCGATCCGAGGTCTGGCGGCAGGCCAAACGGACTTCATGGCCGGCTGGCTCGGGCCTGGCGTACCGGGCACTCCAACGGCCTTTGATCCGTACGTGGTCCTCTCGCCGCTCGAGGAGGTGCTCCGCGAGACGGAGCGGATGATGCGCGGCGAGTCGGCCCTCGCGGCGTGGCGGAAGAAGATCTACCAAGAGGTGGAGTCGATCTTGAATCGGTAGCTAGGCCAGCGCGGGGGCGCGCCGAATCGAACCGCGTGGGGGGAGGAGCCCCGCCTCGACACTCCCATCAGCCACGCGCTCCGGCGCTGACCGTCGGAGCGCTCGCCAAGGCACGAGCCCATCGGCACTCTCACTTGCAACAGGCCACATGCCGAGAGACCCCGCCGCAGGGGAGCACGCCTGGCGCCGCACCGCTGCTCACGGCTGGATACGAGGGGAAATCGTTTCCGTTGTCGGTCGTGTCGCTGTCCAAGTGAGCGATCATCATGCCGCCGCCCGTCTCGATCCACTCTCCGTCGTAGGCGTCGTTGCCCGGGTAGCGCCAGTCGTCGCAGCGACCTCCTTTCGCGGGAGGGCCCGCGGCGCCTGGTGCCCCCCGCATCGGACGCGGCATCGACGACCTTGGTGACGCCATTGGGCGTCTCCACCGCAGTGCGGTGCATCCACAAGGTCCCGGTGATGTTGCGGAGCGCGATCAAGCTTCCGCAATTGTCGGACGCCTTCAGCTCTTCCCAACTGCAGACGTGCGCGCCTCCATACGTCGCGCTGCAGGTGGCGTCGCCGGCGGCGAGGCCAACGGGCCCGCTGCTCCCGGCGAGTCCGGACGCCCAGACGGGCCCCGTGGGCCCGATGAGGCCCACATAGCCGGCGGAGGCGCAGGCGTCCGGGCGTGGGCGCGGCGGCTCCTCGCTGTGCGGAGGACTGCGACAGACCCCCTGTGGCAAGTCGCAAACTTGGGGCGCGGAGCACTGGGAGTGACTGCCGCAGGGGCCGCAGCGTCCAGCGACGCAGGCCTGGCCGGCCGAGCACACCTCGTTCGAGAGACACCCCGCGCAGATCCCGTTTTGGCAGGCGGTTCCCGCGGCACACTGGCTGTTTTGGGTGCACGGCCCGCAGACGCCGGTCGCCGTTTCGCAGGTTGCTTTCGCCGGGTCCGTGCATTCGACACTGGAGAGGCAACCCATGCATTGGCCGCGTGCGCAACGTCGACCGTTGCAATCCTTGTCCGACGTGCAGCCACGCTCCAGACTTTCCCGCGGCTGAGCGGCAGTGTCATCGGCCACAGTGCGAAAGGCGCAGCTCGCGAGCACGAGGAGTCCAAGCCACGTGGAGAGGAGGGGGCGCGCGTTCAAGCCAAGGCAGCGTAGACGATGGGCTGCGCGGCGCCTCGCCGATCGGCAAGGGCGCTTCCCGAAAGGGAGAACCGGCGCGCTCAAACCCTACGTTGTCGGACCGTGACAACGGAACGTCGCCGGGACGCTCCAAGAAAGGCCTAGGCTCGCTCCACGCGCCGCCAGGATCGGTCGAGATGCGGCGCGATACCCCTTAGACTGACGCCATGGCTTCCGCGTCCTCACGACCGAGCGTCGCTGTTGCAGTGTGTCTCATGGCGTGTGCGGCTCCCGGAGGCGGCGTTCAACCGGTCCGCTCGCCTCCCGACGCGGAGAAGACCGCAAGACGGGACGACGACGCCGTCGGCGAGCCAAGGGTCAAGTCCGCGGTGGCGCCGGACGCCCCCGCCACGCGCGTCGCGCCGGCGGACGCAGGCGCTGCGGCCTTGGCGCCCCCCGTTGCGACGGGAGCCCCCGTCACGACAGAAGTACGAGGGCGCCTCGTCTGGCGAGAGCCTCGGTACCGTTTGCTCGTCAAAGGCGGCGCGAGTCCCGCAGGCCACGAGGTGGCGCTGGATCTATGGATCAGCGAAAACAAGGTCCTCGCGCGGCGCCTTGAGCAGCTTCGCGACAAAGACGTGATCATCACCGGTCCTGTCGTGCCGGTCCCGAAGGGAAGCGTCATCACCGCGGACGCCGACTACACGTCCGGCTTTCGCGACTTCGAGATCCGCGAAGCGAAGTAGCCCGAGAGCCGCGCGGCGGACTCCATCCGGGCGCATGCGGTTGTTTCCGGATGCTCCGGGGCGCGGGAGCCCGTGCCTCGGGGTGGCGCGACATTTGCGACGGCGACCCAATGCCGCGTCGGACGCCGCGGTGTGGCCTCGCGTGCGGCAAGACTATGTCGAGCGAGGCCGGAATCGGCATCGGAGGCCGCCGCGAATGAATGACGCTGAGGAAGGAAAACTCTACTCCCGGAGCCTGGATGTGCGGACGCTCCTCGAAACGGCGTCGGGGGACAAGGCGCGGCAACTGAAGGCCGAGCTCGCCGAACTCGAAAAGGGCATGGCGCAGTTCCGCGTTGCCAAGCTGGAGAAGCAGCGACAGGCTTTCCTGCGGAAGGGGGAGACCCGCGATGCGCTGTACATCGAGCAGCAGCAGGTCGAGATCCGCGTGCGAGCAGGGTTGCAGGACGCCAGCTCCGGCGAGCGCCGTAAGCGCGAGATCGACAGCGAGCGCGAAAAGGCGCTGTCGGATTCGCTGGAAGCGGACTGGAAGAAGAAACAGCAGGCGCGAGCCAACGAGCTGAGCGCGACCATCGCCAAGACGCCGTGGGTCGCGAATCCGAAGAACGCCGCCATTCGTCCCAACGGTTGCTCTACGTGCGCCAACTCGCAGGCGCGCCTGCAACAGTCGCTTGCTGACGAGAAGAGGAATGCGGCCCCCATGACGGTAGCCGCTTCACGCGCCGCCATTGGCGCGCGCTGGCCGAACTACGCGAAGAAGGACGCAAAGAACAACATCAACGTCGTGCCGCGCGCTCACGTGGAAGGTTTCTGCGGAGTCGGCGCTGGCGCTTGCGTTCGCTACGGCGAGGTGTTCCTGCCCACGGACGCCAGCGCCTGGACGGTGAACCACGAAACGTTGCACACGCTCGCGGCGGACCGCTGGAGCGACCGGATGCGCGGCCCCGTCGACGAAGCGGCCACGGAGTACCTAAACCGCCGAATGGGCTACTTCCCGCCGGCCGGTGGTGTCCAGACCAAGGCCTATGAGGGCGGCCAGCGGCTGGTCAGCGAATACATCGCGGCCAATCCGGCGCGCGAAGACGCCCTCGCTAAGGCCTACTTCAAAGGCGACTTCTCCGACCTCGAAAGACTTGATGACTACCGCGCGGCGCCGGGCAAGACGTCCTTCGAGACGCGCATGGCCGACTGGACGAGGCAACTCGAAAACAAGCTGCCCGACGGGAGCGTAACGGTCGACGACGAATACCTGCAGCAAAAGGCGAAGAAGGCGCCAGCCCGGGATCGAGCTCTTTGATTCACCGCGCGTGCCCTCATCGCGCGACGCGGTAGAGCGCGTCGTCGTCCCACCGCGAGAAGTAGACGTACTCGTCGTCGAGCGCGAAGACGTCGGTCGCGCCGTCGAACTCGGCGAGCGCGTAGGCGGCGCCATCGGTCTCGCGGTACGCCATGAGCGGGGTATCTCCATTGCCGCACGGCCGGAGCGGATACACGGCGCCCTTTCCGTCGGCTCGTAGCGAAGGCACCCAGCCGTGCCCCGCGAGGAGGATGCTCCCCGTTGAAGCGCTGGCGCCAGCGCGCGGCGTTCGCCACAGATTGAAGTTCGTCGAAGCGCACGTCACTGGGTTCGAGTAGCGGAAGGTCACTCCGTAGAATGCGACGCTCGTGGCCACGAACGCGCTGTCAAAGCCACCAGCCCCCGTGGCACCAACGAGATTGGCCGTCGTCGGCGCCGCTAGCTTGGTCTCGTAGATCTTGCCATCGTAGAGGCCGAAGACCGCGTCACCTTCGAACGAGAGGAAGTCCAAACGACGACGAACTGGATCGGTCGTCAGCGCGGGAAACTCGGCCAATGTGCCGGAGTGGGTTCGTAGCCAAGTGCCGCTCGGGTAGTTGGCCACGGCGAAGGCGACGTGAGTCGCGTTCGCGTTGAACGACTTGACGTCTTCGTAGGGCACGTCGCTGCTGATTCGTTCGTCGCTCCCCGCGTCGACGCCACCGATGGGCCGGCGATGGAGCGCACCTTCGCCAGCGCCGAGCAGGGCGAAGTAGATGTAGTCGCCCCCAACGCTCAGCTCGAGCGTATCGAAATGACCGTAGAGCTTCGGCCCGGGCACCGAGGTGGCGCTGCTCCCTGGGATCTTGCCGCTACGAAACAGCTCCGGCGCGCTGCTGGACTTGGGATAGTCGACCATGAAGAGCTGCGCACCAGCGACCGCAAGGGCAATGGGGCGATGGACCGTCGCGATCTTCTCCGGCTCGCACAAGCCGGCGGTGCACATGGCGCCGCGGCAATCGTGCCCCACCGCGCCGCAGTTCTTGGGGTCGCTCGCGAAGGCGGCGCCCGCATCAACCTCGGTGGTCTTGCCGGCGTCGGTCTTCCTTCCACCGTCGGGCTTGCGCGCCGAAGATGCGTCGGCGGCCTCTTCGTCGAAAGGCGCCGCATCGTGCGCACCTTCCCCCGGCACCGACGCGAGGTTCGCGCCGCCCCCAGTGCTACAGGCGACGACCAGAGTGCTCAGCGATCCCCAAAAGACCAGCGCGCGCATTAGGTCGAGTGGACGTTGCCGCGGGCGCGAACCATGCAAAGGCGTCGCGTTAGTCCCTTGAAGCCGTGCTTCGAACACGCAGGTCACGCACCGTCAATCAGCGCGGCACACGCCCCCGTGTTCCGACGCCAAAGTACCGGTTCATCTGACTGATGGGGACGCCGGGATAATACTGGCCGTCCGTGTGCTGCGTGCGGGGGTGAAGGGAACGTTCCTGCCCATGGGGCGTGTCCGCCGAGATGGAAGCCCCGTGCGGGTTCCTGAGCAGCACCATCGTCTCGCCGGTTTCGGGATGACGATAGTGCCCAGCCACTTCGTAGACGTGGTTGCCGTAGATGCTGTGTTGATCGTTCCAGTCGTAGGCCGCGTGGCTCGTCACCGTCGTCGGTTGCGACGGGTCGCGCTGGTAGTCGACGACCGCTTGCCGCGCGCTCGTATCGCGGGCTCCGAGGCCGAGATGGTCGAAGACCTGCGCCGAGTTGAGTCCCTCCTGGTACCCCGTTGAGGCCTCGAGGCCGCGCAGCGTCTCGTCTCCGTTAGCGCCCTGCCCTGGCGCAGGCTGCGGCGCACCTTCGAGTCCGCGGAGGTACTCCTGCCCCGCAGGTGTGCGCGCCGTCGCGTTCAGCGTCGCGATGACGCCGCAATTGCCGATGTCGTTTTGGTAGACGCGGGGCGGGCTAGCAGGGTCCTCGTGGTTGAGCGCCATGTCAGCGCGCGCGAGCGTCCGCTCTCGTTCCGTCGTGCCAGGACCGGCACCGCGGAGATCTTCAGGGGTGAACTGAACGGGCGCGGGAACCTCAGGCGTCGGGACCATGGCCCGGATGGCCGCTTCTGGATCGATCGGTGCGGCTGCCGGCGTCTCTCCCGATGACGCGCTTGGTGCTGCTGCCGCCGGCGCAGGCGTCTGCGGCTCTTCCGCCGCGTGAGGTTGGGCCTGCGCGCCCCAAGCTTCGTTCGCCGACTCCATCTCGTTCTGTGGCGCTTCCGTTGGCGATGCGCCCGCTGCCCCGGCCTCTGGCGTGGCCCAGGTGTCGTTCGCAGACTCCATTTCGTTCTGCCCCGAATACGCGGAGCTCTGCCCGCCCGGCGCCTCCCCGCCCGGTGCCTCGCCTCCGGGCGTCTCACCCCCAGGCGCACCGCCGCCCGCATCGAAGCTCTCGGCCGGTTCGGCGCTAGAGGCGTCGTAGCCGGCGGGCTCGTTGCTCGTGTCGGCGGGGGCGGCCGCGGCGTCTTCATCCTCGCCGCCGTGGACAAGGTCGAGCCACGAGACGTCTCGAAACAGGGAAGCAGGCGCGAAGGTCGGACGGCTGTGCATGCGTAACGAAGGAGCAAGGAGGATGCCCGTGGGGCGCGACGCCTCTTCGAAGGATCGCGGCGCAATGGCCGCCACTTTGCGCGTGGATCGACGCTTCCCCGCTTGGAACGAGGTGTTCGCAGCGGCCATCGCCGTTCGCGGGCGCTCTCTTTGCGTAGGGTTCTGCTGCGAGGGGTTCGCCTCGACGACGGACACGGCCTACACTCACGTTGCGCCCATGAGCCCCCAGCGTCCGACTCGACTCCGTAGCGCCGCCTTGAAGGCGGCGCCTCGTTGGACGTGGGTCAACCAGGCGCTTGCGGCGCTGCTCCTTCTCTTCACCGCGACCCTGCTGGCGCCGTCGCGGGCGCACATCGCGGCGATCGTCTCGCCGGCATCGACCGTTGATGCAGGAGCGGCACGCGAGCAATGCGCCGCGGCGCGCCGCGCCGATGATGCGCGCTTGGGCCTCCGCGCCCAGGACCGCGGACCTGACCGTCGCGACGGCCGAGGACCTGCCGACGAGACTTCAGCGACCGCGACGCTCTTCGTACGCCGGCCAGAGGGCCCGTCGACACTCGCGCCGAGCGGCACGCCTTCGCAACACGTGTTCGCGTGGCCACCGGGAGGCGCACGCGCGCTCCTGATGGTCTTCCACATTTGACGAGACCTCTCCTCAACCCATTGCCCTGAATCGCTGAGCGTTGCTCGGCAGAGGACACGCACGCGTCCCTTGGACGCGGCAGAAGAGGTCTGTCATGAACAAAGCCTCCATTGGCTGGATTGTCTTTTTGTTCGCCGCCGTCGGCGCGGCGCTGATCGGTGTAAGGACCGCGAACGCCGGCGCTCCGTACGGTTACCCGCTGCTCGCGCTGGGTGTGGTTGGCGTCGTCATTAGCCACCGAGGTCTTCGGTGAAAGGCCCGACTACGAAGGGGCGGAGTGCTCGACCGGAAGACGCGCACCGCGTCAACGCGAAGCGCCTCCGCGCCCAGGAGCGACGAGCGTTTCGTGCGGCGCTGGTGCTCTGCGTCGCTGCCGCCGCCGCGGTCTGCGCGCTTATCCGCGACCCGTGGGCGCTGATGCTGGTCAGCGCGCCGCTAGGCGCTGGCTTGCTCTTGGCAACGTACGCGCGCCGGGCGCTTGAACGCGCCCACCGACTCGAGCTCCGGGTGTCGGCCAAAGACGCGGTCCGCTCCGTGTTCTTGCCGATCACGGTCGGCGGGGCGCCGGTCATCTTCGTCGATGCCGGTGCGACCGAACCCGACGCTTCAGAATCGCTGCGAGCAGCGTCGGGCGGGTGGCTAAGCGCTGTTCCGAAAGCGGTGGTCCTCGTGCTCGCGGTCGTGTGCGCGGGCCTCCTGCTTTCACTCGGCGAGCGCGGGACGGCCGACGCTGATCCGTGCAACGCCATTCGGGGCCCGCTCAGCGCACCACGCGGCCCCTAACGCGACGCTAGAGCGGGCGCGACGGCGACGATGCGCCAAGCACCAACACGGCGAGGGAGCGCGCGGGGGCACGCCTCCACAGTCCGCTGCCGTCCAAACGCGCTCGCGTGAGTCCACGAGGCACCGGCGAGGTCCATCGGGACGCCGAGTCCGCCGGGACGCCGCCGTTTTTCCAGCGAAACACGACAGCCCAGCGTGGCACATCGGCTGCAGTGTTCGTCCGCGAGGCCCCCATGAACCTGACGTCTCTCTCGTTCTGCTTCGCCATGCCGCTCCTCGCGAGCGCCGTTGGATGTTCGAGCGCTGCGCCGAGCAGCAGCGATACGGCGCCCCTCACCGGCGGCCAACGCGCTCCGGCGTCCGAGCCGGCGCCACCGCCTGTCGTTGCGCAGCTGCCGGGAGTGGCCACGCCGCCCAAACCAGCCGCCCCACCGAGCAAGTTCCCGCATTGCGCGTCCAACGACCACGCCCTCGCGGCGGCGAACGCGCGGGTCGTGGCGCATCGTGCCGCTTGCAGCAGCGAGGAGATCGCGTTGGCGAGCGGAAGCTGGACGTACACGGAGGCCTCCTTCCACGAGGAGAAGCAAGAGCTTCAGTTCGCGTTCCTCGCCGGTATCGGGGCAGCGTGTCAGGCGTGCATCGAAGAAGCCACGAGTGTCGCTGCGCCAGCCGCGCCGACGCCGCCCTTTGCGGCGGGCTCGGAGGTGAACCCCTACCCGTGCATCGCAGCGCGCACCGATCTCGGATGCGCCACCAAGATCGCCGAACAGCGCGAATGCTTCCAGAGCGACTGCGGCGCGTGCCTCGACGCCAACGAATGGGGCGCGTGCGTTGACGACGCCATCGCGCGCGGCGCGTGCGTGAAGGTCCCAACCGACTGCAAGACGGCCTTCGAACAGTCGAACGCGAGCCAGTGCCTCTACGGCGCCAAGGCAGACGAGCTCCTCGTCAGCGCGGCCATCGCGCAGACGACGTTCATCGCCGAAACGCTTTGCGGGCCGTAAGGTCACCATGGGGTGGACGCTCTCGCGAGGCTTTTACCCGCGGCGCGGGGAGACCCCGCGAGCCCCGCCGTATGACGCTGCATGCAATTCCGCCTCGCGCACGTCGCTCTGGTCGCTTTCAGCGTGGCGTCCTTGGTCGCGTGTGGCGCGTCGACGGATGAGCCGGAAGGCGTCGCGGCCGAGTCTTCGGACGCGCTCGTGGTTCCCGCAGCGGCTCGCGTCGGGAGCCTGCACGCAGGTGAGTCGATCACCGTCCTGTACACGGGAACGCCGCGCTATCGCGCGTACAGCTTCGTGGCTGCCGCCGGCGACGCCATCGTCGCCACGGCCCAGTCGACCGACGGTGACACGGTCTTGTGGCTCACCAACGCCTCCTTCTCGACGCTCGCGAAGAATGACGACGAGGGCGCCGGTCTGCCGAACGCACGCATCACCCGAACGCTGAAGAACGCAGGGACATACTGGCTCGTGATCAGCGAGGCGAAACGCAAAAGCGCCACCCTCACGGTCTCGCTCGCGCGCACGAATCCAGTGCCCGTCGTGTCACCGGGTGCGCCTTCGCCCGCCCTCACCTTTAACGCTTGCCCGAACAACCTCGGCAACGACTGCGTCACGCTGGCGGGTCTCTGCTACGACGCGTACGCCTGCCCGGTGCAAGGGTTTCTCGACGTGCAAGACCACTCGGGTGGCACGTTTCACTATGACGGCCAGTCGCTGTGGCCGCTCGAGAACCAGACGACGAGCGGCACGATGGCGGCCGACGAGACCAACCAGGTCTTCTTCCGAGAGCGCCACTCGGTCGCCGTGGACGGGCAAGAGCACGGCATCGCCACGACCTTGCGGCACAACGACGTCTTCACGACCGCCACCAGAACGCCGACCGGCCTCGACTTGAAGGTTCGCTACGTGCCGGTGGCGAGCGGCTACTACCAGAACGGCGCGACCTGCAGCCGACCCCGCACGCGGGGCGTCGGCGGTTATTGCACTTTCCACGCAACGCTGCCGTGACGCTCGGCGCCTCGGGCAGAGAACCTTGAGGGCTTCAAGCGCTACTGGCAGCCGTTCGCGCAGGACTGCGTGGGGCCGCAGGCGATGCCGCAGCCCAGGCAATTTTTCGGGTCCTTGGTGATGTCGACGCAGGCGCCAGCGCCGCAACAACGGCCCACGGCGTCACCCGCCAGGAAGCACGGGGCACCGGCGCTCGCCGGGGCACACGTCGGAACGGCGCACCGCGAAAGGCGGCACTCGGCTCCGCTTCCGCACCCCTTGTTGCACTGCCCGCAGTGCGTCTCGTCGCTCTTCGTGTCGACGCAGGCGCCGCCGCAGCAGACGCCGAAGACGGCGCCAACGCGGCACACGCGCTGATTTGTCACGCCCGCGCAGCTCGTCACGGCGCAGGCGCCATCGATGCAGCTCTCCCCGGAGCCGCAGGTCCTTCCGCACGAACCGCAGTTGAATTCGTCCGTGTCGACGTCGACGCACGCGCCCCCGCAGCAGAGCTTCGACTCGCCGCCGGCCAAGTCACAGTGCGCGCCTTGATGTCCGGCGGAGCAGAGGCCCGAGGCGCCGCTGCACTTGCCGCCCTGGCACGATTGACCCGCGGGGCAGCGAACGCCGCAGCCGCCGCAGTTGTTCGCATCGCCTTTGAGGTCTTGGCAGCTGCTGGAGAAGAAGTTGTCGCAACAGGCGCCAAGACCGCCGCTGGTGGCCGCGCAAAAGCCGCCCATGGGCCCCGCTTGGCAAGCCGCAACGCACGTACCGTCGACGCACTGCTGTCCGCCGAAACACCCTCCCGAGGGGCACGCGTGCGGCGTGGGCATGCATTGACCACCGGCGCACAGTCCGCTCGCGCACGCGTTGCCACACGTTCCACAAGAGTCCTTGTCTTGATTGACGTCGACGCATTCGCCGTTGCAGCACGTACCGAAGGTCCCCCTTGACGTCCGGCCAAAGGCGCACGCGCCACCGTTGGCGCCGGGCGCGCACGTCGCCCGCAGGCATCGACCGGCGTTGCAGGTGCGCCCCGCCGGACACTCGGTCGAGTCGGTGCAAAAGACAGCGGCTCCCTTCGCGTCGGCGCAGATGCCGTCGGCGCGACAGGTCGAGCCGCTCTTGCAGCCCGCACCGCACTGACCGCAGCTATCGGCGCTCCGCGCTTCGATGCACGCGCTATCGCAACAGACTCCGCTCTTACCGCTCGGCAAGTTGCACGCAACGCCGCTGTTGCCGACGGCGCACGTCACCTTCGCCTGGCAATAGCCCGCGCTGCACCACTCACCGGCGGCGCAGGTCGCGCCACACGTTCCGCAGTGGTTGGCGTCGGAGCGGAGGTCGACGCAACCGCCGCCGCAACACGCGCCCCGTGCGCTGCCACCGAGCGCGCACGCGTAGCCCTCTTCCGCGGCGCCGCTGCAGGCCGTCTGCTCGCAACGCCCTGTGTGCGCTGAACACGTGGTGCCGGAAGGACACGGCGGCGACGACGCGACGCTGCACCACACGGGGCCGCCGGCGTCGCCCTTGCACTGAGCGTTGCTGCAGGTCACGCCGACGGGGCACGCCGCGCCGCATGCGCCGCATGCGCCGCAATGATTCGCCTCCGCGTTGACGTCTTTGCACACGCCCCCGCAACATTCGCCGAAGAACGAGCCTTGGCCGAGGCACCTCGCGCCACCGGGCGCTCCGGTGCAATCCGCAAGCACGCAGCTCCCGTTGATGCAGCCGAAGCCCGGATCACACGCGTGGCCGCACGTTCCGCAGTGAAGAGCGCTCGTTTGCAGATCGGTGCATTGAGCCTCGCCGCAGCAGCCGCCGATGTTGCCGTCGGCCGTGTAACAGGACGCGCGCCCTGGTTTGCACCGAGTGCCGAGGCACCCCGTGAGGCCGCACGTCTCCTTGTCTTCGCACTTCTCGCTGCAGCGGCGGCAGTGTTCCTTTTCGTAGCGAGAGACGCACACGCCTCCGCAGCAAATGCCGTCGTCCCCGTCGAGCGCGCAGGCTTTGTTGTCGAACGCACCTTTGCAGGTTCCCTCGCCAGCGCCGCCGTCCTTCTTCTTGACGCCAGCATCGGAGGAGAGTGGCGCCGTCGCGTCGCCGGGCGCCGCGGCGGGCGCGCTCGCGTCTTCAAGTGATGACGGCTCGCCGGTAGACGTCGACTGCGTTTCGCAGGCCGCAAGGCACGCGACGATGAGCGCGACGAGCACGAGCAGGTGCTTCCACATTTTGGGTTCCCTCAAGCGAAGCGTTGCGTGGACGGCACCTTGATGCGCCGCTGGCGCGAAAGGTTCACCCGAGGAGAGGGAGTAATCGGCCTAGCCACACCGACGACGGACGCGGCATCGGTGGGCTCCGGTTCGCACCTGTCGCGCCTGGGCACGCGACGGCGCTTCGCGTATGGGTTGACGATGCGTCGTTCCCTCCTCCGCTTCGCATTCTTCGGCGCCGGCGCCGCGACTTCGGTCTCCTGCGTCGACGACTCAAGCCCGCAGCCGGCCCTGAGCGCGAGCACGCTCGACGGCGGCTCGCCCGGGGAAGACGCGGCCGCGAGCTCGGGCGACGCCGGCGCGACGCCCGACGCCGCGGCACCGCTATCCGACGCCGCGGGCCCGGACACCTCGACGCCCGGTAGCTGTTCGATCGCCGGCAACAACTACCGCATCTACGGCTCGCAGCTCTTCAAGGTCTCGGAGGACCTGACGATGTCTTACCTCGTCGGGAATGTCGCCAACGACAAGGGGCTCCCCTTCGCGAGCTCGGGGAGCAGCACGACGGGCACTCAAGTTGGAACCACCCTGGTTGTGGCCGACCCGAACTGCCCGTTTTGCAGCATCGCGCTGCCGCCGAACATGGTGAACGGGACGGTCAACGCGCAACCGGTCACCACAGGCCTCAGCAACATCCACTTCTTCTACTCGCCCAGCATTCCCAACAACGTCGTCGTTTGGTCCGGCAACGGGACGTCGTTCACGCTCTACGACCTCGCGAACAAGACCGCTCCCGCGACGGCGAGCATCGCGATTAGCGGACCGGGCGTCCTCTGCAACAAGCTCTACTCCATCTCTGGCTCCATCATGCCGACGGCGTACAGCGTTCGAATCCTCGCCGAGTGCGGCGATGGAAGCGGCCCCACCTGGGCGACCGTCGCCGACACGGGCGGCACCAAGGTGGGCTCCACCTGGCAGCAGGACTCCTATCAGGTCGCAGCCTCGGCCAAGACGATGGTGACGAACCCTCAAATCATCGCCGGCGAGCTCACGCGCGGGATTTTTCTTGGGTCCGCGTCGAAGGTCTACGTGATCAACGCTGGCACCTTCGTGCCCGACACCGCCGTGTACCAGCAGTGCAACCCGCTCACCGGCACGAGCGTGTCGGGCGCGAGGCCCCTCATCCCCGCGCCCCGTTGAGGCCCCACGCGTCTGACCACCACGGCGGCGCGGGCAGCGTCACTTCAAGACCCACGCTCGAGCCTTCTCCGACCAGCCGACCCAAGCGCCGCTCTCGAGCGCCACGTCGGCGAGGCCGTCACCGTCGCGATCGGCGGTCACAAGCTCGGGCAGCCCGCCCCACGTGCTCGATGGCCCGCGCTCGACCGGGTAGTCGATGCGAAGCTTCGGGCGCCCGGCGCCGGGAAACGTCATGAGCGCCTGCCACGCAGCGTCGACACCAAGCGCCGCAACGACGAGCGAGCCGGCCGGCTCGCCTTGGCGATCGAAGCGAATCTTTCCTGGCAGCGTCTCCAACAAGAAGACGCGCGATTGGTCAGTTGTCAGTTGCTTGCTCGTGCCCCACGCGTATCGATTCGGCGCGCTCCCCAGCGCCGCGCCGTCGGCGAGGCGACGCACGTCCACCGACCAGGTGCCTCGCGTCGGGAGAAAGTTCGCCGCCGCACAGGCGCTCCACGCCGCCATCTTCGCCGGGGCGAACTTGCTGACCACTTCGTCAACCTGCTGCGCCTTGCAATCGTTCGCCGGTGTGTCAGACGCGAAGCGACTGTAGACGGTGACCGGCACATCACCGGCCTCGTAGAGCGAGTCCGAGAATCGGTGCAAGCAGCCGTTCAACATGTCGCCGGGTCGCGTCACGACAGGGTTCGACGGATCGAGCGGCGACTGGAACGTGTTCTTCGTGAACGAGTCGTAGTGAGACCAGGCGAGCCTGAGGTTCGTAGGCGCACCTGGCGTTCGCTCAAGGAGCGCGTGGTAGCGGCTGACGTTGCAGTTGTAGTCGTCGAAGGTGCCGACGGCGTTGGCCGCGGCAACGAGGACGCGCTCGCCGCCGTTCAGCGCGAACGGCGTGAAGCTTCCGTAGAAGCGCCCCGAGTGAAACTGCGCGGGGGCTTTGGGCTCGGATTGCAAGGCTACGTCGAACGCCGACGCAGCGAGGCTCTCGCCGGTGCGACCGGAGACGGTCTTGATGACCCAAAGGTAGGGCAAATGGACGTCATCCCAGCCATCGCCGTCGGCGTCCGCGAAGACTCCCCCGTTGTGACGGAACGTGTTCGCTGGATTGGCGGGCGTGCCTGCGACCTCGGCCGCGGTGAACATCGTGGGCACCGAGCGGAAGCCGACGCCGCAGGTGTCGGCGGGGGCGGCGATGCGCGCCACGTCGAACTGACAGAGGAACGACCAGTCGGAGACGCCGTCGGTGCGCGGAATGTAGTGCCGCCCGGGAGCGAGAAGCGGATGGCGGCGCCCGTCAGGGCTACGCACGAGGCCGAACCACGTGTCGTGAACGGACCAGCCCGGAGGTGCGCCGAAGCGCGCCACGGGTGAGGATGGGCGCGCCGCGTTCGGATCGATGACGACGAGCTCCGGGTGGAAGGTCGACGGGTCGTAGTACGCCACGCTGATCGCTTGGAGCGGACCGAAGTGAGGGCCAAGCGCGTGTACGCCGAACCCGTAGAGATCGGCGCGCACGGGGCCTGGGGCGAAGCGCCACTCGGCCCTACCGATGGCGGCGAGCGTCGAGTCGGCCAAGAGGCAACTCGCCGACGCGGCGTCGGCGCTGCACGGGCCGATGCGCATCTCGGTGTCGGGAGTACCGTCGCTGTCGAGGTCGAAGGTTCGGTTGGCTCGGTCGATGCAAAAGTTGCCGGAGCAGGTCGCTGCGCCGTCGATGGCCGCGGGAGCGCCGCCGTCAGCCGGCGCGCTTGCGGGGAGCGAGGCGTCACCGCAAGCCGCGAGCGCGGCGGAAAGGACGCACGCGACGACAGGGCGCATCATCGGCCCGCTGGCGCGACGCTTCGCAACGCGATGACGCCGCCAACGCGAGGCGAACTCATGGCGCAACGGAGTTCCCATAGCCAAGGAGCCCCGCAAGCCTCGGGCCAGTCAGAGCGGCGGTCTTGTTGCAAAAAGTGGCGCCGGCGTCGGCAACGTGACCTCTCAGGCCTCACCACGGCTCCCAGCGACCGCCCTGGAGTGTTCCAGCGCGAGTGTGGGCGAAGCCGCGATTTGTGCTATCGCGTAGCTCCCGTGAAGGCCCGACTGCAAAAGACCGTGACGTTCAGCGTCTCCCTCGACGACAAGACCCGTCGGCTGCTTGAGCTCGAAGGCGTGAGCCGCCATGGCGCGGGGCTGGTGACGGCGATGACCGAGGCCAGCCGACAGTCGACCCTCGATCGACTCGTGCAGCGGTCCGGCGTCGTTCGGATGCTGCTGAGCGCCAGCCTGCTCGGTGAGGTGGAGGGCGGTCGGCGGCGTCCGGCCAAGCGCCGGCGTGACGAGCGCCGGTCCCGCAGAACCGCCCGGTGGGCCTGGTAGAACAAGCGGACGTTGGCGCGTCGCGACGCATCCCCGCGCGACCGCAGTTCACGCCCTGACAACTCGACGTTCCAGGCGACGGCCCTTCACGACGGCCGAAGCCAACGGTTCACGGAAGGCGTGAACGCCGGGGTTTCCCAGTGGGGCACCATGGCGCGTAGATTGCTGAGGGTCGGTCATGCCCAGACCGGTCATGGCCCCACCGTCCACGCGCGCGCGCTCCGCTTCCGGCTTCGTGCAAGCCGCGACGCTCATCACACTCGCCGCCGCCGCCATGGCGTGCGCTTCCAACAGCGACGAGCCCGCGTCGTCAGGGAGTGACGTGGACGGCGCCGCCGCCTGCGGACAGTACTTCGACGCGCTCAGCCATCAGCCGGCCGGTTGCATTCCCCTCGGCATCGCGGCGGCCTCGTTCTACAAGGCCGTCGACAAGCCGCTCTACGTCAAGCAATGCTTGCTCGACCTTAAGGCTCCCGGAGCGGGCGCTTCGCCGTCGTTCTTGAGCGCATGCGCGGCCGAGATGGAGAGCCAGCACGTCTGCGAGAGCAAGGCGGCGGCGTGCCAACCGCCCAAGGGTTCGCTGGCCGACGGCGAAGGCTGCAGCAAAGGCAGGCAGTGCAAGGGAGGCCTCTGCAAAGTGCCCGGCCCCGCGAGCAGTGGACGACCTTCCTTCTGCGGCGTGTGCGCGACGGGCCTCGGCGACGGTGGCACGTGTCAGAGCACAGCCGATTGTGCGAGCGGTCTCTTCTGCCTCGCGGGCAAGTGCGCGCCGGCGCCCGCGCCGGCCGCAGAGGGAGCCAACTGCGCTCAAGCCGCCGCAGGTACGTCGAGCACGTTGCCAACGCTGCCCTGCGCCCCCGGCCTCTATTGTCGAACGAACATCGCCCTCCCGCCCGCTACGACGACCATGACTTGCGCGCGGCTCGGCGCGAAGGGTGAGTCCTGCGTCTTGGGCGATTGCGACAAGGGCCTCACCTGCTCCGCCAAGACCTGCGTCGACCCCGCCGAGGCACGCGACGACGGGGCCGACTGCGCGCGCGCGGGTGATTGCAAGTCGGGACTGTGTGAAGCCGCGAAGTGCAAGGCTGTCGCCGTCGTTGGCGTTGGGGCAGCTTGCACCACGGGTTCACGCTGCGCCGACGGGCTCGCGTGCCACGGAGCCGCGGACGGAGCGACGATGGTCTGCGTCGAGCGCATCGCCGAAGGCGCCGCGTGCGCCAGCAGCGGCGCGCCATGCGCAACCCACACGACCTGCCGCAACGGCACTTGCCAGCAAAACGACCCAGCGGCCTGCCGGTAGGCCGACGGTGGCGCTGAGGAACGGCCGTCAAGCGGCGCCTAGGGCGGCCGCAACCTTAGGCAGGGTAGCGGGCCGTCAAAAGGAGGCGCGGCGTCGACGATCTCGGGCGTGAGGCAGGGCTGGGGACCGCCGTCGAAGGGCTGGTTCGCGTCGGACTTCGCGTCAGCGTTAGCGTCGGCTTCGCCAAGGGAAGCGTCGCGTTCGCCCTCGGTTGCGCCGCCGCACGCGGCAGCAGCGGACGCCCCAGCAAAGCCAACGAGGGCGATCGCCATCAAACGATTGCGGCGCGCGAGGATCGCTGCGCGGTCTTCGTCATCGGGCGGAACGCTCATGGTGCGAGCCTACGACAAGCGCGGCCTCGCGCAACGACTGCGGCGACCGAGGAGTCACTGGGCCGGGAGACGCACTGGGGCCGCTCCGCCAGCCGAGCCGGAGCCACCGTGATATGACACGGCAGCGTGTTTGGGACGGCGAGTCACTTTCCTGTCGGCAGTGCCGAGACCGCACGCGACTTTCAAGAGCGCGTGGCCAGCTTCGCACGCGTCGTCTTCGTCATCTCAGGCGTCATGTTCGGTATGTCGCTCTTGCTCGAGGCGACGACCAGTCATCATCGCAGCTTCGAGAGAAACTTCACGGAACCGAGTCGACTGGTGCACATCGGGGCCATGGCACTCGCCTTCGCGACGTGGCGAGTGGGGAGGCTCTCCACCGCAGCCCTCCCGACGCTCGAAGCGCTCGACGCCGCCACGACCATCGTGCTCTGCCTGTGCTGGGCGATGCTCGGCGTGACGCTCCCGCGGACCGAGGCCGTCGAGTTTTCCATGATCCTCGCCACGACGTACACAGTCGTGGCGCGCTCCGTTGTCGTCCCGAGCACTTTCCGCCGGACGCTGTGGATCAGTGGCGCAGCGGTGACGCCGACAGCCATCGTCATGGGCGCCCGCGGCATGGGCTTCGCTCCGACGGCGAGCGAGCGCCAGGTGCGGACCTTCATGCTCTTCGCGGTGCTCTGGTGCGGCGTGGCGGTCATCACGGCGGCGCTCAACTCGCGTCAGATCTACGGCCTGCGGGCGAAGATTAGCGAGATCGGCAAGCTCGGTCAGTACACGTTGGAGCAAAAGCTCGGCGAAGGCGGCATGGGCGTCGTGTTCCGCGCGACGCACGCGATGCTGCGACGACCGGCCGCCATCAAGCTCCTTCCGCCTGATCGCGCAGGCGAACACGATCTGGCACGTTTCGAGCGCGAAGTTCAGCTCACGAGTCGACTGGCTCATCCGAACACCGTCTCGATCTTCGACTTCGGGCGCGCCGCCGACGGCACGTTCTACTACGTGATGGAGTACCTCGACGGCGTCGACCTCGAGCGGCTGGTCGAGGTGGATGGCCCCCTCGACGGGCCGCGAGCGATTCACATCCTCATGCAGGCTGCCGGAGCGCTGGCGGAAGCGCACGCCCTTGGCCTCGTGCATCGCGACATCAAGCCTGCCAACATCATGCTCACGACGCGGGCCGACGAGCCCGACGTAGTGAAGGTCGTCGACTTCGGCTTGGCGAAGACCGTCGTGAGGGAAGGCGACGTCGGGCTGTCGAAGGAGAACACGATCACTGGGACGCCGACCTACCTCTCACCAGAGGCCATCACGACCCCCGACGGCGTCGACGCGCAAAGCGATCTCTACGCGCTCGGCGCGGTGGCCTACTTCCTCCTGACGGGCAAGGTCGTCTTTGAGGGCCGAACCGTCATCGAGGTGTGCACCAAGCACCTCGTCGAGACGCCAACGTCGCTGTCGGAGCGAGCGGGCAAGCCGATCGCGGCGGACCTGGAGCAACTCGTACTCTCTTGCCTCGCGAAGCCCCGAGACGCACGCCCGGCCTCCGCCGTGGCGCTGAAGGAGGCGCTCGCGGCTTGCTCCGATCGAGCACGCTACGACGTCGACGCGGCTAAGGAATGGTGGCGCGTTCACGGTGCCACGCTGCAAGACCGGGCCCGCGCGCAGGACCGACGCCCGTCGGCTATCGCCACGATGGCCATCGACCTTCGCGGCCGCGAGGGCGAGCTCGCGTGAGCTTGGCCTCCGGGATAACGACGCGCCTCGCTCAGTCGCGAACGCGTTGGATCATCCCTGAGCGCGACGCCGACCAATAGAAGTAGCCATCGCTGTAGGCGCCAAAGGCGAGGCCTGCCGCGTCGCTCACGAGAGTTGTGACGGCCTTGGTGCTCTTGTGAACACGCACCACGCGCCCCGCCGCTTGCGCGCCCTCGCCACGCTCCAGCGTCAGGTAAACGTGATTCTGCCCAACCGCCGCGACGCCCGCGTTCTGGCCGATGAGATCGACCTGACTCATGGCCCATACGAGCTCCGCCGGCTTTCCGTTGCGTGGGCTGCGCTTGAGGCCGTCTTTGCGGTCCACGAAGTAGAGGTGCGTGGCGTCAAGCTTCACGGGCCCGACGGGATCCATGTAGCCGCGCTTGACCGACTTCGTGCCGAGGTCGACCTTGGCGAGTTCGCCGCTCCCCTCTCCGATGAAGAGCTCCTCGCCATCCAGTTCGAACGTGTACGGGCGCACGTCCTTGAGCGACACGACCTTCTCGGCGACAGCCACGACCGGCGCGTCGTACTTCTTCGAGAGGCCGCGCGGCGCTCGCCAGACGGTCGTGTCGAAGTTTCCATCGGCGGTCGCCCAGACGACGTGGGTCGACGAAAGCGCCACGGCCGTCGGGGACGACACGCTTTCGACGCTAAACTGCGGCATGAAGCCGTCGCATTCCTGGAGCGAGCAGCCGTCAAGGGCGCTGCCTTGAAGGCCAGTGCCGCTCGCGAGATAGAAGCCGGCGGCGTCGGCGGCGAAGGTCGTGGGCATCGCGCCAAGGCCAAGCTGCACGAGCTCTTTGCCGTGAACGTTGCACCGCTCGATGTCACTCGCTTCGGTGGACGTGAAGAACAGTTTGTCACCGCCGACGGCGATGCGCCCCGGCGACGTCTGGCCCGACAGTACGGTCTCGATGACGGGAGGGGCATCGGGCGGGTCCCCGGGCGTGTCACTCGGAGTGACCGTTGCCACGCCGGCGTCAGTCGCGGCGCCTGGGGCGCGCGGATCCCCGAGGTTGACGAGCTCTTTTCCGCCGCAGCCGGCGAGGACAACGAGCGACAGCGCCACGTAGAGAGAAAGCGAAACACGCATAGAGAACCTCCTAGTGCGAAGTAAGGAACAACGATGCCGACTCACGGCGCCACAGTCGCCGGCGACGCCAACAGATCATTCGCGCGACGCGCCGCCGCCGACTTCGGGTGAGCGCGACGAAGCGCCTCGAAGACCTGCGAGGCCGTGGCTCGGTCGCCCAGCGAGAGCAGCGCCTCGATGCGCACGAGGAAGAGCTCGGGGGCCAGCGCCGACGGCCCCGTGCGGCGCTGCTCGAGATCGGCGAGGAGCCGCAACGCGCCGGCGCCGTCCCCTTCGCGCACGCGGCTCCGCGCGCCGTCGAGCAGGGTGACCTCGTCGGAGAGCGAGAGCGCGCGCGGGGCGCTGCTCGGCGCCGCGGCCACCGGGGTGGCTTCTGCGATCGCAGCGGACTCGGCTTCCGTCTCGGCTCCGGGCACCTTGAGCTTCACCGGCGACCGTCGAATCGAACCGCTCGCTTTGGCCGCCGGGACTTCGACCGTATCGGGAGCGCTCTCCGGCGGCGGCAGGACCGCACTTGCAGCAGACGTCGTCATCGTCGATGCCGCCGGCGCCGGGAGATGCGCGAGTGTGCGCGTGGGCGCGTTTGCGGCGGAGGGCGCTTGCGCAGGAGAAATCGCGCGCGATGCCCAAACGCCCCCGCCGAAGGTGACGCTCCCCAAGACGAGCCACTTGCCCATCGACAGCAAGAGCGGCGTGCCGGTCGCGGCCGAGACCTTTGCGCCCGCGCCCACGGCCGAAGCCGCCGCCGCAGCGCCTGAAGTTGCCGCGCCCGACGTCAAGGGCGCGAGCGCCATCGCAGCGGCAGCGACCTCCGCAGCGCTCGCCGCCAAGAGCGCCGCAAGGAGAACGTCGGTGCTGCCGGCGCGCGGCGCGTCGTCGCGACCGGCCGCCAAGAGCGAGAGGCTGAGCTCGTCCACGGGCTCCCGGTGCGTCATGAGGGGCTCCTTGTTTGAAGCCGGGCGCGGAGTCGCTCCGCTTGCTTCGCGAAGAGTTCACGCGCTCGCCTTAGGCGCGAGTTCACCGTTCCGACGGGCACCGCCACACAGCCGGCGATCTCCTCCGCGGTCATGCGTTCAAGCTCCGCGAGCACGAAGACGGTGCGGAAGTCTTCGGGCAGGGATTCCAGCACCTGATCGAGCAGCGCGAGGCGCTCGGCGTGGTGAAGCGCGTCGAAGGGACTCGGACCTTCGCAAGGGACGTCGGGAACGTCGTCGCCCCACGGAACGGCGCGCTCTCGCGCCGCCGAGCGCCGAACGTTCGATGCGACGCGAACGGCGGTTCCGAAGAGAAACGAGCGCTCGCGTCCCGTGTCGACGTCCGCCATGCGGCCGAGGAATGCGAGGAAGACCTGCTGCGTAGCGTCGTCGGCGTGGGCCTCCGATACGCCGAGTCGACGAAGGCACCGCCACACGAAGGGCTGGTGTTCGCGAACGACGGTCGCGATACGCGCCGGGTCCGCCGCGGCCCGCGCCGCGCTCACCCCCGTCGTGCTCGCGCTCGGCTCGCCCGCTCCAACGGGGACGTCGTTCGCCCCCGATGGCGGCAGCGCCATAGACTCTTCCCTCGCCGCCGCGGCAGCACGCGGCGCGAACCTTTCGGGAAAGAGGAGCGTCGAGAGGAGCATCACCTGCCTAGCGATGTACGGGCCGATGGCGATCCATCACCAAAAGTGGAGCCCCGCTCCCAGCGACGCGCTGGCGCCGGTGCCCATGCGGTGAACGAGCGTGGTGCCGCCCATGACGAATTCGTGGCGGGCGCTGGGAACGACAGCCCGGGCGTCGACCTCGACGAAAGCCGAAGAAAGGGCGAGACGCCCGCGGCCGCCGGCCTCGAGCGCCGCGTAGAGGCGGCCTCCGTCGCGGGCGTCGGGGAATCCGCTGGCTGTGGCGAGGACATTTCCGCCCGCAAGCGCCAAACAAGGTCGAAGCGAGACCGCACCGACGACCCACGAGACGGGGCACGCGTCGAGCGCGACGGAGCTCACGGAGAAGCTCGCTCGCAGGTCGCCACTTTGCCACTCGCCGGCGCTCTGAAACCGGCCCTCGAGGCGAAAAGACGGCGCGAAGCCTCGACCCACGTGCTCGATGCCGAGGCCAAGCTTGCCCAGCGGGCCCGCTTCGGGACCAAGGCCCGTCGCCATCCCGCCGTGCACGTACCCCTCGCCACGCCAGGCCTGCGGGGCCGGCGGCGGCGGTGCGACCGCAGGGACCACGGGCGGTGACGTTTGGTCACGCTCCGCCGCCAGCGATTCGGCAAAGACGGCGACCAAGAGCGCGCTCGCGTCGACGACTTCCATGCAGGTTGCACCTGAAAGGACGCGACGCTCGCTGCGAAAGGCCGGGCTGTCGACCTCAACGACCGCGCGCGCGCCATCGTCCGTCAGCTCGGCCTTAACCACGGCGCGCGCCTTGGACTCCTGGCCGCCGAGGACGAAGCGGGCTCGGTCGGTGCGTCCCTCGACGCGATCTCGGAAGCTCGACCGCGAAGGACAAGCGGGCGCGGCTTGATAGTCGAGCGTCACCAGCGGCGCCTGCGCAGCTCGCGCCGCGCCGACCCCCACCCAAGCGGAAAGGCCCAGCGCAGCCGCAAAAGTGGCTCGCGGCCGGGAGAGACGAGCGTCGCGCAGCACCTCGGGGGTCTAGCGCAGGGAGGCGCCGGCGCCCGCGCGACGACTTCGTTTTACCGGACGGCGTCGATCGCGTCCTCTTAGCGCCCCCCCGTCCCCTTGCCCGAGTCGCGCCCTTCCGCGAAGATCCCGGCTCATGCGCCTTCGACGCGGTCCTGTTGGCGCCCTTCTGCTCGGCATCCCGATGGCGGCGTGCGGCGCCGAAACAGCGCCCTCCGGCGGCCTCATGCTGATCCTCGGCGAAGACGGCCCCCTCGCCTTGGACCGCATGCACATCACCGTGGCGGCCGACGGCGCGATTCTCCACGATGTGGACTACCGCATCCCCGCCGAGGCCTCGCTGCCCACGACCCTCGCCGTCGCGTCCAACGGTCGCGCCGGGGCGCGCGTCACCGTCAGCGTGAGCGGGTATCGAGGCGGCGCCCCCGTCGACCGCCGCGACAACCTCGTGGAGCAGGTCCCGACGGACCGCGTCGCGTCGCTCCGCATCGTCCTCAGCGGCCGTTGCACTCCGCAGGTATCCGCCGAAGCCGACGGCGCGGCCCGGTCCCGGTGCGCCGAGGGCGAGACTTGCGAAACGAAAACCGGCGCCTGCATCGGCGGACGCATCGACGCGAGCGAGCTACCCACGTTTGATCCATCCGCGCCGCTCCCGACCTCCGACGCGCCGCCAGCGACGTGCGACGGCGGACCTTGCGAGGCGTGTCCTGCCGCACACAAGCGCTGCGCGGAACGCTGCGTAAGCCTCACCGACCCGGCCTTCGGATGCGGCGCTGCGACCTGCGAAGCGTGCCCAGCGTCATCGACCTGCGCCGGGCCGGCCGCGGCTCTGGCTTGCGCCTGCGTCGACGACGGGAAGGCGTGCGTCGGAAAGAACTGCGGCGACGTGACCAACAATTGTGGCGCCAAAGTGACCTGCGGGACCTGCACGGCGAGCGCGACCTGCGGCGTCAACGAACCGAACCGCTGCGGCTACGCTCAGAGCTGCGCCATCGCGAACCAAACGACGACCGGCTGCCGCGGCGACAGCGAAGGGTGCTGCGAGAGCTTGCTCGTGCCGGCGGCGACGTACGACCGACGCAACAACGTGGCCACGCCGGCGACGGTCAGCGCGTTTCGCCTCGACAAATACGAGGTCACCGTCGGCCGCTTTCGCACCTTCGTCGATGCGGCCCTCGTCGGTTGGCGGCCGCCGCCGGGCTCCGGCAAACACGTTCACCTTGGCGGTGGCGCCGGCCTCAAGGGCGAGCCGGGCTGGCTAACGTCCTATGACGTCTATTTGCCGACCGACGCGAGCACGTTCGCCGCGGAGGTCGCGGGAGCGAGGCCCGCCGCGACCTGGACCCTCGCCCCTGGCGCCAACGAACGGCTGCCGATGGTGTACGTGCACTGGTACGAAGCTTATGCGTTCTGCATTTGGGACCACGGGTTCTTGCCGACGGAAGCCGAGTGGCAGTTGGCCGCCACCGGCGGCGCCGAGCAGCGCGTGTACCCGTGGGGCAACACGCTGCCGAGCGCGAGCTTCGCGAACTGGTGCGTCGCCGGCGCAAGTTGCGTGGGCCCATCCACCGCTCCCGGGGCCTTCACGCCCGGTGACGGCCGCTTCGGCCACGCGGACCTCGCGGGCAACGCGTGGGAGTGGGTCCTCGATGGCTGGTCTGGCGTACAGCCGACGAGCCCGTGCAACGACTGCTACCTGTCCTATCAATTTCACGCCTACGGGGCCGGCTTCGATACCGCGTCGACGGGCGGCTTGGCCAACGCCCAGTCGCGCCTGGACACGTCGAGCGGCACCTTGCGAAGCAGCTTTCCCATTGGGATTCGCTGCGCGCGAGCGCCGTAACACCGGGCGCCGCGCGCGCGGGCACACTAGGGCGCGACGGCTACTTCGCGAGGGCCCGCTCCACGAGCGGGATCCGATCCTGCCCCCAGTACAGGTCGGTCCCATCGACGACCCAGGTCGGCGCGCCGAAGGCGCCGGCCTTCGCGGCGGCTCCCGTGGCGGCGAAGAGCTCTTCTTTGATGGCCGGCTCTTTCGTGCGGAGGAGCACCTCGGCCGCGTCCGCTCCGATGAGCTCCGCGAGCACCGCGTCGTCTGCGATGTCGCGGTCGTCGGCCCAGTAAGCGCGAAACGTCGCGGCCCGGAACGCAGCGCGGCGCGCCTCGGGAAGCGCCAGGTAAGCGCGCAATGCCTTGACCGTGTTCATAGGGAAGCGCGACGGAAACTTGAAGGGAACGCCCCAGTGATCAGCCCAACGATGCAGATCCACGAGCATGTACTTCCGCTTCGCTTCGGAGAACGCCATGAGCGGCACGTCGACTTGGCCGATGGCCTTGAAGAGACCGCCGAGGAGCATGGGGCAAGAGCGGAGCGTCGCACCGGTGCGTGCCGCGAGCGCCTCCACCTGCGTCGAGGCGAGGTAGGCGTAGGGCGAGGAGAAGTCCCAATAGAAGTCGAGCGTATGGTTCGTCATGGCCTTCGAGCTTTCACCGTTCGGCGGAGCATAAGGCACGCCGAAGGCGAAGTTGAGCCGGTCTTGGCCCCAATAGAGCGAGCCGTCTTCTCGAACGAGCGCGGGAGCACCAAAGACGCCGTGACCGATGGCCTCGTCGGTCAGCGCGCGGAGCCGGTCCTTGATGATCGAAGTCCCGATGGCCGCGACAACGCGATCGGCATCGTGCCCCGCCGCCCCGACCACCGCGCGAATCGTCGCCTCGTCGGAGGGCGCTTGCCCCTTCACCCAATAGGCGTCGTAGAAGCCGCGCACCACGCGTCGATCAATGACGTCGCCGTCGGCCGTCGCCAACGTCGCGCGCAGCGCCTCGACGCTGCGTCGCGGGTGCTCGGCAGGCATGCGGAGGGGAACGCCGAACCATTCGGCGTAGCGCATCATGTCCTCGCCGTTGTGCTTCGCCTTCGCCGGCGACAGCGTCGCAAAGAGCTTCTGCGGCGTGCCGGTCGCGGCGAAGACGCCGCCCAGGAGCATCGGCCGGAGACGCGCTCGCGTCCCGCTCGCGGCCTCGAAGGCTTCGAGCTGCGTGAACGCGAGGTACGCGTAGGGACAGGTGTAGTCGAAATAGAAGTCCATCGGCACGGCGTCCTTCGCCTCGTTCGATCGGAGCGCACACGAGGACGAGGCCTCGCGTAGGGCCAGTTCTTCCGCGTTCCAAGAGGCCCGTCGAGAGGATACCGTCAATGTCCCATGACACCTTCCGAAGTGCGGTCCGTAACGCCCGATGACCTCAAGGAGCAGTTCAGAGAGCGCGCCATCACGAAGATCAAGGTCGGCGGCTTCGACATCGACGGCGTCTTGCGCGGCAAATACATCGCCGCCGACAAGTTCTTTAGCGCCCTCGAGAGCGGCTTCGGTTTCTGCGACGTCATCTTCGGCTGGGACATGGGCGACGTCCTCTACGACAACGGCAAGACCACCGGCTTTCACACCGGCTACTCTGACGTGATCGCCAGGGTGGATCCGTCGACGTTCCGCGTCTTGCCTTGGGAGCCGCAGACGGCAAGTTTCCTTTGCGACTTCTATCTGGCCGACGGTTCGCCGCACCCGGCGTGCCCGAGGAACGTGCTCCGTCGCGTCATCGAGCGCGCCAACACAATGGGCTACGCCCCCAAGATCGGCGCCGAATACGAGTTCTTCGTCTTCCGCGAAACGAGCGAATCGATGCGCGCGAAGGACTACCGCGGCATGACGCCCCTCTCGCCCGGCATGTTCGGCTACTCGTGGCTCCGCGAAGGACAAAACTCCGAGCTCCTCCACGCCATCCTCGAGGACTTCGCCGCCTTCGACATCGACATCGAGGGCCTCCACACGGAGACCGGCCCCGGTGTGCTCGAGGCAGCGCTCACCTTCGACGACGCGCTTCGCATGGCCGACAAGGCCGCGCTCTTCAAGACCGGCATGAAGCAGATCGCCTCCGAGCGGAATCTGTCGGTGACCTTCATGGCGAAGTGGAACGAATCGCTGCCCGGCTCCAGCGGTCACCTGCATCAATCGCTCGTGACCGGCGAAGGCGACGCGGCCAAGAACGCTTTCTACGACGCGACGCTCCCGAACACGCTCTCCTCGCTGGCGCTTCAGTATTTGGGAGGCCTCCTCGAGAACATGCCCGCCATGACGGCCGTCGTGTCGCCCACGGTCAACAGCTACAAGCGCTACGTGCCCGGCGTATGGGCGCCGCTCACGGCCACTTGGGGCGTCGAGAACCGGACGTGCGCCGTACGCGCCATCACCGGCGGCGCGAAGAGCACGCGCCTCGAGTTTCGTCAGCCCGCCGCCGACATGAACCCGTATTTGGCCATCGCCGCGAGCCTCGGCGCCGGTCTCTGGGGCATCGAACACAAGACGGCGTGCCCGCCGCCCTCGACCGGCGACGCGTCAACCGATGCGCGACTTCGCTTGCCGCGATCGCTGAAGGAAGCCACCGCGCTCCTCGACAAGAGCGCCGCCGCCCGCGCGATCCTCGGCGACGCGTTCGTTGACCACTACGTTCGCACGCGCGACTGGGAAGTGCGCCAGTTTGAGCGAGCCGTGACCGACTGGGAGCTCCGCCGCTACTTCGAGATCATCTGACGCGGCGACGATGGCGCGCGCTGCAACCAAGAAGAGGGCGCTGTCCGCGGCGGCCGGCGTCGCTCTCGTCGGGGCGCTGCTCTTTCTCGCGCTCCGCCCAGCGCCGCGAGCGGTGGCGCCGGGAACCGAGACGGCGCCGGGCCTCCTCATCGACGATCCGAAGACGCTCGTGGCGCTCGAGGCCGCAGGCTTCTCCTTCGACCAGGTCGTCGGCAGCGAGCGCAAGGCAGCCTTACGCCGTACCGTGAGCGAAGACATCGCCGAGCTCACGAAGGACCTTGGCCCCAAAGGCGACGTGAAGCGCCCCTTCCACTCGCGCTGGATCGAACGGGGCCGCTTCGAGCTCGTCGGCATCGTGAACCGCACCGATCGCCTCACCTTCGATGGCGCGGCCTGTGGCGAAGCACGGCTCGTGTACCGACTCACGCTCGAGAACCCGGGACGACCCGACACCCGCTTGCCGATGACCGCGAACGTTCGAATCCCGCAAAGGAAGGGCCCCGGGGGATGCGCCGAGGTCGCGCGTCAGTGGACGACGGTCAGCGACATCGCAGGCTTCTTGCGAGCGCTCGGAGCGCCGACGCGCCTCGAGGTGAACTTCCAAAGCCTCCACGTGCCGTCGTATCGGCAAGACATGGACGACAACGCCGAATACGTCCTTCGCACGTTCCGCATGGACACGCGCGAGCTTGTGCCGGAGCGGCTCTTCGGCACGCCGCGCGCCGACCTCGGCGACGGCGAGCGGGCCGAGCTCGCGCAATGGATCACGCAAGAGGCCCGCGCCATTGACCAGGGCACGGCCGTCGTTCCAGAGAAGTTCCTCGCGACGCGCGCCGTGTCCGTTTCGCCGCGCGGCCATTTGCACGCAAAAAACCGCCCGTTCTCCGCCCTCTGGGACGAGGCGGGGCGGCTCCGCATCGCCCAGGCGTTCCCGCTAAAGGATGCGCAGAGGACCAAGACCGCCGAGCTCCTCTTCCGCCGCCTCGACGAGATGACGTGCCCTGGCTGCCATCAGAGCCGCGGCATCGCGGGCTTTCATTTGCTCGGCGAAGAGCGCGATGCGTCGCGAACGTTCAACGCGCTCGCAGTGGGCCACTCGCCGCACCTCGCGAGCGAGCTTGCATGGCGCAAGGGCGCGCTCTCCGCGATCGCGCGCGGCGAGGCCGTGAGCGCGCGCCCATTTTCCGGTCGCGCCGACGGCCCGGGGCTGATGGGTGCCGCCTGCGCCGTGCCGGGGCGCGACCCCGCGCAGGTGCCCGGCGGAGCGGCTCGCGGCTACACCGACTGGGGCTGCGAGCCGGGCCTCGAGTGCCGCGACGTGCACGGCTTCGAGCTCGGCCAATGTGCGCCGGCCCTGGGCTCGCGCGCGGGAGAGCCCTGCGAGCGCGTGCGCGTCGAGGCAAGCGCGAGGCTGGAGGGCGCGTTCGTCCGCAGCGAAGGCGCCGATCCGGCGTGCCCGCTGCCATCGCCAACCCACGACAAGGGACCTTTCTGCGCCCCCAACTGGCTCGGCTTCACGGCCGGCATGTGCAGCGAGCGCTGCACGGAGGTCGGCGCGCGCGCGGAGGGCGCGATCTGCGCGAACCTCCCCACGGCGGGGTACGAGGCCGAGTGCTTCGTCACCGACGAGCCGGTGGAGAAGTGCCTCAAGCGCTACGTCGTGGCGGCGACCATCGCCACATGCGACCGACAGACTCCTTGCCGCGACGATTACGCGTGCGCGCGGGTGCCGGGCGCGCCGGCGGGAACGGGCGCGTGCATACCTCCGTATTTCGTCTTTCAGCTCCGCTTAGACGGGCCTCGGCGCGATCGCTAAACACCACCCGCGGCCTCGCGGCCCCGCCCCCGCGAGAATTGCCTGAGTGCCCCAGGATCCAGAGCGAGCGAGATCGGCGCGCCGAATCCCGCAACCGGCTGAATACCCACACTGTGGTCATGGCACCGACCATGCAGTACCCACTCCGTCCCGAGGAGATAACGACCATCATGAAGAGATCCCTATCGCTAGCTTCGCTCGTGTCCTTGTTTGCGCTCGTGGCGTGTTCGGCCGGGACGAGCGCGCCGGAAGACGGCGAAAGTGACGACGAGCTTCGTCGCGGCAAGGTGTGCGGCGGCTTCGCGGGCATCCAGTGCCCCGACGGACAGGTCTGCAAGCTCACGGCGCAGCATCCCGATGCGACAGGCCGTTGCGGAGCCCCCGGGCCGGGCGACGAGGGGGGCATCTGCGGAGGCATCGCGGGCTTCCAGTGCAAGGATGGCCTTCACTGCAAGATGACGCGCCGTCACCCCGATGCGTCGGGGAAGTGCATCCGGCCCCAGGCCGGAGAAGAAGGCGGCAGCTGCGGCGGCTTCGGCGACGTGCAGTGTCAGGCGGGCCTGGTGTGCGACGTTGACCAAGACCAGCCGAGCCCCCGCCCCATCATGGGCATGCCGATCCGTCGGCGCGACGCCGGCAGCGGACCGCCCCCGGGCGCCGTAGGTCTGCCGATGCCGCCCCCGTCGGGCACTTGCATCGTCGAAGAAGACAACGGCTCGGGCCCGCCGCCCGGCGCCCTCGGCATGCCGATCCATCCCTGAGCCACGCAAGGAGGGCTCGGCGCGCGCGGCAGACCCTGCTCTGGCCGCTCAGGGGCCCACGGGCTGCGCGATCCATGGCCCGACCGATTGGGGTTCGAGCGTTCGCGCGTCTAGCCGCGGCACGAGGGCTGCAGTTCGCTGCGCATGGTCTTGGACGGACGCGTGACGCGAGCCTTGTTGGCGCTCTCCCTGACGACCTTCCTCGCCTGCAGTGGCAACGCCGCCGACGAGGAAGGCGAAGACACCGGCAGCGACGAGGGCGCGCTCGGCTCCTTGCCCAACACGGTCTTTTACTCGGCGTCGCGAACGCACTCGCCGATCGCGCCGAGCGTGGCGGCCCGCCTTCGCTCGGTCCTGCGCGACGGGCAACGCGGCGACGCGTTCTCCAAGATCGGCGACTCGCAGACCGTGAGCTCCCTCTTCATGCACTGCCTCACGAGGCCCGTGGAGCTCGGCGTTGACGCGCCCATCGGCGGCGAGACGCTGCCCATGACGCTCGCCGCCCTCTTGGGTCAACACCGCGGTGCGCGCTCGTTTGGTCGCACGAGCCTCGCGGCCAAGGTGGGCGCCATGGCGAGCTTCGCGCTCGGCGGGCCCCTCGACAGCGAGGTCGCCCAAAACCGCCCCGCCTTCGCGGTGGTGATGTACGGCTCCAACGACATCCAGGGCGCGCCGAGCGGCGGCATCGAGACGTACGCGAAGGAGATGCTCCGCATCACCGACTCGCTCATCGCCCAAGGCGTCGTTCCCATCTTGTCATCGCCGCCGCCGAGGCCCCTGCGAAGCTACGACGTGGCCGCCTTCGGGCCCGCCGGCGCCGACGTCTGGGTGCCTCGCTACTCCGCCGTGGTGCGAGGCATCGCCCAGGCGCGCCAAGTGCCCTTCGTCGATCTCGAGCGCGAGCTTCGCAAGCTCGACGGCCTCGGCATCGGTCCCGACCAACTCCACCTAAACGCCTCTCCCCGCGGCGCGTGCCGCTTCGACGACGACGGCCTGCGATTCGGAATGAACGTGAGAAATCTGGTCACGCTCCATGCGCTCCACCGGGCCCGCGCGGCGACGCTCGGCAAAGCCGCCGACGCCGAGGCGCCTCGCATCGAAGGACAAGGAACGCCCGACGACCCCTTCTTGCCGCCCGAGGTGCCGTTCACCGATCTGCGCGCCCTCGGCGAGAGCCACACGGAAGCCACCAACGCGAGCGCCGACGCGTCGTGCGCGGGACAGCCCACGCGCTTCGTCTACCGCTTCCGAACAAGCGCCACGGAGTCGATCCGCGTCGGGTTCTTCGAAAACGGCCCGCGAGCAGCACGCCTCTTTGTGCGCGAACCAGGCGGCGCCTGTCGGAGCGTCGAGCGACGGGAAGGCACCCTGCCGATGAGCGCCGGCGATCACGAGCTCGTGGTGACGTCGGCGGCGGCGGGCAACGCCGAGTACCTGCTGACCGTCACCCCCGAGCGTCGCTGACGATCGCGAGCGGAGCGGAGCGAACCGGCCGCCCTTAGAATTGGAAGTAGATGAACTCGGCCTGCGAAGCGCCAAAGGCGAGGAGTACCACGCCGGCGACGGCGTAGATGAGCACGCTCGCGCCGCGCGGCCGCAGCGCAAGGATGCGCTCCTTGAACTGTGACAGCGCCACGTAGGCGATGGTCGCCGCCGGGATAGCGAAGAGGGCGAAGGACGGCACGAGCTCGCGCGTCTTCGGCGCGACGATGCCGTGGATCACGTCGAGGGCGATGCCGAAGTCCGGCGCGCGAAAGAAGATGCGCGTGAACGTGATGAGGTGGAACACGATGAGCGCCCGCACGAGGCGCTCTCCGAAGCCCATATCAGAGCGCCTCTTCTGCTTCTTGCCGCGGAGCTCGAAGTACGCGCGCTCCGTCAGCAGGAAGATGCCGTGGAGCGCGCCCCACGCGACGAAGGTCCAGTTGGCGCCGTGCCAGAGGCCCCCGAGGAGCATCGTCAGAAACAGGTTGCGGTACGTGGCGAACTTGGAGCCGTGGTTGCCGCCGAGGGGAATGTACAGGTAGTCGCGCAGCCATCGAGACAGCGTCATGTGCCAGCGACGCCAGAACTCGCTCATGCTGACGGCCTTGTAGGGCTGGTTGAAATTCAGCGGCAGCTCGTAGCCGACGATCTTGGCGCAGCCACGCGCGATGTCGCTGTAGGCCGAGAAGTCGAAGTAGACCTGCATCGAGTAGCCGTACACGGCGACCAGACACATGAAGCGGTTGTGCTCCAAGGGCCGCGCGAAGACTTGCTCCACGAAGGGCGCGAAGTTGTCGGCGAAGAGGGTCTTTTTGATGAAGCCGTGGCCGATGAGCGTCAGGCCTTCGCCAAACTTCTCTTCCTCGATGAGGCGGGGCTTGGGAATTTGATGGAGGAGCTCGCTGGCGCGGACGATGGGCCCCGCGATGAGCTTCGGAAAGAACATCAAGAAGCTGAGGTACTGGAAGAAGTTCCGCTTCGGCTGGAGCTCACCACGGTAGACGTCGATGCCGTAGCTGATCGTCTCGAAGGTGTAGAACGAGATGCCAAGCGGCAAGACGATGTCGAGGGCGGGAGGCTTCCACGGAGAGCCGAGCCAATGCGCCAAGCCGCCGGCGGTGCTGAGCGCCATCCCCGTGTATTTGAAGAACGCCAGCGAGCCCAAGCTGAAGACGAGGCTGAGGATCAGCCAAGGCTTGCGCGCGGCCCGCGTGGGCAAGCTGCCCATCTTGATGGCGACGCCGTAGTCGACGGCCGCCGTCGCGAGCAGGAGGAGAATGAAGGGCGGGCTCCAGCTCGCGTAGAAGAGGAAGCTCGCCCCCAAGATCCACGCGTTGCGCGCGATGCCGTGGACCGGCAGCAGGCGAAGGACGACGAGGAGCGGGATAAAAAACGCGAGGAAGGTGAGCGAGTTGAAGAGCACGAATCACCGGCCCTTCGAGGGGCGCGCAAAGGCGGCCTTGATGCGCGGGTCGGCGGCCAGCGCAGCGCCGAGGAACTTCGAGTAGTCCTCGGCGGTCGCGCGGTGCATGTGCCCCGGGTCCCCGAAGTCTTTGTCGGAGCCGTAGCGGTCGATGTGGTTCCAGAAGATGGCGCCCTCATCGGCGGCAATCTTCTGCAGCTGCTCGCGCCACGCGAGGTGCTTCTTTCCGTTGGCGAAGTGCTCGCGGTAATAGGGCGCCGCCGGCACCTCCACCAGCACGACAACGACGCCCCACTCACGCGCCGCCGACAAGAAGCTCCGCGCGAAAGACGCGTGCCACTGGCTCACGGTGAGCTTCTGGTACTCGCCGGCGTAGTGCACCGCGTGGCGCTGGTAGAAGCGGTATTCCCAATCGGCGACGACGCGGAAGGGCTCGTAGCCGTCGCCCTCGGGCTCGTAGACGCGGGGCCGCGGAGACTCGCGCTCGTAGAGGCCGAGCCGCTTCTGGAGCTTCGCGAGCCGCTTGCCGAGGCCCTCGGTCTTGTCTTCCACCTTGAGCAGCACCGGCGGCCGGTGCCGATAGGGCGGAAAGACATTCATAAGCCCCACGTCGAGCACGAGCTCGAAGGGCGCCCCCGCCTCAAAGAGTGTCGGAATGTCGCGGCGCTCGAGCTGCTCGAGCCGATTGGCCTTCCGCGTCGCGTCGAACATCAACGGATCGACGGCCCACACCACGAGCCGCGGCGACGGATTCATGCGGAGAAGGCCGCTCCGGCCAAAACTTGCATGATGCAATGAATCGGTTCCATCGACGGAGAAGTTGTACCCTCTCACCTCGCCGAAGCCCGCGGCCTCGAGGCTCGCTGAAATCAGACGCGGTGACACGCCGGCGCGAGGTCGCGAATTGCCAAGGATCGCGAAGCCAATGGGCTTCTTCCCTTCGCCCTCCGTCGCCTCTTCGAGCGCTTCCCACGCAGGGCTGCGCACCGTCCCAACCCGGGCCAGCGGCAAGGCGAACAGTGAGAAGGCCACCAGCAGCAACAGGACGCGGCCAAGAAGCCACGAGGCCCGCGCGTCGCGCGGCGGTTCGTCGCGCGGAGGTCCGTTGCCGGCATCCCGAGCCGGACCGCTGGGCGACGGCGACGTGGGGCGAGTGGCTTCTTCCATGCGTCGCGAGCTCTGCCCCGTTGGCGGAGTGAGTGCTGTATCAAAAAATGACGCTGAGGTCGCCCCGAACCCCCGTCCGCGGTAGCGCAACGGAACGTCCCCGAGGCCGGCGTCTGGCGCTCGGGGCCAACCTGCGCTAATTCCCAACGATGCGTTCTGCCTCGCTTCTATCGCTTTTGTCCGTGGCCGGATTCCTTGCCTGCTCTACCAGCTCCAACCGCTTCGCCTCGAACGACGCGGGAAGCGACGCGACCTCGGTGACCGGCGCCACCACCACCAAGAAGGACGGCGGCACCACGGAAGAGACCGACTCAGGCAAGAAGCCCAAGGACTCGGGCGCGCCCCCCGTCACGGCGTGCGCTCCCGGCGACGTCTCGAGCTTCACGCCCACCTGGAAGGCGCCGGCGGTCCTTCACGCGGGCGCCTGCGCGCCGACGCAGATCACGACGCTCATCGACTGCTTCTTCAACGCGAGCGCCAGCCAAACGACCTGCGACGCCTTCCAAAAGGCGGCCGCGAACCAGTCCTGCATCAAGTGTGCGGCGACGGCCGATTCCGCCCCGGCCCTTGGCCCGATGGTCGTCTCCGCCGACAGCCTCGTCACATTGAACATCGCCGGCTGCATCGCCCGCACCGCCAACCAGATGACGGCCACCGGGTGCGGCGCCAAAGTGCAGGCCCTCGGTCAGTGCACCGACGAAGCGTGCAACGCCAACTGCCCCGTCCCCGACGGCGACGACCAGGCGCTTCAGGATCGCAACCAGTGCCAGACCGACGCCGAAAGCTCGGCGTGCCAGAGCTTCGCCACCGACGCGCAATGCGCCGACGCGCTCCTTCAAGGAGCCGCCGCGCCCTGCAACGCGGGCTCGACGTTCGAAGATCTCGCGAGCGCGCTGACGACGCTCTTCTGCGGAAACTGACGACCGCTCGGCACGACCCCGTCGAGCGCGGCGGGGCGCTCGCCGCCTCAGCCTGAAGGACGCGTCGTCGGCATGCCGACGTCGGAGCGGCGAAACTCGCGAGCTTCTGAAATGTCCCAGCCGTCGGGCAAGAGAATGCTCCCGTCTTTCACGCGCTCGTGTTGCGACGGGCTGATCTCGGCCACGAGGCTCCGATAAGGGAAGTGCTCGCTCGGCGGGAAGTTGAAGAACTCGATCTGCCCTTCGTCGGGCGCGGCCTGGTTGACCTCGAGGAGCTTGATGGGTTCGTCGTCGGACGCGTCGGCGGCTGTCACGATCCAATAGATGCGCCGGAGTCGCGGCTCACCGCGGAAGTGACGCGCGATGAGCTCGCGCGCGGCTTCTTCCTTCGAACGCGACATTCCACCAGCCTATGCGCCGCCGAATGCCTTGTGAACAGAATGACGAGACTGAACGGACGTCGCGCCCCGGAGCTCCCCCGCAGAGGCCATCTTGTGAGCGATGGCGGCTGCGAAAGGTAGACCAAGAAGGCCGCTCGTACGTCGTTGAACGGGGCTACCCTGCGGCCGCTCCTCATGCGCAAGAACACGACGCGAACTCCTAAACGAGCTTTCGGGATCTTCACCCTGGCCGCCGTCACGGCGCTCTTGGCCTCCGGTTGCCCAGGCGAGCTGCCGCCGCCGGCGAGCCCCGCCAATGCCCAAAAGGCCCGGCCGAAGGAGCCGGTTGTTTGGCGAACCTCCAAGTCGGGGCTCGGGTTTCGCCTGAGCGATGCGAAGCCCGAGGAGGAAGCTCAACCGTCGGCGGCCAACGTGACGATGCTCGCCGAGGCCGACGCGAAGCGGCTCTTGGCGCGCCTCCCGGCCATGGAGTCCGACCCGTCCGACGAGAAGGACTTCGCGCTGCGCGAGCGCTCTCGCCCGGCGCCGCGGCCTGGCAAGACCGTTGACCTCCCCTTCCCGCCGACCGGCAGCGGCGCACCGCCGGCCGTCGCGGCGGCGCCGGGCCCGCTGACGATATCGCGACGCGCCCCCGAAGGAGAGCTCGACCTCGCGCCGAGCCTCAGCGTCTCTTTCTCGAAGCCGATGGTCGCCATAACGTCGCACGACGAGCTCGCGAAGGTCGCGCCTCCTGTCACGCTGTTGCCCGAACCGCCGGGCAAGTGGCGGTGGCTCGGAACGCAGACGGTCGTCTTCGATCCGGCGCGCGAACGGTTTCCGATGTCGACCGACTACAAGGTGGAGATCAAAGCCGGGACACGCTCGACCGACGGCTCCACGCTGACGCGACCGGAGGTCTGGACCTTCACGACGCCTGCCGTCGCGCTGCGCGGGCACGCGCCGAGCGGAGGCTCCGTCGAGCTGGAGCCGAAGATCTTTGCCGGCTTCAACCAAGGCATCGATCCGCAGTCGATCCTCGCGGCCATGGAGGTTCGCGCCGGCAAAGACCGCGTGCCCGTCACGTTGCTCACCGGCGAAGACGTCGAGGCGAACGCGCAGCTTCGCGCGCTCGCCAAGCGGCACGAGAGCAAGGCCGGCGAGCCGCAACGCTTCATCGCCTTCAAACCCGTGCGGCCTCTGCCCAAGGCGACCCACATCGAGGTGCGCTTCCCCGAAGGCACGCCTTCGGCGGAAGGGCCCAAGCGCACGACACGCGCCCAGAGCTTCGGGTTTTCGACCTACGGTCCGATGGCGCTCTCGAATCACCACTGCAGTTGGAACGACGTCTGTCCGCCGCTCACGCCGTTCATCCTCGACTTCTCGAACGCCATCGACACGGCGGCCTTCGACAAGAACCTCGTGACGGTCTCGCCTCCCCTCGTGGGTATGAAGGTCGACGTTTCAGGCTCGCGCCTCACGGTCTCGGGACGTAGCAAGGGGCGGACGAAGTACACCGTCACGGTGGCCGCGGCGCTCAAGGACCGCTTCGGCCAGTCGCTCGAGCGCGACGCCACCGCGGCCTTCGAGGTCGGTAGCGCAAGGCCGCTCCTCTTCCGCGAAGACTCGCCGCAGATCGTGCTCGACCCCATCGAGCTCAATGCCGCCGGCGGACCGAAGCTCTCGGTCTTCTCGGTGAACCGCGATGCGCTGCGCGTGAAGCTCTTCAAGGTGCGCCCCGAAGACTGGGGCCGCTACCTCAAGTTCCGCCAATCGTGGGACTACGACGGCAAAGAGATCGCGCCGCCCGGCACCCTCGTGCAAAACGAGGTCGTGCGCCCGAAGCGCGCGCCCGACGAGCTCGTCGAGACGTCGATCCCGCTCAAGGCCGCGCTCACCGGCGGCTTCGGGCAGGTCATCGCCCTCGTCGAACCGACGGTGTCGACGAAGGACGACCGCCAGTGGATCCGCCAGTGGATCCAGGTGACGGCCATCGGCCTCGACGTCTTCGCCGACAACCAGAAGGGTTACGGTTGGGCGTCGGCGCTGGCCAACGGAGCGCCACTCGAGGGCATCGAGCTGTCGCTCTTGCCGGCACCTGGCCTCGTCAAGACGGAGCGCGACGGCGTCGCTCGCTTCGACTTGGGCGACTCGAAGTCGGGCGAGGTCGTCGTCGCAAGAAAGGGGTCCGATGTCGCCATGCTCACGGACCGCTACGACGCGGACCTGAGCCTCACGCGGCGCGCGCTCTCCGACTCGATTCGCTTTTTCACCTACGACGATCGCCGCATGTACAAGCCCGGCGAAGAGGTTCACGTCAAAGGCTGGGTGCGGCTACAGAAGAACGAGATCGGAGGCGATTTGGCCGCCGCCGGCGCCAAGTCGTTGTCGTTCAAGGCCAACGATCCGCGCGGCAGCAAGATCACAGAGGGCAAAGCCGTCATTGACGAGAGCGGAGGCTTTGACTTCGCCTTCAAGCTCGCCAAGGACGCAAATCTCGGTACCGGTCGAGTCGAGCTTCGCCTCGACAATGGCCACTACGGGTCGCACGCGTTTCAAGTGCAGGAGTTCCGGCGGCCCGAGTTCGAGGTCGGCGTCTCCGTCGCCGGCGGACCGCACCTCGTCGGCGAGCACGCCGTCGCGACGGTGGCAGCCCGCTACTTCGCCGGCGGCGGCCTGCCCGCCGCCGAGACACGATGGCTCGTGAAGGGGCAAGCGGCGCGCTTCACGCCGCCGAACTTGTCGAACTTCTCCTTCGGCAAGCCCCCGGAGCCGTGGTGGCGTTGGCGCAGCGCGCCGGACGCGGGCGACAAGAACCAAGAGACCTGGACAGCCCGCACCAGCGCCGCCGGCGAGCATCGACTGCGCATCGACTTCGACGCCGTCGAGCCGCCGTACCCGATGAACATCGAGCTCCAGGCCACGGTCACCGACGTGAACCGTCAAGAGTGGACGGCGCGCGGGAACCTGCTCGTTCATCCCGCCGATCTGACGGCAGGCCTTCGCAGCGAGAAGGGCTTCGTCCGCGCCGGCGAGGCTATGCCCATCGACGTCGTCGTCAGCGACCTCGACGGCACCCTCGTGGCCGGAAGCCGCGTCACGGTGCGCTCCGCTCGCCTCGACACCGAGTGGACTCCCGACGGCTACAAGGAGAAGGAGCTCGACGCTCAGACCTGCGAGGTCACGACGACGAAGGAGCCGGTGCGCTGCCAGCTTCCGACGAAGCGCGGCGGGCAACACGCCGTCACCACCGTGGTGACCGACGTCTACGGGCGCAAGAGCCAGACGCGGATCTTCATGTGGGTCGCCGACGACTCGGCGCCGCCCGATCGCGATCTCACGCGCGGCAAGGTCGAGGTCGTCGCCGACAAGAAGGCCTACGCGGCGGGCGAAACGGCCGAGCTTCTCGTGCTCGCACCGTTCGCGCCGGCCGAGGGCGTGCTCATGCTCACGCGTCAGGGCATCGTTCACTTCGAGCGATTCGCCCTGACCAAGACGAGCCAAGTGCTGCGCACGAAGCTCACGACGGGCCACTACCCGAGCGTTGAAGCCCGCGTCGTGCTCGTGGGCGAAGCGCCACGGGACAACGCCGCCGGCGAGCCCGACCCCTCGCTCCCGAAGCGCGCCGCCCACGCCGTCGGCAGCACCACGCTCTCGGTGCCACCGGCCGAGCGCACGCTGAAGGTTCAAACGGTCGCTCGCGAGCCAAAGCTCGACCCCGGCAGCGAAGCGACCATCGACGTCACGGTGGCTGACGCCAAAGGGCGCGCGATGCCCGGCGCGTCGGTGGCGCTCGCCGTCGTTGATGAAGCGATCCTCGCACTCAGCGACGCAAAGCTGCCCGATCCCATCGCGACGTTCTACCCGCCGCGCAGCTCCGAGCTGCGTGAGCTGCGTTCGCGCGATCTCGTCTGGCTCGCGCGCCCCGCGGCCCTTCGTCTCGCCGGGGACGACAGCCGACCGCGAGTCAAGAACGGCTCGGTACGCATGTCGGTCACCCGCGGAGCGGGCGCGGCCGGCCTCGCCGATGTCAGCGCGGACAAGCTCGATCTGGGACGAGCGGAGAAGCCCAAGAAGGAGATGGCGGAGAAGAAGTCGGCGGCGCCGCGTCCCGTGGCCTCTGCGGCGCCGCCATCACCCCCGTCCGGTGCAGCGGCGAAGGACGAAGAGTCCGCGGCCGACGATGCAAAGTCCCCCGAGCTGAAGCTGCGGAAGGACTTCGCAGCGCTCGCCGCCTGGCTCCCGCGCCTCACGACCGACGCATCGGGCCGCGTGCAGGCGAAGGTCAAGCTGCCGGAGAGCGTCACACGCTACCGCATCATGGCCGTCAGCTCGGCCGGCATCACCGACTTCGGCGCCGGCGAGTCCACGGTGACGACGCGTTTGCCGCTCATGGTGCGGCCGTCGGCGCCGCGGTTCTTGAACTACGGCGATCGCTTCGAGTTCCCGATCGTTCTCCAGAACCAAACCGACGCGCCGCTCGACGTCGCCGTGGCGGCACGCGCCAAGAACGCGCGCATGCTCGACACCGGCGGGCGCCGCGTGGTGGTGGCGCCGAACGATCGCGTGGAGGTTCGCGTTCCCGTGGGCACCGCCAAGGCCGGCACGGCGCGCTTCCAAGTAGCCGCCGCGACGATCTCGGGGACGGGAGCGCGCATGGCGAACGACGCCGCCGAGCTCGAGCTGCCGGTGTGGACGCCGGCGACGAGCGAGGCCTTCGCGACCTACGGCACGCTCGACGAAGGCGCCATCGCCCAGAAGGTGCAGATGCCCGGCGGTGTCGTGAAGGAGTTCGGCGCCCTCGAGATCACGACGTCGTCGACGGGCCTGCAAGGGCTCACCGACGCGGTGCTGTACCTGATCCGCTATCCCTTCGACTGCAACGAGCAGATCTCGTCGCGCATGATGAGCATCGCCGCCTTGCGCGACGTGCTTGGGGCCTTCGGTTCGAAGGAACTGCCGAAGCCGGCGGTGCTCGCGGAGAGCATGAAGGCCGACATGGAGAAGCTCCGTACGAGGCAGCACTACTCGGGCGGCTTCTCGTTCTGGGGCCCTAACTTCGAGCCCTACCCGTGGGTCAGCGTGCACGTCTCCCACGCGCTCCAACGTGCGAAGTCGAAGGGCTACGCCGTGCCGAGCGATGTCGAGTCCCGCTCGCGCTCGTTCCTTCAGAACGTCGAGCGCTGGATCCCCGCGTACTACCACCCGGATTCGCGGAGGGCCATCGTCGCCTACGCGCTCTACGTACGGCACCGCTGGGGCATCGGCGACGTGGCGCGCGCCAAGGCGCTCATCCAAGAGGCCGGCGGCGTCGAGAAGCTTCCGCTCGACCAAGTCGGCTGGCTCCTCCCGACGCTCGGCGCCGACGCGACCTCGACCAACGAGGTCGAGGCGATGCGCCGGCTCCTCAGGAACCGCGTGACCGAGACGGCTGGCGCGGCGCACTTCGCGACGAGTTATGGCGACGGCTCGCACTTCTTGCTTCACTCCGACCGGCGCGCCGACGGCGTGCTCTTGGAGTCGCTCATCGGTGATCAGCCGGAAAACGATCTGATCCCCAAGCTCGTGACCGGTCTGCTCGGCCACCGCAAGGCCGGCAAGTGGACGAGCACTCAGGAGAACGCGTTCGTCCTCTTGGCGCTCGACCGCTACTTCCAAACGTACGAGAAGCAGACGCCGAACTTCGTGGGGCGCGCGTGGCTCGGTGAGAAGCTAGCCATGGAGCAGGCGTTCCAGGGTCGAAGCACCGACCGTAACCACGTCGCGATCCCGATGGCGGTGCTCGCCAGCCTCGTCGAGCCGAGGGGCGGCGCGCCGGTGGATCTCGTGCTGCAAAAGGACGGCGTCGGCCGCCTCTACTACCGCGTCGGCATGACCTACGCGCCGAGCGATCTTCGTCCGCCGCCGACGGAACAAGGCTTCAGCGTCACGCGCGTCTACGAAGGCGCCGACGACGCGAAAGACGTACGGCGTGATCCCGACGGCACCTACCGCGTAAAGGCCGGCGCCAAGGTCCGCATCCGCGTGAGCATGGTCGCCCCTGCGCGGCGCCACCATGTCGCGCTCGTGGATCCCTTGCCCGCGGGCCTTGAGCCCATGAACCCCGCGCTCGCCGTCACCGGCGCCATCCCCCAAGACAAGAACGAGTCGGAGAAGAAGCGTGGCGTGCCCTGGTGGTGGAGCCGCACCTGGTACGAGCACCAAAACATGCGCGACGAGCGAGCCGAGGCCTTCGCGTCGCTCTTGTGGGACGGCGTCTACGAGTACACCTACGTGGCTCGTGCGACGGTGCCCGGTACGTACGTCGCGCCGCCGCCGAAGGCGGAGGAGATGTACAGCCCCGAGACCTTCGGCCGCGGAGCGGGCGATCGCGTCATCGTGGAGTGACGCGACGCCGACGACGGCCCGGCGCGCGGCGACGCTCGAGGCCGTCGAGGACCGACTTGGACTCGGGCGTCAGCCACACGAAGCGCAGGCCCATGAGGCCTTCGCGGTCGTCGCGGCGAACGACGTCGGCGATGCCCTCGAGCGTGTAGAGGTCGTCGTCGACGAAGGTCACGCGCACGTCGATCTGCGCGCCGACGGGCTCAAGCTGGCGGGTGCGGACGCACGCGCCGCTCCTGCTCAGATCCGTCACGAAGAGGTCGCTCCCCGGCTCGGGGTACTGATCGGTCACGGGAAAACGCTCGGCGCGGGCCGTCCTCATGGGGCGAGCTTCCGTGGTCGAGGGCGCGGGGGCCAAGTTTTGCGGGCGGTCAAAGCGGGAAGAGGATGCCGCCCCGGGTCGATGCACTAGGATGGACACCGGTCGCCGATGTTCGCCCGCTTCAAACGCGAGTCTCTGTGGATTGCCGCCGTGGGCCCGCTGTTTGCGACGGCCTGCACGTTCCTCGTGTCGTTCGACGAGCGCGCCCCCACGGACGAAGAAGACGCAGGCCCCGCGGCGACGACGACGGCGACGACCACCGCCACGACCCCGCCGCCGGCCCCCCCCGACGCCGGTCCCAATCCCTGCATCGATCCGGCCACGAAGGCTCACGTGCAAGACGGCACCTTGGGCTCGCTCGATCCGACGGACCGCTTGACGCGCTGCTGCGCGGGGATCCCGAGGCGCATCGACAGCAAGGAGCACTGCGGCGTTTGCGGATTTCAATGCGCCGCCGATCAGAACTGTGAGCTTCGCGCCGGTGCCTACTACTGCACCGGTTGCGCCAGCGACGGCAACGCCGTCAACGGTCGGTGCCAAGGCTCCACGGGCTGCTGCTCGCAGAGCTTCGCGCCTGGGCTCGGCGTCTGCGCAGCGAGCACCCCTTGCCAAACGGGCGCGACCAACGTGTGCAACAACGCGCTTTGTCAGCAGCGCGGGGCTATTTGCCGCCCTGCAGGGACGGAGAGCGCCATCTGCACGTATCCTTGAGTTCGCCCATGCGCCTCCTGTCCCCTCAAGTCGTGTGGCTCGGCGCGGTGACGCTCCTTGCCGGGGGCTGCTCGCTGCTCGCCGAGTTCAAGGATCGCGAGGGCGACGCCGACGACGGTGGCGCCCCCGACGGTCCGTTGACAAGCATCAACCCCGGCGGGCGCGACGCCTCCACCGATGGGTCGGTAGCCGCCGTCGAGGGCGGCACCGTGAGCGAGGCCGGTACCCCCGAGACCGCCGGACCGGTCACCTGCGCCGACAAGGCGAACGGCTTCGACATGGGGAACAACATGCGCTGCTGCGGCGGCGTGTCGACGCGCATGGATACGAACGCCAACTGCGGCGCCTGCGGCATCGACTGCAACACCGACAAGAATCACTCCTGCATCGCGCACGCGGGCCGCTTTTATTGCGCCGGGTGCAATGCCGCTGGGGGCGGTGGCAGCGGAGCTTGCTTCACCGGCTGCTGCTTCGTGCCGTTTACCCAAGCCCTCGGCGTGTGCACGCCCGAGCTCGGATGCGGCGCTGTCGCGGGCGTCTCGGGCTTCTGCAACGACTCCCCTTGCGAAACCAAAGCGCCAGGAACGCAGTGCCACAGTGACACGTTGGACGGTAACTACTGCGGCTACTGAGCGAGGCTACGCGTCAGCGTTGCCGCTTCCTGTGCCACCAGCGCCGCGCCCCGAACCTTCCGGCCCGGACGTGGGCACGTTCGACGCATCGTCCGACTGTGGCGCCGCGGGCGCTGCGGCTTGCTCGGGCACCGGCGCCGCGGCCCCATAGGCCGCTTGCGCCGCTTGCGCCTGTTGCCAAGCCTGCTGCTGCGCCTCGTGCGCGGCCCACTGCTGCTGCGCGTGTGGCGGCGCCTGCCACACCTTGCGCGGCGCTCTTGGGAGCTCCTTCCACATGCCGCCCGTCGAGAACGACGACCAGCCGAAGCGCAGCCACTTGAGGAGCGCGAAGGCGAGCCACAAGGCCCATGCGAGCATCGCCAGCCGATAGACAAGCATCGGCGCCGAGAGGACCCAAGGCTGCGGCAGGAGCCCCTCGGTACGGTCGTCGAACCAGATGAGCTGCGATGGCGACGAGCCGTTGCCCACGATCTGCATCTCCGGTCGCCCCAAGAGCCCTTGGTAGACGGCCACCACGAGGACGCCGAGCGCGACGAGCGTGAGGAGCACGAGCGCCAGCTGACGGAGGTTGAACCATCCCGGCGTCAGCTCGGGCCAGTGCTTGCGCGCGCCAAGCGCCACGAGCCAGCCGACCACGAACGCGCCGGCCTCCACCGGCGTTTGCGAGAGGCCAATGGCCAGGAGCAACCACGCGCTCGCCGAGAGCGGCACGAAGCGCACGCGCGAGAGCGAGAGCGCGACCACGACGAGCACGAGCAGCAAGCTCCAGAAGAGCACCGCCGGCCCGAGGCGGGGCCCCGCCGCGAAGAGGACCCAGCGAGCCCCGCCGACGTCGATCTTCACTTCCGCGTTCACCGTGCCCAGGTGCAGATCGACGGCGGAGCCATCGAAACGCGTTTGGATGCCCCTCGGCTCACGCCAGACGAGCTGCACCTCTTGCGCGCCCGGCGTAATGGGAGCGCCACCGCGCGTCCGTCTTGTCGAATCGGCTGGGCCGTCCCTCCGATGCGCAGCGCTTCGAGGATCGCGCCGGGCGGCAGATCGATCGAGTGCTGCCCGCCGCGGCTGGCGCGCAGGCGAAGCGTCAGCGTCGCGTCGGTGGAGCGCACGCCGGGGCGCAAGAGCAGCTTGCTGTCGTCGACGGTGATGGTCTGGCCGGCAGCTCCTTCCGGGCGCGCGATGGCCAGAGACAAGCCCTCGCCGGGCCAGGGGCGCCATTCGGGCATGGTCGCGAAGCGCTTCGGCCCCGGATGGACGGGCGGTATTCCGTCGAAAGAGGCGTGCCAGACGGGGCTCAGGTCGACGCGCCACGTCTCGACCAGGGGAGGCCCTTGGGCGCCGAGAGGCGCACCGGACTCTTCGCGTCGAGCACGCTGCGCCATGTGGTCTCGGGCGCTTGCGCCGGCATGTTGACGAGCGCCTTGCCGTTTTGCACGCGCACGTCGGCGGTGGTGATCGATTCGCCGGCCAGAAGCGGCACCTCGAGAACGATGGCGGCGCCGAGCGGCGAAGCCCTGACGATGCGCGTCTCCACTTGCCACGACAGACCGATGCGAAGGGTCCGCTCGATGTGAACGAAGGGCGGCAGCGCCGTCGTCTCCATGGCGCCGCCGGTCTTCGCCGTGGCGACGGTACGTGTAAGCTGCAAGCTATCGTCCGCCAGGCCATCCTCGTGAAGCCCCTCGAGCTTCCAACCTTTGGCGTCGGCCTCCACGCGGCGAGGCTTCAGCGGCAGCGGCACCTGCACCGTCTCGCGCTCCGGCAAGGGGCCATCAAGGACGAGGTCGTGACTGCCGACGTCGAGCGCGACGTAGAGCTTTCCGTCTCGAAGCAACAGGCCCGTCGCGGCCTTGCCGTCGATGTCGACACGCTCCGGTAACCAATGCGACGGGCCACCGGGCAGCGGCACCGCGACCTTCGCGCCAACGTCGATGGCCATGCGGATGCGCAGCGTCGTCCCAGACGCCTCAAGGACCATCTTGGAGCTCGAAGCGCATTGTGGGTTGCACGGCGGCGGGGCAAGCAACCGCTCCTGCAACGTGTCGAGCATCTCCTTGGTCGGGGTGTCCGCGTGCGCCAGCGCTGACGCAAAGAGCAGCGCGCTGAACGTCGCGACGGCGGCCGCACCTCGCAGGGCGCCACCTCCGCCTCCGCGCCCAACGCGCCTCATCCAGTCGAAGAACGGCATGAAGCGAAGCACGAGGGCGACGAGCAGCGCCGCGCGAAGGAGCGCCAGCACAAGGTTGCCGGTCGGCCCCACGAGCCACAAGCGCAGCTCTTGGCTCCGCTCGACGGGGCCGCTCCACTTGAGGTCCAACGTGGTCCACGACCAACTCGGGAGGCCCGGGCCCGTCTGGACCATGGCGTTGGGATCGTAGACGTCGATGTTTTGCAGCGTTTGTCGTGGAGCGCTCCCGCCGTAGGATTTCGACCATCCGTCGGACGCGCTCTCGGTGACGGCGGCTGCGCGCGACTTGCCGGCGACCGGCTTCTTCGCGACCGGCCGATCTTCAGACTGATCACGAGGCGCGCCCGCCGGCTTCTCTTGTCGTTCTTCCGGCGACGGCACCGGCACGTTCTGGGCCGCGGGCGCTGCTGGCGGCGGCGCCGGCTCGTCCCCCTTCGCGGCCGCACTCACCTCCTTGTCGTTCTCGAGCCCTCCAAGCAAAGCGCCGGTGCGTTGCGGCTCGCCGAGCGCCGGGTACATGCCCTGGCGAACGTGGTGCACCAAGAACGGGAGCGCGATCACCACGAGGACCATCGCCACGGCAAAGCGAAGCGCGTAGAGCACGCGCTTCACGACGCCCTCTGGAATGACGCGCGTCAGCGCCTCTCCCGCCAAGAGGACGGCCCAAATCCACTTGGGCGCCCCCGCTTCCGGCACGATGAGGATCAACGTGATGAGCGTTGCGGCGCCCCAGGCGAGGCCGAAGAGGCGGGCCGTGGCCAAGGCCAGCACCAACACAAGGAAGATCTCCAGCAGCGTGAAGTGCCTTAGCCAAGTGCCCGGCACCTCGTCGACGCCGGACGCGTGAAACAAGCGATAGCCCGGCGGCACGAAGAGCCGGGCGGACACGTGGGAAAAATCGTGGTTCCAGCCGACGGCGGGGACCCGCGCGACGTCGCCGACGATGCGGCTGTCGGCCACGACGTCGAGCTCGCCCTGGCGAATCTCCACGCCAAGTCGAGACGCGTCGCCGAGGTGCGTGATGAACTGATCTTTGCCGCGAATGGCGACGCGTCCCAAGGTTGAGGGCTTGCCCATCTCGAGGCGCATCGACCGGCTCAGCGTTCCCGTGAGCCGATCGGTGGTCGTCATGCCGCCGCCCTCGAAGTCGAGCCAGATGCGCCGGTCGAGCGTGAGCTGATCGGGCGGCGGATCCGCGTCGCCGCGCCGCTTTTCGACGAGGCGCATCTTGGTCCCGAGCTTCATGGGATACGCCGGGAGCTTCTTCCACGCGTCGGTGAGCGTCGTCTGCTGCGGGTCGATGGACTGAACGCCTTCGACCTCCACGACGCGGAGCTCGGGCCGCGCCTGAAAGACCCAAACCTCGTCGCCTTCGCGCCACGGGCCTTCCGGCTTCGGACGCTCGAGCTCGCCGGCGGGCCCTTCGCTGCGAGCCGTTAGCTCGATGACGTAGCTGCCGGCGCGCGCTTGCACGCGGAGCCGCGAGTCGGGCTCGACGCGCGTCGGGAGCTGCGCGTCGAGCAAGACCGGCGCGTAGCCCGGTGGCAGCGCTCGACCGAGGACGATCTCGCGATTCTTCCCCGCGACCGCCAGCTGAATGCGCGTCACGAGCTTGAGCGGCACCTCGTCTTCGACACGCCGATGCACGACGATCTCGAGCGCGTCGCCTTCGACGGCGCCGCTCTCTTTCTGGAGCCACACGAGGCCTTCCGCATCGCGCACCGGCGAGGCGACGCGCCGGCCGCGCACTTGGAGGACGAGCAGGCCCGTCTCCTTCGGAATCGGCAGCGCCTCGGGAAGCGTGTCCCAGGCGAAGGTGGCTTCGATGCGGTGCGTGCCCACGGAAAGGGCGACGGCCGGCTTGCCTTCCTTGGGAACGACGACCGCCTTCTTTCCGTCGACTCTCACGTCTTGTGGCCAGCGGCGCTCATCGCCGGGAAGCGCCACCGTTCGCTCCGCGTCCACGCGCCACTCCTGACGCATCGAGCCACCGCGATCGGTGAGCGAAAGGTCGAGGCGTGACGGCCAGGTGCACGTGGCGCCCGACTGAACCACGGGACACGAAGCCTCCTCCTTCCCATGAAGCACCCAAGGCACCCACGGCTTGAGCGGCTCCGGCACGTCCTTCGGCGCGAGGGGCCCAGCGGCCCACGCGGAGACGGGCGAGAGCGCGGCGACAAGGAGAAGTACGACTGCGAGGAGGACGAAGAAGCGGCCGTGGAAGCGCATCGCGATGGGACACTCTACGCGTCGGACAAGGCGGGGAGAAACTTTGGCCGGATTCGTCCCGACGCGGCCCGCGTCCGTCAGTCGCGTACGTCTTTCGGTTGCGGCCACGCGGTCAGCGGCACCGCCGCTTCGAAATGACCGCTGATCATGTCGAGCGCCGGGTCCTGGGCCGCGCGGCGCACCTCGTCCTCGGTCATGACGCGAAGTTGTGCGCGCCCCGCATGCAGGAAGATCTCGTAGCCGACCCACACGCCCTCGCCGAGGAACGTCACGGTCCCCTCGGCGCCAAAGCGCGCCGCGGCGATGAAGAGCGCCGCCAACGCGCGGGCGCGTTTTCGAAAGGCGAGCCCATGGAATTGCCCGCGCACACGGACGAGGCCGTCGCTCTCTTCGAGGCGAAAGAAGCCAGCCTTGGCGAGCTCCGCGACGAGCGCCACCTGCTTCTGCGGCGCGTCGTTCTTCGAGCCGGGGAAGGCCTTGGCGATGGCGCGGTTGCCGCGCGAACCGATCTCAGCCCGCTTCCACCGGCGAAGCTCCGCCTCGGCGATGAGAAGGTCTCCGAAGATCGCGACGTCGTAGGTCATCAGGCGGATCGCCGATGTTACCCAATTCGGAAGCTGTCCGGCAGACGGCGAGCCGCGCGGCCCCTCGCGGAGGCCGAGCGCCCACGGACTAGGCGGGCGACCGACCGCTAGACCGGCCTACTCGGAGCTCGCGGTCCTACTCGCAGGCGCAAACGGACGCGCTGTCGTTCCACGACGTGCCGAGCGAGCAAATGCCGAAGACGTTGCACTCGCAGCGACCGGCAGCGTTGCGATGGCCGGCGCCGGGGCAGGGATCGAGCACGCACTTGGGTCCCGTCGAGGCCTCAACGCAGTGGCTCCCGGCGTTGCAGGAGATGTCCGCGCACGTCTCCGGCTCCGGCGCAGCGCAGTAAATGTCGGCGTCGCGGCGCGTGTACCTGGCGGACGTGGGGCGCGGGTACGGCTTCTCGAACTTGACGAGCGCGTAGGGCTTCGTCGAGGCCTGCGACACCTGGCAGTTCGCGCCCGGCGACTCGAGGCGCGTCTTCACGTACAGCGTGGCGCCGGAGGCTGAGGTCTCGATCTTCTCGACGGTCGCGTCGAAGCCGCCGGTGCTCTTGGTGCCCGCGCTGTAGAAGACGACCCAGTGGGTGTAGAAGTCGACGTCCCACGGCGCATCGTGGCCGAAGTAGCTCCGGTAGCCCGCTTCGGAAGTGATGACCTTGCGGGTCTCGGACTGCCCTTTGGTGCCGACGTTGTCGTAGAACACCTCGAAATCGAGGTTGGTCCTGAGCCCGCTCTCCTCGAGGCCGGTCTCGCCGATCTCGAGGGCCCCTTCAGGGCCCCCTGGCTCGCCCGGCTGGCCCGAGCAGGCCGCGGTTGCGAGCGCGAGCAAAGCGAGGAAAGGGAACGCGGAGTGGAGGGAAACCGGAAATTTCCGGGGAGCGGGCATGGCGGCCTATGTAGCACGACCTCCGACTGCGTCCAGGGAGAGCGTCACCTGGATTTTTGATCACCGACTGAAAACGCCATTTTCCGTTTTTTACCGGACGACTGCTGCCATGAGTCAGCAGCTGATGTCCGGTGTCTTCTGTTGATTGCCATGATTTTATTCAACTTTGTCATGGCACCCATCTTGGATAACCGGCGGCGATGCCCCGTCACTCTCTCCTACCCGGCCCTACACCTAAGGCGTCCCGTTTCGGGCACATCGTCGCCGTCGTGGGGGCAGCGGTGTTCGTAACCGGCGTCTTGGCGGCGTCGCCCGCGCGGCCGCTCGTGCCCCCGCAGGGCGTCGCGCACATGGTTCGGTCGACCGCTGAACTGGCTCCCGTCGACGTGGCCTCGACCTGCTCCGCGGAGATGGTCCTCGTGGGCAGCGTTTGCGTTGACCGATGGGAAGCGACGCTCGTGAGCATCGACGACGATGGCCGCGAGGAAGCTCACAGTCCCTACGAAGCGCCCAACGGAAAGCGCGTGAAGGCCATCTCGCGCGCCGGCGTCACGCCGCAAGCGCACATCTCGAAGGACGAAGCGAAGCGCGCGTGCCGCGCGGCCGGCAAGCGCTTGTGTCGAGGCGCCGAGTGGCGCAAGGCGTGTCAGGGCCCGCAAGGCACCCGCTATCCGTACGGCGGCGCGCGCAAGCCCGGCGCGTGCGTTGACAGTGGGCGCACCTCGCCGGTCCACAAGCTCCACGGCGGCGATCACTCGGTCGCCACGATGAACGATCCTCGCCTCAACCAGGTCCCCGGCACCGTCGCGAAGACGGGCGCCGCCGCCGAGTGCGTGAACGACTACGGCGTCCACGACATGGTCGGCAACCTGCACGAGTGGACCGACGACGGAGCCTTCCGCGGCGGCTACTACCTCGATACGACACAAAATGGCGAGGGCTGCGACTACAAGACCACGGCTCACGCGACCTCGTATTACGACTACTCCACGGGCTTTCGCTGCTGCGCCGACCCCTGAGCGCGGTCGCGGCGCGCGTGGCGAATCGAAGGTTCGCCATCACGTCGAGACGGACCGTCTCGGCACTACTCGCGAAGGCGATGCTTCTGCACGAGCCGGTGTAGATACATGCGGTCGATGCCCGCCACGCGGGCCGCCTTGCTCATGTTGCCGCCGGACTGCTCGAGCAGCTCTTTGAGGTAGGCGCGTTCGAAGCCATCGACGAGCGACTCCTTCGCGGTCTTGAAGGGGATGGAGACGTCGATCTTCGGGGGCGCGCCCGGGTCGAAGGGCGTCTCAGGTTGCGCCTCGGGGCCGCTGTCGAGCCCGTGGAGCGCCGTCTCGAGGACCAAGCTTCGCTCGACGTAGTTCCTGAGCTCGCGCACGTTACCGGGCCAATCGTGGCGCGCCATCTCCGCGAGCACCTCGGCAGGAAAGAGCTGGTGCTGCCGCGCCTCGGCGCCGAGCTGCGCGAGAAACGACTGCACGAGCAAGGGCAAGTCTTCCTTGCGCTCGCGGAGCGGCGGCACCCGAACCGTGACCACGGCGAGGCGGAAGTAGAGGTCCTCGCGAAAGCGACCTCGGTTCACCTCGCGCTCGAGATCGCGATTCGTCGCGCAGATGACGCGCACGTTCACCTTGCGCGCGCGCGACTCGCCAACGCGCCGCACTTCGCGTTGCTCGAGGGCCCGGAGGAGCTTCGGTTGAAGCTCCAGCGGCAGCTCGCCGATCTCGTCCAGGAAGACGGTGCCGCCCTCGGCCGACTCAAAGGCGCCGACGCGATCGCGATCGGCGCCGGTGAACGATCCCCGGACGTGGCCAAAGAGTTCGCTCTCGACGAGGTTCGGCGAGATGGCGCCGCAATCGACGACGACGAAGGGCTTTTCGGCGCGGGTGCCGTGCTGAACCAGCTCCGTCGCCACGAGCTCCTTGCCCGTGCCGCTCTCGCCTTCGATGTAGACGTTGATGTCGCTCGAGGCGACCTTGTCGAGGAGCAAGAAGAGCCGTTGCATCGCCGAGCTCGCGCCTACGATGGCCCCAAAGGCGGGCACCATCGGCACGAGCGTCGTCGCGTCTTCTTCGCCGGTCCGAACGCGCACGAGCGAGCTGCCGAGCTCGAGCACGACCTCGCGGGAGAGGTCCGCGTCGCGGATGCGAACCCCCGATAGGAACGTGCCGTTGAGTGAGCCGCCGTCGCGAATGCGGAAGGCCCCCTCCTCACGCGCGATGCGACAATGAAACCTCGAAACGGCCGGATCCTCGAGCACCACCTCGTTCGACGAGTGCGTGCCGATGCGGCAAAGCTCTCCCTCATGGATGACGCTGCGGGCCACCGCCCCGCCGTTCTCGCGTTCAACGGTGATGACAAGCCGCGGAACCGAGACGCGCGTGATGGGCCGCAACGGCGCCGTCGCCAGCTCTCCTTGCCGGCCCGGCGAAGGCGGCTTGAAGGGTTGCCCTGGCGTCGGCGCCTTCGGCTGGATGATGGGCCCGGGCCCATCCGATCGAAGCCGAGGTTCGGGCCTCGGAACCGATGGCCGGGGTGGCCGCGAGGAGTCACTCATGCGGGCTATGAAGCGTACCCAAAAGCCGGGCGCACGTCTCACCCGACGCGGAGCGTTGGCGCGTCTTCCCTACACAGACGCCGATTAACGATTTCATCGGCGCCGTCGCGATTGCAGTTCTGCAAAGCGCCGTCGTCGCAAGCCCCGTGTTTCCATGGAACGATTCAACGGTCCCCATCTTGCACCGATGACGGTATTCTCGAGCCCCTGAGACGAAGGTCCGGGGCAAGAAATTCCGGGGGCGCCGTCGGCGCATCGGCAAACCGCAAGCGACGAGGGAGAACACATGGAGACGATTCTCATTGTGGACGACGTGCAGACGAACCGAGAGCTCATCGGCAAGATCGTGTCGGCCTCGGGTCACCGACCCGAATACGCGTCCGACGGCGACGAAGCGCTGATTCGCGCCAAGGAGCTGAAGCCTGCACTGATCTTCATGGACGTCGTGATGCCGTCGATGAACGGCTTCCAGGCGTGCCGCAAGCTGAAGCAGGACGAAGTGACCTCGAAGATCCCCGTCGTCCTCGTCACGTCGAAGTCCGGCGACAGCGACAAGTTCTGGGGCCAGAAGCAAGGCGCCGACATGCACATCGGCAAGCCCTTCGGCGACGGCGAGATTCAAGAAGCCATCAAGCGCTACGTCCGGTGAACGGACGCCCCCAAACGGGGGGAGGCGTTGGCTTCGGCGGTCCGCCGTCGGCCTTGCCTTCATAGGCTGCGGGCGTCACCCACGCGGGTCGCGCCCGCATTTTTTTTGTAGCAAAATCAATAAATTAGCCAAACCCCTCTCGCCGCCCCGCCGGGCCGGCTACGCTACCGGGTCGAGGTTCTGGCGGATGGCGACGGCGCTCGACAGCCCCCTTTTGGAGGTCCCTGAGCAGAAGCGGAAGATTCCCATCCGCGATCTGGGGCTCACCATTGCCGGGACGAACCTCGAGCCGATCCTCACGGAGTTCGAGCGTGAGCTCGTTCAGGTCGGCATCCAGAAGATCAAGCCGCGCTTCTACCTCTCGACTGAATGGGGGGTCCCATACGACACGCTCGCCATCGCGATCCCCTTCTACCTCGCTCGCCCCGACCTCACGCAGCTGCAGGCCGAGCAAGCCTGCCACGTGGAAGGCGGCAACGGCGCGAAGGACATCTTGCGCTACCTGCGGCACGAGATGGGGCACGTGATCAACTACGCGCACCGGCTCCACGAGACGAAGGAGTGGGTCGAGCGGTTCGGCTCAATGGACCGCCCCTATCTGGAGGAGTACCACCCGAGGCCCTTCAGCCGTGAGTACGTCCACCACCTGCCCGGCTGGTACGCGCAGAAGCACCCCGACGAGGATTGGGCGGAGACGTTCGCCGTCTGGATGACGCCCGGCAAAGACTACCGAACCGAATACGCGAAGTGGCCCGGCGCCCTTCGCAAGCTCGAGTATTGCGAGCGCGTGATGAAGGAGCTCCTCGAGCGGGAGCCCGTCACGACGTCGACGGAGCTCGACGACGACGTCGCGAGCCTCACCATGTCGCTGGAGCAGTTCTACGGAGCGACGCCGCCGCGGGATGGCGCCAGCCACGACGGCGCGAAGGTCGTCGAGCTCGACGCCATGCTCCGCACCGTCTTCGCCGACGCGGGCCCCGGCAACGTGAGGCTCGCTGCGTCGGATCTGATCCGCAAGGCAGAGCGCGACTTGCCGGGAAGCGTCTTCCAGTGGACCGGGCACTTGCCGGAGCGCACCAAGAATCTCATGGACGATCTGGCCAGCCGCGCCGACACGCTCGAGCTGACGTACGACATCGAGGAAGAAATTCGTCTGGCCATCGCCCTCACGAGCTTGGTGACGACGCTCGCGATGAACTGGGTGCAGAGCGGAAGATACGTTCTGTGATGCGGGGAGTTGCACTCCCCCTCAGCCGCGCTTCGCGACGGCTGAGCCTCCCCCTGCCGCACCGCGCCTCCGGCGGGTGCTCCGCGGCGGTGGGCTAGCCACCGCGCGGATTTCGACTGACGCGTTTGAGCGAGCCTGGCTGCGACGGGTCACGTGCGTTCGAAGTCACCACCGCTCCCCCACTAAAACGGTCGTCTTGAGCGGGCCATGGCGAGGCGGGCGATGACGTTCACCAGATCGGTGTAGCCGATGCCCGCGGCGCGTGCGGCGACGGAGAACTCGCTGGCCTTCTCGAGGTAGCAGCTCGCGTTGACCTCGATGACGTACACCTCGCCGGTCTCGTCGAGGCGGAGGTCAATGCGACCGTAGTCGCGAACGCGCAGTGCGCGGTAGGCCGCCAGCGACACGTCTTCGAGGCGGCGGCGAAGCTCGAGAGGAATCTCCGCGAGCTTGGAGCGCGTGCCCTTGTACTCCTTGCTCGTCTTGACCCACTTCGCGCGGCGGCCAAGGATCGCGGGCATTCCCTCCGGCAGCCCCGAGAAGTCGACCTCGATGGGCGGAAACGCGAGCGGCTTCCGGTTACCGATGACCCCCACGTGAAACTCGCGCCCCTCGACGTACTCTTCGACGAGCGCCGCGTCTTTCACCTTCTCGTGAATCGCCACGACGCGCTTCATGAGCTGCGTGGTGCTTCGCACCAGCGACGACGAGTCGATGCCGATGGAGGCATCCATCCTGAGGGGCTTGACGATGAGCGGCATCTGGAGCCGGCCCGCATCAGGGTACGCATCGCGACGGAAGACCGCGTAGTTGGGGAACGGCACGCCGTGATACGCGAGCAGCTCTTTCGTGAGGGCCTTGTCTTGCCGAAGGAACAGCTCGCCGGGGCCGCCGCCGGTATGGCGAAGGCCGAGGAGCTGGAGCGTGCCGGCCACGGAGACGTCACCCAGGACGTTGCGGCCGAACATCTCTACGAGATTGAAGACAAGCTGCGGCTTCTGCGCTCTTAGCTCGTCAATGAAGCGGTCGACGTCGCCGTGAACGCCGAGAATGGCCACGCGGTGTCCGCGCTCGCGCAAGGCGGCGGCGACTTGGTCGACGACGTCGTCGTATTGAAGGCTCCCCTCCTTGTCGACGTACGTGAGAACCGAGATGCGAAGACGCGTGGGGAGCTTGGCGCGGCGTGCGCTCATGCGGGCCGTTCACCTATAGCGCGCTTCGCGTGACGGCTGCGCGAACTTTCCCATCGACGCGCCTCCCATGACGCGTGGGTGCGTTCGCCGTCCGCCGCTGAAGGCGATGGCGCCCTACTCGTGCACGATGACGCGCGTACCCGGGTTGGCTTGGGTCCCGCGCACGCCATGCCACCCTTCCGGCAGCCGCGGGCCGACCCAAGCGAAGAGGTTCTTTGCGTCGAAGGGCGTCAGGTTTACGCAACCGTGGCTCCGCTCCTTGCCGAACGACGAGTGCCAAAAGGCACCGTGCAACGCCAGCGAACCTTCGAAGTACATGACCCAGGGAACGTCTTCGATGCGGTACGTGCCATCGCTCGCGCCGTCGTCGTCCATGGTCGTCGAGATGTGCTTCTCGCGAATGCGGAAGTTGCCCGTCTTGGTCTTGTAGTTCTTAGCCGGGTCGTCCTTGTTGCTTCGGCCGCTCGAGATCAAGGTCGCGTAGGTGGGCTTGTCGCCTTCGAAGGCGACGAGCGTCTCAGACGTGATGTTCACGTCGATCCACTTTTCGCCGGGGCCGAGGTCCTTCGGTGCGGGCCCAGGGTTCGTACGCGTCCCGTCGACGGCGCGCATGTACCAGCCCTCCGTCGTCTCCCAATACGCTTCGTCGTCGACGACCTTCTTCTGCCCCGTCAGGCCCACGATGGTGAAGCGCTCGATTTTATCGCCGCGGCGCGCCCGCTTGTCGTCGGTGAACGTGAACTTCTTCGCGTGCAGCCCGAGCACGAAGCCGATGGGCAGCTTGCGCGACTCGCCGGGCGCGCCGATGCGGACGCCCTCGAACTCGGTCACCGACTTGTGCACGAGGATGTGATCGGCCGGCGCGAAGCTGCCGCGCGTCGTGCGCCAGAACTTCCCGGCATAAGCCGACGTCTTGGTGTCGAGCGCGAGGTAGAAGCCGCGGACCATGCGCTGCTCGATGAGGCCAACCTCACCCTTCAGCTCGTCGAACGACACGGTGGGCTTCTGGCCGCCGTGCGTCTTCAGGTACCACGGTGTTTCGCCGTCGCCGCCGAGCTCGGCGCGCGCCTCGGCTTTGATGTCGTCGGCGCTCTTGGCCTTTCCGACGGCGAGCCCCTTCTCGAACTGGTTGCGCTCCTTGCGGTAGGGCGTTCGCCGGTAGAGCGGCGTGCCGTTCGTGAGGTTCATGCCGTATTCGTACGGCAGCGGCCGGTCCATGTAGGGAGCGTGCGGCGCCTTCGCGAGCTCTTTGTGCGAGAGGTCGGCGGTCGCGTATTTGCCGCAGACGAAGCCCCCCTCAACGAGCTCCCACCAGCCCTCGGGGCAGTTGGCCTTCTTGGTCGGCTCCGCGCTCTTGACGGCGACGAGCTGACCTCTTCGCAGGTACCCGAGGCGAATCACACCGAGGCGCTCGTCGCTGGCCTTCGACGGATCTTTCGCCGGCCACTCGGGAGCGCTGAGGATAGGCGTGGGGACCGACAGGGCCGCCACTTTGGGAGCGTTGGGCGGCGGCGGCGGCGAAACCGTGGCGCCAGGGCCCGCGACCACGGCGACGGGCGCCGAGGTGACGCTCGCGTCGGCGGCCGAGGTGCCGGCGCCGGCGCCGGACCCCGGCTTCTTGCACGCGGCGATCGCCGACGCACCCACGACGAGCGCGAGACCAAGCGTGGCGCGGTGCAAGAGCATCGTCCTTCGCGGCTACGACAGGATCGGCGCGAGCGCAAGTTTCGAGGGCTTTTCCGCCTCAGAGGGGGGCCGGGCGGGGTACCGGGTCGCCGATGTAGCTGCCCCCAAGAAGGTCGCCGCCGCAGGCGACGACGGTGTCGAAAATTGCCTTCGAATCCACCCCATCGCAGACGACCTGCACCGAGAGGTCGCGACGGCACATCTCCAAGAGCGCCCGGAGGACCTTGCGGCGCCGCTCCGACTCCGTGGCCCCGCGAACGAGCGCCGCCTCGACCCGAACGAAGCTCGGCGAGAGGCCGTCGTAGGACGGGTCGTTGACGTGGGTCAGGTCTTCGAGCGCCAAGCGGTAACCCTGCGCGCGAAGGGCGGCGACGCGAGACACCAAGTCGCGGTCGCGGAGGGCCTCCGGGTCCTTGAGCTCGAGGACGATCCGTGGCGCGAGCGGCGCGAGCGGTCCAAGGGGATCGGTGAGGACGGGATCGAAGAGCGCGGCCGATGGCAGCGGGATGAGCACACTGGTGCTGGCATCGAGGGTACGTACGCGCGCCGCGACGACATCGATGATGAGGCGCGTGATCGCGCTCGTCTCGCCGAGCTGCGTGGCGAGGTCGATGACCGCTTTGGTGGTGGAGAAGCCGGGTCGAGCGAGGGTGAGATTCGCCGATTCGAAGCGAACCCGGGCTCGATCGCTCGCACATGCGATGGGCGCAAAGGAGACGCGCAGGGAGCGTCTCAGCTCCGCGCCGTCAACCACGGCGCGCATGGCCCTCGACCCCGTGCCGCGCGCACCAACCGCGCGGAGCACCGTTCGGACGAGGGTCTCGGCGCTGACGGGCTTGCCCAAGTACCCGTAAGCTCCGCGCTCGCGCGCGAGGGCGGCGCCCTCGAGCTGCGGATTTCCCGTGATGAGTACGACCGGCACGACCGGATCATGGGCCCGCAGGGCGCTGATGAACTCGAGGCCTGAAAGGCCCGGCAGGTTGACATCGGAGAGGATGGCATCGAAGACGTGACCGTCGGCGAGCAGCTTGAGCGCACCGTTGGCGCTCGTGGCGCACTCGACCCGCAGCCCCGAGGAGACAAGCAGCCGTTGGTATCCCCGAAGAACGGCAGGCTCGTCGTCCACGAGCAGCACGTTGGCCACCGCATCCATGTCGATAAGAACGACGGTCGCCCTAGGCTCCTAAGGGACCACAGCCGCATCCCGTCGATTTGGAGGCACCGCCCCCACAGGTCGGGCAACGTAACGCGCAGCCGTGCGGGGGGTGCGCCGGTTCTACGCCGTCGGTTGCGCGAGACGCGACGACTTCTCGAAGCCCGACTCGAGGTCCACGATGGTCACCCGGACGACGCCGTTTTCGTCGACCGAGTAGCGCTCCTCGACGAGCGGTCCTTCGCCCCCGAGCCGTGAGACCGAGTGACTCACGAGGTCGACCTCGGCTCCGCGAAGCTTTGCCGCGAAGGGGAAGTAGAGCTCCGTGACCGGTGCCATGTCACCGCGCGGAACGCCATGGTCATCGAAGGTGGCGCACTCAAAGAAGCGATAGTGCCCGACGTCGTGCGCGGCTCGGTAGCGGCGACGAACGACGACCGGCGAATGGCCCGGCGCCGGCAGCGGCACGTCGTGCGTCACGATGGGATCGTAGGTGGGTCGGCGGCCGTCCTCTTCTTCGCGAAAGACGCCGAAGTTGCGGGAGAACCGATCGACGAGCTCAAAGCCTGCCGTGTCGTCGCCAAAAATGGCGAGGCCGATGGCGACGGCCGCGTGCGGATACGGCGAGCGGTGAACGCGGCGACCGAAACGCGCCTTCAGGACGCGCCCGACGAGGGGGAGCGAGCTCGCGCCCCCCACGACATAGAGCCCAGCCACGTCGAAGGGCAGCGCGCCGTCCTCGAAGAGCGGAGCCATGGCTTCGATGGTGCGTTCGACGAGCGGCGTGCACGCATCGTAGTAGTCCGCGGTCGCCACCGAGATAGCTCGCGACGGGAGGCCGAGCGCGGCGTCGACGTCGACGGAGACCTTGCGAGCGCTCGGCGTGAGCGCCTCTTTGGCCGCGCGGCAGTCGTCGAGGAGCTTTTGTGCAGCGCTCGCCTCGAGGGACGCGAGGCCGCCCTCGCGACCGGCCTCCGCAAGCGCGAGCTCGGCGAGGGCCGCATCGAAGTCGTCGCCGCCGAGCCGCGAGATGCCAGCGGCGCGCACGACGTCGTGGCGCGCGCCGCTCATGCGCACCAGGGACGCGTCGAAGGTGCCGCCACCGAGGTCGTAGACGATGACCCCTTCGCGAGACGAGCTCATGGTGCGCGCGTAACGGTGCGCGTATTCGAAGCCGGCGGCCGACGGTTCGTTGAGCAATGCACGGACTTTGAAGCCGGCGTGCCTAAAGGCTTCGAGCGTGTAGAAGCGCTGCGCGCAGAAGGCGTTGGCGGGCGCGGCGATGACCACCTCGAGGGCTCCGTCGCGGAGCGCGTCGGCGACGTTCGACCGCTCGCGCAGCGCCGTGGAGAGGGCCTCGAGAAAACGCGGAAGCACCTCCGCCGCCCCACGGCCGACGCCGAAGGCGGGCTCGGTGCCGACGTCCGGCGTCGCCAGGAGCCGCTTCATGGAGCGAACGATCTTCCAGTCGGGCTCGCGTGCGACGTCGAGCGCGTCGAACCCGAAGCGGAAGTCGTCACCGCGCACAGCGACGATGGAGGGGAACCACTCGACGGAGTCGCCGTCGTTCGTTTCGAAGCTGACGACGGGGTAGTTGCCCCGGTCGGCCACGGCGACGACGGTTCGCGTCGTACCGAAGTCGATGCCGAGCACAGCCTTGCTAGCGGGCGCGGGTCCGCGGCGCGTTTTCGAAGATCGGCTCATGGGAAGGGGCGCACTATAGCCGCGTTCCCGGGCGAGAAAGGCGGCGAGCGCGACTTTCTCGCAGCGCTTATCGAAGCGACGTTCGTAGCCGCTCGCGCACGAGCGCGTCGACGGCGGCGGGGCTCATCGATGCGGCCGGTGATGGCAGCGATTCTGGAGATTTATCCGCGCGCGCGCGGGGGGCCTCAGCGCCCTTCGGGCTCGCCGGGGGCACGGGCGGGGCGACCTCGCGCGTGACGGCGCGCGCCGCGGGAGCGGCGGACGCCGGGGGGCGCGGAGACACGGGCGCGACCGGTGCGACCGCGACGGCCGCGCTCGGAGAAACCGGCGGCGGCACGACGATGTCGAGCGGCGTGTCGAAGCGAAGCTCGGCGGCGGGCACGGCCGGCGGCGGCGTGTCGCTGCGCGCCGGCTCCGCGCTGTGCGCGGGCACCTCCAGCGACGTCACCACGACGGGGCCTTCGGAGGGCGCGGAGCGGCGCAGCGCTGAAAAATGGCTGATGGCCGACGACGCGCTGATGCCAGCGACGACGCCCATCGCAAGGAGCGCGAGCGAGTAACCCCAGCCCGGACGAGCGCGCCCGGCGCCGGGCTCAGCGGGGCTATCGGTGCGGTCGTCGGCGCGGCGGTCGGTGGGCGGAGCGGGGCGAGGCGCGGGGGCCGACACCTTGGGCAACGCGACGGTCGACGCTCGCGAGGGGAGCGGCGGTGGTGGCAGCGAGGGCGCCGGGACGGCCGGCAACGAGGTGCGACCGCTTGCAGCGCGAGGCAGCGGCGGCGGGTTCGCCTTGCGGGCCGGGACGGCCGGGAGTCGCAGACTCGCGGGCACGCCGGTCGGCGGCGGCATCGGCGTGGCCGGCGCTCTTGTGCCCCAAAGCGATGAATTGGCGCCTTGGGTGCCTGTCGGGCTCGACGCCTTGTGTGAGTTGGAGTCGCGGGGACGCGTGCCCGAGCCTTCCTCCGACCGCGCATCGTCGGGGATGGAGGAAAACGTCAGCCGGGAGCGCTTGGAGAAGCGGAGCACGTGGAACCTCTGGTGAAAGCCGCGACAGCCTTAGCTCGAGCTGCGCGGCAGCCGAGTCAGTCCGTATCACCCTTCGTACCAGTGCGTTCTAGCCGCTCGAGGGCGGGTGTCGAGCGGTCAAATGCCTATGATTCCGCCACTTATGCGACTGTTCCGTGGTGAACGGAAGGCGCGTGCCGATTCCGAGCCGGATCCGTGGTCCCAGCGCGAACGTTGGAGCAGCAACGATTTTCACCGCGCTTGCGGGGCGTGGCACCGCTCCCTGCGACACGAGCAGCCGCCCTGGGCAGCGAAGGGGCCGACGCTTTGCGCGTCCGTATCGACTACGCGAGTTCGGGCTGACCGAAGCCGCCGCCGCGCGGACCGAAAAACGGCAACCAACCGACGGGAGCCGAAGCCGACGGGCCCGGGGTGTCGTCGTCATCGTCGTCGTCATCTGGGCGCGCCGACGTTCCCAGACTCTTCGCGCGGAACCGCTCCGCAGCCTTGCGCCAATCGAACTTCGGCATGGGCGGAGCCTTAGCACACCCCTCGGGCGCGCAACACGTTTCTGAGCCGGTGTGCCGTGTGCGAGAACGCGGAGTCGCACCGGCCCGTGTTACCTCGAGGAGCCACGTGCCCGCGACCGTTCCACGGCGCTGCTCCCCGAGGGCCAGGCTCGCGGCGTTTCGGGGCGCGAGAACCTAGGGCTCCCTTCGGGGACGGGTTCCGTCGCGCGAGGGCATGCTGCTACGCTTTCGCCTCGGATGGTCCGACGCTGTTCGGTGCTGCTTCTCGGCGTCACGTTGCCGACGGCCTGCCAGGCGGTGCTCGAATTCCACGAGACCGCCTCCGTGGTCACCGCTCAGGCCATCGACGACGCCGGCGCCGACGCGGCGGGAGCGGCCGACGTCGTTGACGGAGGGGCTCGCAACGGTCTCCTCCCGAACGGCGGCTTCGAGAAGGGCGCGACGCTCTGCGGCGATTCTTGGGAGGGCTTCCTGGCGACGCGCAGCTTGTCGAGTGAGGGCCGCTCGGGTGCGCGCGCCTGCAAGGTCTGCTTCGACGGGGGCGAAGCACGCGGCGACGTTTTCGCCTCGTTCGCCGTGCCTGCGCTCTTCAGCCGGTTTTCGGCGCGCGTTTGGGTGAAGTCCGACGAGGCGCTGAGCAACGGCAACGGCCGGCTCGCCGCGGCCGTGGTGATTTCCGCCTCGACGGCCACTGCCCGCAGCCCCGAGCACAAGTCGCCCGTCGTTCTCCTCAGTGCGGGCGCATGGACCGAGCTGGCGCTCGTCGACCACGAAAGGTGGGCAGGCGACATGACCACCGCGGAATTTCTCATCCTGCTTTCAAACGACAGCCATCAGAAGGGCTGCGTGCTGATCGACGACGCCGAGTTCGTCATCGAATAGGCGCTTCACGATGCGCGTTCCGCGGCTACGGCCCCCATCGATAGGGCTTCGGTCGACAGAAACGGCGACGCGCGATGACGTAGTAGTGGTGCAGAAGAGGCCGTGCCGACTCACCTTTCGAGTCGCACATGAGGCTGCCCAGATCGCACGAGAGCCACGCGAGCCGCACCGCCGCGTCGGCACGCCACGCGGCCTCTTGTCCGACGGCGTGACCCCAGGTCTTCGCGAGCTGCCCGTATTCGTCGTCGAGACCCATCATGTGGCCCACCTCGTGCGCGATGAGGTGCGCCGACCAGTCGGCACCCCAGGTGAGGTCGAACGGCGTCCTCGGCGACCCCTCGGCGAGGTCGATGACGTAGTGGGGGTTGTCCTCGCGCGCGACCGCGAAAAACCGAAAGCGCATCCGGCCGCCAGGACTCCCGCGCGTCCAAAGGTTCGCGGCGTCGGCGAGCTTCTGTTGCATGACCGCGACTCGTTCGGGCCGCGCGCCGAGGTCACCTTTGAAGTGGATGCGGACCTCGACACCGAGCGCTCCGTCGACCTCTGGCACGAGATCGTAGCTGTATTCGCGCGGGTCGAGGCCCACGTAGGCGAGATCGGCGGCGACGCGGCGACGCGCCGGGATGGGCGTGGCGAAGACAAACTCCGCCGGCGGCGTGCACTCGCCCATCTCGTCGCGAACCACGTTGTCGCGCACCGAGAGGCAGGCGAAGTCTCGGCGAAGGTCCGGGGCGAGCGTCGCCTCGGCGGCGCCGCTTTGGAGAGCCGCAGCGCGAACAAGCTCACCCCGCGAGCGTGGACAATCGCCGCGCACGACCGAAAACCCAAGGTCGCGTGGCAGCTCGCCGAAGGTCGGTCGTGGCGCAAAGGCGGCGCAGCCGGAAGCGGCGAGCAGCCAGGCGCCCCGAATCCACAAGGACCTCACCCACGCAGCATCGCCGAAGTGACCGAACAGTGAGCGTCAATCTGTCAACGCACCGTCCGCGACGGGTCGTCAGGGAGCGATGGCTTGGCACGTCGGGAAGAACGACTTCGCCGCCGAGTTCTGGTTGATCGTCTGGCAGAGGCCCACGCAGAACTTCGACCCGGTCTTGCCGGCGCAGCAGTCGTTGATGGCGTCGATGAGCGGCTGAGCGCCGTCGATGCCCGGACCGCAGCTCGCGCTCGCTTGACGCGTCTGGAAGCACGAGAGCGCCTGCGCATCGGTGGCCGTCGTTGCCTTCGCCTCGCACTTGTCGACGCAGCCCGTGCAGCTCGTACCGGAGAACCCCAGCGACGCCAGTTGGGCGCCGAGAGCGGTCCCGACGGTCCGATTCTCCGCGGCGCAATCGGCCATGAGCTGGCAGGCCTGCTGGCAGCCGGCGCGCGTGCTCGAACCGCACGTCACGTCGGGCAGCGGCGGGAGCGGGTACGCGCCGGTCTTGCAGACCGCCGGCGAGCCACCCGGCAAGGGCGGGAGCACGACGGCACCGGGTGTCGCGCTGCCCTTGGGATGCGCGAGCAGCTGCTCGATGAACCACGTGTTGAGCGGCAGCCACGCGTGGCCGATGTCGTTGCCGCGACAATACGCCTGGCCGACGTTCTTCTCGGCTTCGTAGAACGTCGACGCGAGCGACGCTTGCTCGACGAAGCTGAACGACGGCACGTTGACGCCGCTGGGCGTCGTGCCCTTGTAGGTGTCGTTGTCGCCGCCCCACGTGACCAGCACGAACATGCCGTCGAGGTTGGCGCTCGAATCCGTCTTGGTGAGCGAGAACACGCCGGAGCCGACGATGCCGCCGGCGAAGTCCTTCGAGCGGCTACGCAGGAGGCGGTTCATGAAGATCCCGCCGGCCGAGTGGCCCACGCCGTAGACGCGGTTCTTGTCGACCTCGTAGTGAGCCGCCGAGCACTTGAGGAGACTGTCGACGAGCTCGAGATCTTTGTTCGGATCGGCCTCGTGCCCCACGCCGCGCATGCCGTCCCAGACGGGCCAATACGTGCCGTTGCCCGCGGCGTTCGGCGCAACGACGATGAAACCCTTGTTCACGAAGTCCTGGAGCTTCGCGCGGGTGATGAACTTGTCGGCGTTCTCGGTGGTGCCGTGGAACGAGAAGAGCAGCGGCCTTGGTCCGGTGAACGTGGCCGGCGGCAAGAGCAGCGTGAAGCTGCGTGACTGACCGGCGATCGAATACTGCGCGTTCGCGCCAGCCTTGGGCCCAGCGCCCTTTGCGTTGTAGGGCGCGGGGCAATCGGTGGCGGGATCGGCGGGGAGCACCACCGGCGGCGTCGCTGCGCCTTGGCCTGTGGGCCCGCCGGGGCCTTGGGCACCGCCGTCGACATCGGCCGCAGCCTCACCGCCGCCGGGGCCACCGGCCGCTGCCGCATCGGCGGGGCTCTCGGCGCTGCATGCACCGCACGCGAGGAGAGCAAGGGCCGTTAGGGCGAAGAGCGCGGAGGAGGTTTTCGGCATGGGCTCGGTTCGGTTAGCACGCGGGAAAGAAGAAGGCGCCGGTGGAGAGGAGAAAGCCCCTCTCGCCCGGCGCCATTTTGTGATGCCAATTTTGTGGTGGCAGCGCTAGCGACGAATCAGGGCGCTTCGGTGCGCGGGATCGGGTTCGACTTGAGCGCCTGCACCGCGGCCGCTTGCGCGCCATCGACGAAGACCACCGTGGCGACGTAATCGAAGCCGCGGACGCGCTCGTCCTTGATGGTGTCGATGAGGAACGCCGTGGGCGAGTAGTTCGCGGGGATTTCCTTGCGGAGTCCCTCGAGCTGGGCCGGGAGCACCGCGTTCGCGTTCTGCCCGCGCAGTTGGTAGACCATCTGGAGGCCCTGCACGATGCCCTTCTCGATGAGCATCTTGTTCGCGCCGCGGTGACCCGACGAGAGCTCCGTCGAGTTGGTGTTGCCTTCCTTGAAGACGGAGCCCAGGAGCGCCGCCGGGTCGCCAGCGCCCTTCGCCGCGATGGCGTTGAGCAGCGGGCCTTCGCCGAGTCCCTCGGCGGCGTTCTGGCCGGCGAAGGACATCATCGGGAACGGCGACTTCGACGCGCACTCGGGCGCGCTCGTGGCGTTGCGAACCTCGTCGACGGTGCAGTTGGCGAGCGAGAGGAGGTGGTAGGCCAGCTCGCTGCAGAAGATCTGCTGCTCGCCGTCCTTCTCGGGGTTCATGTCGACGCCGAGGGCCTGGCGGATGTTCCCAGCGATGAGGCCCTTGCCGATCGTGAAGGCGACGTTGGCCGGGTTCCCACCGAACTTGGGGTGCACCGTGGCGGGCGCCAGGTAGTTGTCGTTGAAGCCCGGACGGCCCGGCGAGCCGATCATGTCCTCGGCGAGGTCGAGCCACGCGTCTAGGTTGGCACGAAGCTCGGTGTTCATCGAACGGGGCCGCACGATGTGGAGCGCGGGGACCTTCGAGTAGTGGCTGCTGACGAGGCGGCCCTTCGCGTTGGAGGGGTCGTTGTGCTCCAGGTCGAGCGGTTGGTCAACGGTGTGACCCTGCGTGCCCTGGACGCGAACGATGCCCGCGTGCGTCGTGCCCATCTGGAGGTGAGCGTACGGGATCGTCTCGCCGAGGCCGGGGCGGAAGCTGAGCATCACGTCGCCGGTCTGGATGACCTTGGATTCCGCGAGCTCCTTCATGACGCTCGAGCGAGCGGCGCCGGGGACCGCGATGATGCGGAGCCCGATCTCGTTGTGGGCGCCCTTCGCGCCTTGCCAGATGGTGCTGTAGGGGTGTCCGCGCTCCGCCGCCCTCATCTGGGTAAGCGAGGCTTGCGGCACGCCGAAGTAGAACGGGAGATTGACGACCTGCGGGCCGGTCTCTTCCAGGGCGCCCTGGTCGACCTCTTCTTCACCCCCCTGCGCGCCGGATGAACATCCAGCGAGGGCGGGAGCAACCGCACCGAGGGCCAACGCAAAAACGCTCGTAAGAACAAGGCTTTTCATGATCGTCTCTCCTACGATACGTATGTGAGCACGTGTCGTACCATGGGGCCTTTGTCGTAAAACGTAATGATTTCGCGTCACCGTTTGGCGACGTCATGGAAGCGCGCCGATCCAGTTGCGTTAGGAATTGCCACCCTGGGCGGTACTGAGGGGGATTTTCCGGCGGGCCGCGAGGCCTGACGTCGCCTTCCGCGGTCGATTGCAGTCCTGGGAGATCGTTTGCGGAGCGAACGCTTGCGCCGACCTCCGGACGTGACAGGACGACGCCGCTGCGGCGCGCGCGCACCGGGGAGATCCGCCGTCGCTGCGCCGTAGACCCGAAGGCCCATGACCACGCGCTCCCCCCTCCCTCCGCCGCCAAACTCTGGGATGACCGCTCTGCCGGCGCCGCCGCAACGGGGGTCCACGCAGCCAGCAACCCAAGCGAGCTACGGTCCTCCGGCTCAAGCGAGCTACGGCCCGCCAACAACGGGGTACGGTCCGCCGCCCACGCAAGCCGCCTACGGACCGTCGTCGGGCTACGGCGCTCCTCCAAGCGCGTACGGGCAGCCCGCCGGCTACGGACCGCCGGCCGCCCCCGCGCAAACGCCGACCGCCTACGCGGTGCCGGTCACGGGCTACGGTCCCCCACCAGTGGCGAGCGGATATGGCGCTCCTCCCGCGCCCATGCCGGCCAACGCCTACGGCGCGCCGCCGCAAGCGAGCTACGGCAGCTTGCCGCCGCTCGGCTGGCAAGCGACCCCGAACGGCTACGGCTCGGTCCCGCCGCAGCACCACGCGCCCGCGAAGACGGGACCCTCAACGCAGACCATCGCCATGATCGCCGGCGGTGCCTTCGGCGGGCTCCTGCTCCTGACGGGTCTCGGCGTAGGCGCGTACGCGCTCTTCCACACGACGCACAAGCCGCTGCCCGTCGAGGCCGCCCAGCTCCCGACCGACACGGACTTCGTTCAAGAGGACCGTTTCCCCGGCGCCGACGGCGCGCCCGCGCTGCGTGACGCGTTCCTCGCGTCGGACCTCGCGCGCCACGTTTGCGGCGCCGGCAGCGATTTCACCGAGCGCCTCGCGCGACTTCGAGCGTCGCCGGCCGACGCCGTCTCGCTCTTCGATCCGAAGACCCTCGAAGCGCGGCGGGCCACGCTCGAGTGCGGCCAGAGCCTCGTCGCGGCGCTCGAGTCGCCGTCGTACACCGAGCTCGTGTTCCACGACGGAGACGACAAGAAGTTCTTGGGCGTTCAAATGCTCCACCTGAAGCTGACCGAGCTGCCGACGAAATACGGCTTCGCGCGCCAGACCTTCGCGGGCATGTCCGGCTATTGCCTCGTGTCGCCCAAGAAGACCGAACCGGACTTCAAGTGGAGCGGCAGCGCCGGCCTCGGCAACAGCACCAAGGCCGACGACAAGGACGGCGAGTGCACGGAGCAGTCGCTCGCGGCCTTCAACGACAAGACCAACTGGTTATTTGGCCGACGGAGCGCCGTCGAGGCCTTCGCGCGCTCGTACTCAAGCCGCGCAAAGAGATCTCCACGACCGTCGAGAACCTGCAGCTCGCCTTCGACTCTGGTGAAGGTCTCGCGGTGCGGCGCGCCGATGCGCGCCAGAAGGCCGCGTCGTCGCTCTTGAAGCTCCCCTGCAGCCACGCCGGCTTCGACAGCGGCGCCGGCTCGAAGTTCGTCGAGGAGTGCCTGCCCAAGTCGGTTGAGAAGAACGCGTCGGCCATCGACTCCAAGGTCCGCGCCGTGACCTACGAGCTCGCCGCGCCGATTCAGGACTCCGACGGCGTGCGCTTCAACCTCATCTTCGTGGCGCGCGACGGCGACGCCGCGAAAGATGTGGAAGCCGAGCTCAAGGACGCGACACGCGACTGGAAGTCGGCCATCGAAAACAACGAGAGCAAGCTCACCAAGCTGGTTCGCGAGGCGCCCTCCCAACTCGGTCACAAGAAGTGGGGCGTGGCCATCGACCCCTTCATGCGTGCCATCAAGAGCGGTACCGTGAAGCGCGACGGACGCGTTGTCAGTTTTCGTCTCGCCGAGAAGTTCAGCGACTCCGAGAAGAAGGAGATGCGCGAAGTCATGACGAAGTCGACGGAGGACCAGGAGGCCGCCGCGACGATCACCCAAGCGCTCATCAAGAAGCAGCCGATTCCCGAAGCGAGCCTCGCGCAAATCGTCGGCGGCGAGTGGGCCAGCCACGTGCTCGCCCCGCGCGCCACCGACAAGGACTGCGCGGCGCTCAAGGACAAGCTCGCCCGCTTCGACATGGCGAAGCCCCAGGCGATTCCATCCCACACGCGCTTCGCGCTCCGCTTCAAGTGCGAGGGGCAACCGCTTCCGCAAGCCACGCAGTCGTGTCTGCTCGACGCGAAAGACGCCGACACCTTCGGCCGCTGCGCGATGCCTCAGAACCCGCTCGACAAGTCGGCGACCCTCGGCTCGGGCCTGACGCTTCCGCCGTCGGCGAAGACGATCCTTCAGTAACGAGAGGGGCGCTCTTGAGCGGCTCTAGAGCTCCGGTGCGAGGCGCCGGAGCTTGCCGCGGAGGTGGCCGACCTTCGCGCCCACGACGGCGTCGGCGTCGGCCCGCTCCCTGACGAGCTCGGGCTTCGTCATGAGCAGCGAGAAAACCTCGGCCTTGTCTTCCTCGACGGCGCTCATCGCGTAGCGCGTGAGGAAGCCCGGGTGCTCGCGGGTCACGTCGCCGGCGCTGGCGGCGCGCACCGAGCGACCGCCCTCGCCGTACGCGAAGAGATGATGCTCCCCGTGCCATCGCTCATTCTCTGCGCGCCGTTCCGGATCGGCGAAGTCGAAGAAATGGAAGACCTCGTGGTGCACGAGGCGCACGAGAAAGGCTTCCGGCACGGCGCCGTCGAGGATGAGCGCGCCGGCTACGTTGGGGAGCGACGAGACGAGCTTGCCGTTCTCCCGCAGGTCGGCGGCCAGGACGACGCGCCGGAGCCCTACCGCGACGAGGCGCTCGGGCCGGTAGCGGCGGAGCTCGCGGCGAACCACGGCCAGGGCGCGACGCGCCACGGGCTCAGGCAGGCGTTCCCCCTCGAGAGGCCCGTTGACCAGCGGCATTCGGAAGTTGCCCCCCGCGAAGAGCGGCACCACCCGCGTCTCGTCCTCGAAGGCCCGAGCCTCCGCCGAGAGCTCCGGCGGTGGCGCTCCGAGACCGTGCGACGCGAAGGGCGCGACTTCGCGTGAGGCCCCGTCATGAGCCTTCGAGGTCGAGCCCGTCACGAGCGCGAGGACCAGAGTGGCGGCGCCAGCCAGGAGGACGAACGTCGAGGGGCCAAGGAACCGCCGCACGGTGCTGAGAACGCTACCACGAGGAAAAGTTCCCGCCCTCAGCGGCGCTTCACTACGGCGCTTAGCGCTCGATGCCGACAAAGCGCGTTCGGCCGTTGCGCTGCACCTTGAGCAAGAGCGCTCCCGAATTCGGTGCAGCTTGCACCTTCTTGGAGAGATCCGCGGCGCTTTCGACGCGGGCGCGGTTGACCTCAAGGATGACGTCGCCGGCGATGAGCTCACCGTCGGCGCGGCTGCCCGGGGTCACGCCCCGAACCAAGGCCCCGCCGTTCGGCGCGTCGTCGACGCTCACGCCGAGCGCGGAGGACGATGCGGCAGCAGGACCGCCCTGCACGACGGGGGCGCGGGCCGCGCGCTCCTCCTTCAGCTCCTCGAGGGTGATGGGGATCGAGAGGGCCTGCCGGTCGCGCTGGATTTTGAGTTCCACCTTGGAGCCGGGCGCATGTTTAGCCACGAGTCGCGGGAGGTCTTGCGCGGCGTTCACCGCGTCGGCGCCGACCGAGAGGATAATGTCGCCGGAGCGAACGCCGGCGCGGTCGGCGGGGCCGCCGGGCTCGACGTCTGAAGCGATGGCGCCCTTCGGCTTGTCGAGACCGAGCGCCTTGGCGAGCGACGCGTCGACCGGCTGAAAGCCGACGCCGATGCGTCCGCGAGACACAGTGCCCTTGGCGATGAGCTGCGGGAGCACGTCCTTCAGGGCGTCGACGGGGATGGCGAAGCCGATGTTCTGCGCGCGCTGCGGGTTGATGATCGCCGTGTTGATGGCGATGACCTCGCCTTTCAGGTTGAAGAGCGGTCCGCCGCTGTTGCCTGGGTTGATCGACGCATCGGTCTGGATGAAGTCGTCGTAGGGCCCGGCGCCGATGGTGCGGCTCTTGGCGCTGACGATGCCCATCGTGACCGTGTGACCAAGTCCCATCGGATTGCCCATGGCCACCACGTATTCACCGACGCGCACAGCCTCCGAGACGCCGAGGGCGGCGGCAGGAAAATCGGCCTTTTCACCCTGAATTTTTAGGACCGCAAGGTCAAGCCGCGGGTCGCGCCCCTTGACCGACGCCTTGAGCTCGCGACCGTCGGCGAGCTTCACGCGAACGTCGGTCACGCCGTCGACGACGTGCGCATTGGTCACCACGTGACCCTCCTTGTCGATGATGAAGCCCGAGCCCTGCGACCGGGAGCGAAACGACTCGTCGCCGCCGCGCGGTCCGCGGCCGCCAAAAAACTCGAACATGTCGAGGCCACCGGCCGCGGCGGGTCTCACGGAATCCACGACAACGCTCACGACGCCCGGTTGCACCTTCGCGACCAGCGTCGCGATGTCGGGCGCCCCGGCAAGCACCGGCGGTGTGGCGAAGGGTGCGCGGGTCGTCTCGGCCTGTCCCGCGGGTTTGGGTGGCTCGGCGGTGGCGTTGGTGCTCTTGCAGCCGAGGGCGAAGACCAGCGGGACGGAAAAGAGGAGCGGCAGGGCGGATCGGGCCATCACAAGAGTTCTCCTTGATTCGTCGGTGCGCCCACGGAGTCGCGTGAGGCCGAGGGAGCGTAAGCGCAGTCTCTCAGGGAGGACCAACCGGCGACGAGTCAGGGGCATTCCCACGCTTACGCGGCAACCAGCAAAACGGTCTGACCCCGCAACGGACCTCCAGCGCTAGCCCTTCGCCTCGGCGCGGGCCGACACGTTCGCTCGGGAAACGACCACGGCCCCGCCCAGGATGGCCAACGCGCCGACCCACTCGGCCGCCGTCGGGACGAAGCCCTGAAACGCGACGCCGATGGCGATCGAGCCGACCGTCTCCCCAACGGGCACCAAGGCCACGACCGACGGGGAGAGGCGGCGCGCGAGCCTTTGAATCAACGTGTGCCCGACGAGCGTAGGCAAGAGGCCCATGAGCACGACCAAGAGCAGCGTGCGGGCCGGCGGATGCGGCACGCCGCCGGCTTCGCCGATGGCGAAGGGCACGAGCGAAATCGCCGCGACGCCGTAGACGGCGGCGGCGTAGGGCACCACGGGAAGGAGGTGTTGAAGCCCGCGAGCGGCGGCGACGTACGCGCCGTACAGCACCACCGCGAAAACGACGAGCACGTCACCGATCAGGCGGTTTTCGCCGTGGCCGGCCCCTTGCGCGATCACGAGGGCGCCAGCCACAGCGACGGCGAGGCCCACCATCTCGAGGCCCCGAGGCCTCATGCGAAACGCGAACCATGAGAGCAGCACAACGGCGAGCGGCTCGAGGGACACGAGCGAGACGGCCGCCGGCAGCGAGGTGAGCGAGAGGCCCCAAAGGAAACACGCGAAGTGGGCTGCCAGGAGGACGCCCACGACGGCTAGCTGCGAGGCTCCCTTGGGTGTCAAGGTGGCCAACGACCGAAGCGTGAGGCGCGGCGCGAGCAGGAACAGAAGGGCGCTACCGACCGCGCAGCGTCCGGCGCCAACGCCCAGCGGGCCGAGCCCCACGACGGCCTTGGCGAGCGGCGACGCCAGCGCGATGGACATCGCCGCCACGACGAGGAGCGCCGCATCCCCGGGTCGCGTCGGCTCGATGGATCGGCTCGCCGTAGGCACGCCGCTCGATAACACGAGCCGCCTCGTGATACGAAAAGGCATGGGCGCCGAGCCGACTTCGCCGACCATCGATTCGAGCCTCGCCGGTGTCGCCGTGGCCACCACGCGCATCGCCTGGGTTGACCCGGTCCGAGGCGCATTCGTTCGCGGGTATTCGCTCGCTGAGCTCGCCGAACGAGAGAGCTACGAGCGCATCGCGCACCTGGTGTTGCGCGGCGAATTGCCCCACCAGGCGACGAGCTTTGGCGACGTCTTGGCCGAGAGTGTGCTTGAGGCCGAGCGGCCTTCCATCGCCCGCGATCTAGGGCGAGCGTTGGGCTCCGAGCAAGGGCTCGTCGCGGCCATGCCGCTCATCGGCGAAGACGATTGGTGGCTCGACCCGCCTCAGGCGATGCCGCGCCTCGTCGGGCGCATCCCGGCGGTGGTCGCGGCCGTGGGAGGCGCGCCGCCGCCGCCGCGAGGGAGCTATGCCGCGCGCGCCCTCCATGCGCTCGGGGCCAAGCGAACCGACGCTGCGGCGCTTCGCGCCCTTGAGGTGCTCTTGGCGCTCGAGGCCGAGCACGGCCTCTCGGCATCGACCTTCGCGTGCCGCGTCGCTGCCTCGTCGGGAGCCAGCCCCGCCGTGGCGCTTGCCGCCGCCTGCGCGACGCTCTCTGGACCACGTCACGGCGGCGCCACGCGCGACGCGCAGGCGCTGCTCTCAAGCGTGGCCGCCTGCAACGACGTCGACGCGCTCGTTCGCTCGCGGCGTGCGCAAAAGCAGGTGTTCCCCGGCTTTGGACACCGGATCTACAAGGGCGCGGACCCGCGGCTGCCGCCGCTCCGAAGCGCCATTCTGGCGATGAGTGACGTCCCGCTCCAGAAGGCCGCCTGCGACCTCGAAGCCGCTGTTCTGCGAGTCTTCGCCCCGAAGGTCCTTCGCGCGAACATCGATCTTTGGGGGGCCGTCTTGCTCGACGCCTTGGGCGTGGAGCCTTCGATGTATGTTGCAGCCTTCGCGTTGGGCGTGGGGTGCGGTTGGCTCGCGCACTTCGAAGAGCAACTCGGCGAAGGGCGCCTCGTGAGGCCCGAGAGCGCCTACGCGGGGCCGCCGGAACGCCACCTCTGAGGCGAAGCCGAGCTCACCTCGCTCGAGTGGCATAACCCTACGCGGGAGGCCGCAGGCTCCCCGTCGCCGGAGGAAGTTCCTGGATCCATCAACGGCAAGGCAGCCCGCGCCGGGAGCTGCACTCGCCCGGCTCGTAGACGAACTCGCTCACGAGCGCGAGGTCGCGGGTGCCGGCCGCATCGCGCACCACCAGAAAGCCTTCCAAGGTGTACCGACGGTCGTACATCGATTGGCCGCGCGGGATGATCATGGTGGGGGCGGTCTCGCTGTAGGCGCCCACGCGCCAATAATAGGACGCCGCGTCCGACGGGCTCGCCGTCAGCTCGATGTTCCACGTGGCCGCGCGCGAGTACGACGCAACCGGTGCCGTGGACGGCCGCGTCGCGGCGTAAGCCCGAATCATCCCCGGCAACCAAACGCGCGGGTCCGTCACGGCGTCGGTCGGATCGGGGTCCGACAGGTTCACGGCGTCGAAGAACTCGAACGTCGTGGGGTTGCGACCTAGGACGGCACGAAACTCGGCTCGCACCTCCTCGATCAGCCGCGGGTGGTAGATCTGCGAGCGCTCGGGCGTGGTTCCGCACGACTCCGAGCTCACGTAGTGGCGCGCCCACAGGCTCCGATTCTTCGCGTCAGCCTGCATCTCCGCAAACTCGGCGTCGACGCCAGCGGTGCGAACGGCCAGGTAGAAGTCCTCTGCGGCGCTGCGGCACGCGCTCCACTCGACGGGGCGCCAGTACTTGTTGAACTTGTCGTTGCAGCGGTCCTTCATTTCTCGAACGAAGGCGTCGTCGCACTCGTTCATGCTCGCGCCCAGCGCTCCGTAACACTGGTCGTGTCGAATGCACTGGTCCTGGAAGACGTCACGAAAAACGGCGATGTGCGGCAGGAGATACTCGGCCTTCTTGGTCGTGCAGCCGTCGCTCGGCTGGGGCGAAGGCGCACAAAGGGCTCTTCCGCTTGTCGCCGCGGTGAGCGCGTCGGTGCTGCTGGCGATGGCGGCGTCCTCGTCGGCAGAGGCGCAGCCCGTGAGCAGCGGGGCCGCGATCAGCGCCGACGAGGAAATGAAGCGGAGCATGGACCTGAGGCGCATGCGCGGTCGCGATGCAAGGTAAGTGCCGGTCACGCAACGCACGGGGCCTCCGGAAGTTTCCAACCCGCCGCGCTCGGTCCAGCCGAAAGAGGCGGCCCTCCGCGAAGCTCGCCCCGCGCGTTGTCGCCACGAAGCCGCAGCCTCGGGACGCGCGTCGACATCGTCGCGCTGCCGGTGCTCGACGGGGCGACGCGTTCGATGACGTCGTGAGTGAGCGTGAACTCGCGGTGTGTTGACGCCAGCCGATGCGGGCCGCCGCCGAACCTTTCACACCGACGGGCGCATCGGCGCGCGGAGCGGCGCTCCTCCCTCCCCCGCCGCGAGGCGGCGGCGAAAGGCGAGGTGCCGAAGCCGCGTGAGCTCCACGAGCGGCGTCCACACGGCGTGCGTTAGACGCTGCTCGATGAGGCGTTGCCACAGGGGATTCACGCGCTTGTAGAGGAGCGCCATGCCGAGGTAGGGCGCCACCGCCGCAGCGTCTTCGGGACGCCGCGCCCAGATCGAGGCGAGCGAAAAGAGTCGCTCGTAGAGCCACGCGTAGCCGGCCTCGAGCTCTTCCTTCGTCATGCGCTTGGGTCGAAAAACGCAGTGCGCCGTGTCGTAGAGCGACCAGTCCTTGTGGAGGAGGCGCCCCTCCGCCTCCATGCGGTGAAAGAGCGGCGTCGCCGGATAGGGCGTCAGAATGTGAAAGGTCGCGCACTCGAGCCGCGTCTCTTCAATCCACTCGGCGAGCTCTTGGAAGACGGAGACGTCGTCGTGATCGAAGCCAAGGACGAAGCTCCCATTCACCTGGATGCCGACGTCGTGGAACAGCTTGATGCGGCGCGCGTAGTCGCGGGCGCGCGGACTCCGCTTTCCCGAGTCCTCTACGTTGGCGTCACGGAGGCTCTCGAAGCCGATGAAGACGCCGGTGCAGCCGGCGAGGGCCATCTCACGTACGAGCGACGGATCGTCAGTGACGTCGAGCGTCACGGCTGCGCTCCAGATCTTCTCAAGGGGACGAAGCTCGCGGCACAAGTCGCGCAGGTAGCGCCGACTCGATCCGAGGTTGTTGTCGACGAAGACCGCGTACGGCTCCCCCGCCTCGTCGACCTCGCGAGCCACCTGCTTGGGCTCACGCATTTGATACTTGATGCGCGTGTCGCCCGTCGCGAGGTAGCAAAAGTCGCAGCGGTTGTGGCACCCCTGCGTCGCGATGACCGATGCGCGCGTCAGAAAGCCGCTCTCCGGCACGATGTGACGGGCCGGAGGCGGGTCCGACGCGTAGTCGAGGTAGTCCGCGTCGTAGCGCCGCTCGAGGCGTCCCGCGCGGAGGTCTGAGAGCAGCCGCGGCCACACCGGCACGCCATTGCCGACCACCATCACGTCGGCGTGTTCGGCCACCTCGTCGGGGCACGAGAGCGCGTGAAGGCCGCCCAAGACAACGACGGATCCCAAGGCGCGAAAGTAGGCGGCGAGCTCGTAGGCGCGATGCGCGAAGGTGAGGTGCACGGTGATGCCCACCACCTCCGGCACCGGCTGCGCCGGCGGCGGGCCTTGGAGGAGGTTCTCGTCCCAGTAGCGCACGTTCCATGGCGGCGGCGTCGCGCCAGCGAGGCTCGTCAGCGCCAAGCTCGGCGTGAGCACGTGCTTGCCAAAACTCGCGTGGACGTCCTTCGCGTAAAACGGGTTGATGAGGAGGATCGTTCCCTGCTGCGGGGTGCCGCGCGTGGGCTCCGGCAGCAGCGGCGCGTCGCGCATGGGGTCGCGACGAGCGGGCGGCGCTGGCGAGGGCGAACGCACGCCGATCTCGCGCGTCTTGGCGACGAGCGGCGCGCGCCGCAAGAGCGCGAGGCGGCCAGCGGGAATGAGCTCTTGGGACCGGTACGTCATCGTGATCTCCTCGGTCCACCATGCGGGGCGGCGTGACGGCTCGCCACGACGTTCCCCGCGAACGGTCGCGAGCGCAGCGCGAGCGGCTCCGGGCGAGGGCGGGCGTCGCGCTCAGCGATCGTCGTCGGAGCGACGGAGGCCGAGGCGGCGCCTCAAGAGCCGCGCTGCCTGGCGAGACACCTCGACGCCATCGCCGAGCGAGGTGTGGGCGACGTAGCCGCCGGTATCGAGCGGCTCGAGGCGAACGACGTGCTTGAGGTTGACGATGGCGCGACGATGCACGCGGTAGAAGTGGCTGCCGGGCAGCTTGCCGCCGAGCGCCTGCAACGAGTCGTCGGACAAGAAGTCCCCCTTGCTGGTGCGAACGCGAACGAGCTCGCCCTCGAGGACCGCAGACACGACGTCTTCGGGACTCACGAGAAAGATCCCGGTCTTGGTGGCGATGGGGAGGCGTTCAAAGGGCGCGCTCTCCGGAGCGCCGTTGACCGCGCCCGCGCTCGAATCGCGAGGGTCGGCGCCAGCCGCCTGCCGCGCGCGCGCGAGCGCCTTGTCCAAGCGCTCGCTCTCGATGGGCTTGAGGAGGTAGTCGACGGCGCCGACATCGAAGGCCGAGAGCGCGTGCTCTGCGTGGGCCGTGCAGAAGATCACGTACGGCCGCGGCTCGGGCAGGAGCCTGAGCGCCTCGATGCCGCTCATGCCCGGCATGTGGATGTCCAAAAAGAGAAGGTCCACGGGCTCGTTCGCGAGGGCCTGAAGCACCTCGACGGCCGTCGTGCATTCGCGGACGACTTCGATGTCGTCGGCGTCTTCGAGGAGGCGCTTCATGCGCCTTCGAGCGAGCTCCTCGTCGTCGGCGATGAGCGCTGTCAGCATGCGAGACGCGGTCATCACGAAGCGCCCTCGTCGGCGATGGGCCCGCGGATGGGCAAGGTCAGCGTCGCGCGCGTCCGCGTGGACTCGATCGGTGCGACGGAAAGGGTCGCTCGCGAATCGTAAGCGAGGGCCAGTCGCCGCTCAATCGTCGGGAGCCCTTGCGAGCCCGCGCGCGGGCCGCGAAAGGGCCCTGGGTTTTCGACCACCACGCTCACGTCGTCGCCAGAGCGGCAGACCCGAAGCAAGACTTCGCCGCCGAAACCGGCGCTCGGGCCGTGCTTCATGGCGTTCTCCGCGAGGGGAAGCACCATGAGCGGAGGCAAAAGGACGCTCGCGAGGCTCTCGTCGACGTCGACCTTCAACGTAAAGGCGGACGGCGAGCGGACAAGGTAGAGATCGAAGAGCGCACGCACGAGCGAAAGCTCGCGCTCGAGAGGCCAGGATGGCGCCGTGACGCCTGTTTGAACCGTCCGCAACATGGCCGAGAGCTTGAGGATCGCCTTCTCCGCCACCTCCCCGTCGGTGCGGCACCACTCGGCGATGGCGTTGAGCGTGTTGAACAGGAAGTGCGGGTCGAAGTTGGCACGGATGGCCAAGAGTTGCGCCCGCTCGGCCGCACGCGAGAGCTCTTCCTCGCGGCGCCGAGCCCGCCCGAGCTTCGCCTCGAGATCGATGTCGCGAGCGAGACCCCAGCCACCGACGGCGAAGAGCGCGGAGCAGATGGCGATGCTCGTCGGGCTCGTGAGAAACGTGTGCCCCATGCCGGTGACGGAGGGAACACCAACGGCGAGGCCGACGACGACCGTCGCCGCAAGCATGACGTACGCGGCCATGGCCACAAGCTCCGAAGCCATCGCTCGCGGCGGAGCGTCGAGAAAGAGCGCGCGGTATGCGTGTGGCGCGATGACGACGAAGGCCGCGCACATGGCGACGCCCAAGGGGATCGCGAAGCGATCGCTGCTGAGGGCCCCTTGGGCGACGACGAGCGGGCTGCACACGAGGACAATGGGCAAGAGCCGCCGCGGCTCGAGGAGCGACGCGAGCGTCTCCGAGAAGCTGTGGCGCTTCGCGTCAGCCATGGCGGGAGGTTATCCGATGCGTCAACGTCGCGGCGGGCGACGACGGAGCACCGTCGCCCGGTGACGCGATGAAGCGGCGCAAGAGACCGCGCGCCAGCGGCCGCGCGCGAGCCTTGCCCACCGCGTTGACCACGACCGTGCACGCCAAGATCGCCGCGTCGAAGGCGACGGAGCGGTGCTCCGCGTAGGCGAGATCGGCCGCGAGCGTCTCCGTCGCCGTCGATGTACCGAGGACCTGCGCGAGCCCGGTGATGCCGGGCACACACTCGAGGCGCCGATGAAAACCGGCGACACGTTCGCCCAGCCTTGCGGTGTCGGGCAGCGACAGCGGCCGCGGCCCCACCAGGCTCATGTGGCCCGCGAGGACGTTCATGAACTGCGGGAGCTCGTCGAGGCCACGCCGACGAAGTTGGTGCCCGAGAGACGTGGCCTTGCGGGCCGCAACGTCCCGCTCACACGTCATGGTCCGAAGCTTCCACACCGTGAAGGGGACGCCGCCTAGCCCCACGCGCCGTTGCTGAAAAAAGACGGGGCGCCCGTCGACGGCCAAGACGGCACCTGCGGCGACCAGGAAGATGGAGCCGAAGACCGGCGCCGTGAGCCCCAAGAGAAGGAGGTCGAGCGCTCGTTTCGCGTGGCGACGCATCAAGGCAACATGGCAGCCCATGGAGTCGGCGACCGCCGCCTTCCCGCCAGACGGTCGCTACCCAGCGACGAACGGTCATTCACGAGCGCCGCGGTGCGGGCAGCCGCCGAAGGTGCTACCTTGCAACATCAACCGATGTTGCGTCGCCTCGACATGAGAAGCTTCAGAGCGGGCGCCAAGCGCCTCGCGGCGTTGCTCTTCGTGGTGTCGCTCGTCGCGGCGAGCGCCCTCTCAGGCACGAAGTTCTTCTTCTGCGCTTCGATGGAGCGAGTCCACGCCCATCGCACCTGCTGCAGCGACTTCGTGCCTTCGCTCGAGGACGTCATGCGCAGCGAGACCGAGCAGGCCGCCGTCTCGGAGGACGAGCGCTGCTGCAGCGCGAGCGCAACGACGACGGTGCCACAAGGCACGGCTGGGGCGCCGCGGTTCGAGGCGCCGCCGGCCACGCTGTCGGTGTCGCCGTTGCCGGCCCCGCCGCTCGTCGCGATGAGCGGGGGAGCGCCGCGAACGACCCGAATCCGCGAGGCGAGCGGACCACCCCCGCTCTTGGCCCTCGATCACTGCAAGCGCCTGTCGGTCTTCGTCCTTTGAGTCACTGACGTGGGTCTCCGCCGCGATGTCCGCGGCGGATGGATGGACGTCGACGCCAGCCTGGTGCGCCCGCGCGCCTGACGCTGCGTCCTCGCCCCGCGCCGAGGGACGGTGACCGATGAAACGGACGACGATTGCGCTTGGATTTGTGATGGTCAATCTCGCGCGCCCCTCAGCGGCGCGCGCCGACGAGCCGCCGCTCGACCGGCGGACGTTCGAGCGCCTTGTGCTCGAAGCGCACCCGGAGCTGCGGGCCGCCGACGCGCGCGCCCGCGCGAGCGCTGCGGGCGCGGACGCGGAGGGCCGGCTGCCGGCGCCGGAAGTGATGGCGCAAGTCTGGCAAATTCCCCTCGCCAAGCCGTACGCCGTCAACCAGGCGGGCATGTCGATGTTCGGCCTGACGCAGCGCTTTCCCGCGCCGGGAAGCCTCTCGGCTCGCGAGGACGCGAAGAGACACGAGGCACGGGCCGCGGCACTCGCAGCGCAATCGAGCGAGCGAGCGGTGAGGCGCGAGGCGGGGCACGCCTTCGTGGAATATGCCGAAGCCACGGCCCGGCGAGCGCTGCACATCGACCATGAGCGCGTTGAGCGGCGTCTCCTCGAGCTCGCGCGCGCACGGCACGCTGCCGGCGGTTCGTTCGCCGACGCGGTGCGGGCCGAGGCGGAGATCGCCAAGACGGAAGCCGACGTCGCGAGCGCCGCTACCACCGAGCACGCGGCGCGCAGGCAACTCAACGTGCTCCTCGGACGGTCGTTGGACTCGCCGCTCGGCGCCGCCCAAACGGTGCCGCCTGAGGTACCGGCCCTCGCGATGGAGGCGCTCCTCGATCGGGCCGCGCAAAGTCGCGCGGAGCCGAAGATCGCAGAGGCCGAGCAGCGCGCCGCCGAGAGCGAGCTGGCGGCGGCGAGGAAGGAGGCTCAGCTGCCATCGTTCGCCGTCAGCGCGCTCTACTTTCCGCCCAGCGCCGCGATGGACATGCACTCGTACGGAGCGAGCGCCAGCGTCGAGGTGCCTTGGCTTTGGGGGGGAGCCAAGGACCGAGCGCGCGCGCAAGAGGCGCGGGCCGCCGCGGCCCTCGCCACGAGGGGCGCCTCGAGGCTGCCGATTCGCACGGAGGTCGTGGCTGCCCAATCGATGGTCGCGCGCGCCGCCGAGCGCCTGAAGGGACTTGCGGGCCGCGCGCTGCCGGCGAGTCGACGCGCCGTGGACGTCGCCGCCGCCGGCTACGAGAGCGGTGGTGTCCCGCTCGCGATGGTGCTCGAGGCGCGGAGAAACCTCGTCGACATTCAGATGGAGATCGTTGAAGCGCGCGCGAGCCTCGACCACGCGCTCGTGGACCTCGAAGCCGCCGTCGGCGCGCCCATCACGACGCAGAAGGTGTCCGAAACCGATTCGAAGGAGCAGTCTCATGGCCACTGAGCAACGTCCCAACGACGAAGGACAAGAAGAGACGGCTTCGGCCCAGCGCGAAGAACGCGGGGAGGCGAGACCGCGAGGCGTCCGCGCGATGGCGCTCGTTCGGTGGGCCCTGCTCGCGTTCACGGCGGCCTCCGCGGGCCTCTCTTGGTACGGCTTTGCGCGCGCCGAATTGGGCGGCGAGGGGCGAGTCGCCGGGCCCAAGTACCAATGCCCGATGCATCCACAGATCATCGCAGACCAGCCGGGTGAGTGCCCCATCTGCCACATGGACCTTGAACCGATAGACCCGGCGCGCCTCGCCAAGGGTCACGCTCCCTCGGCAGGCCCGACCGCGTCAGTCGTGACGGCGCCGCAAGAGCACAGGCACGGCGCGTCGCTCGCCCCGTCACTCTACGCGTGCCCCATGCATCCGCAGATCACGTCAGACAAGCCGGGCGCGTGCCCCATTTGTCGCATGGACCTCGAGCTTCGGCCGCAGGACGCGGGGGGGAGCACGCCAACACCGACCCCGACCTCGACCTCGACTTCGACCTCGACCTCGACCTCGAACATTACTGGACGGAGTCCCGTAGGGACGGAGTCCAGTCATGTCGACGGGTCCGCCAGGACCCTAGTCACCCCGACCCCGACCCCGACCCCGATCACAACTCCGAGCGCCATGGAGCCGCCGGGCAGCGTTCCTCGAGGCACCATGCCGGTGCACTTGGCGCTGGATCGCATTCAAGCGATCGGCGTGAGGACGGCCGTGGCGCAGGAGAAGGAGGTCGCGCGAACCGTGCGCGTGACCGCGTCGGTGGCCTCGACGGAAGAGGGCGTCGCGGAGGTGCACGTGCGCACAGCGGGCTTCGTGGAGCAGGTGCACGTGGCGCAGACGGGGCAGCCCGTGGCGAAAGGTCAGCCGCTCTTTTCGATGTACAGCCCTGAGATCTTCCAAGCGCAGAGCGAGCTTCTCGCGGCATCGCGGTGGCTTGCCTCGACACCGCCGGAGAGCGGGACCGGCGCCGCCGGCGCGGCTCGACGGCGGCTTGAGCTCCTGGGGATGTCAACCAAGGACATCGACGGCGTCCTTCAGCGCAAGGAAGCGCTGCGCGCCGTTCCCGTCGTGGCCCCGCGCGCAGGCATCGTGACGGCGAAGAGCGTGGTGCTCGGCTCCTATGTGACGCCGGAGATGACGCTCTACGAAATCCGCGACCTCTCGAAGGTCTACGTCCTCGCCGACGTCTTTCCGAAGGACATCGCCCTCCTCGCGAAGGGCACGGCGGGGCGCTTCGTCCCGTCGCGCGCCGGCTCCGCGCCCGTCGATGCGCTCGTCGACCTCGTCTACCCGCTCGTCGACACGGCGGCGCGCACGACGCGCGTGCGGCTCACGGTAAAAAATGGCGACGGCGCCTTGCGGCCTGGTGACTTCGGCTCCGTGATCTTCGAAGCGCCGAAGCGGCGGCTGCTCGTTGTCCCGCGCGACGCGGTCGTCGACACGGGCGCCTCGGCGTATGTCTTCGTGGTCGGCCAAGACGGCGTCTTCCAGCCGCACGTGGTCACGTTGGCTGGCAGCGAAGGCGACTCGCTCCTCGTGCAAGAGGGGATCGCGCCGGGCGCTCGCGTCGTCTCTGGCGCGACGTTCCTCGTGGACTCGGAGAGTCGACTCCTCGCGGCGGTCAAGAGCGTCGAGGCTCGCCCGAGTCCTGCTCCCCCTGGAGCGGCAACCTCATCCGAGAAGCCGAAGCACTGAGCCATGATCGCCCGCATCATCGAGCTGTCGGCCCGCTACCGCGCCTTCGTGATCGCGCTCTACGTCGCCCTGGCCTTCTTGGCCGTCGCCGCCGCGAAGCGCGTGCCGCTCGACGCGATCCCCGACCTGTCGGACCCGCAGGTGATTGTCTTCACCGAGTGGCCGGGGCAATCGCCGACCCTCGTCGAAGACCAGATCACCTACCCCATCGCCAGCGCGCTTCTGGCGGCCCCTCGCGTCAGCGCCGTGCGCGGCTACTCGATGTTCGGCATGTCGTTCACGTACGTGCTCTTCGAGGAGGGCACGGACGTCTACTGGGCTCGGTCACGCGTCCTCGAGTACCTGAGCGGGCTCCGTTCCAAGCTGCCCCAGGGCACCGAGCCCGTGCTCGGCCCCGACGCGACGGGCATCGGTTGGGTCTACGAATACGCGCTCGTCGACAAGAGCGGCAAGACCGACCTCGGCGAGCTTCGGGCGCTGCAGGACTACACCTTGCGCTACGCCCTCGAGAGCGTCCCCGGCGTAGCGCAGGTGGCGAGCGTCGGCGGCTACGAGCGCCAATACCAAGTGACCCTCGACCCGGAGCGCCTCCGGGCCTACGGCGTCGACGTGGGCGCCGTGGCCGATGCGCTGCGTCAAGCGAACGCGGAGGTCGGCGGCCGCATTCTCGAGATGAGCGGTCGTGAGTTTTTCGTGCGCGGCCGCGGCTACGTCGAAGGGATCAAGGACCTCGAGAGCGTCGTCCTCCGGGCGACGACTACCGGCGCCCCCGTGACCGTCGCCGAGCTCGGCACGGTTCGCATCGGCGGAGCGGAGCGCCGAGGCCTCGCGGAACTCGGGGGCAAAGGCGAGACCGTCGGGGCCATCGTGGTGGCTCGCTACGGCGAAAACGCGCTTCAGGTCATCGAGCGCGTGAAGGAGCGCATCCGAGAGCTCGGCCCTGCCCTGCCGCCGGGCGTCGAGATCGTCACGACCTACGACCGCTCCTCGCTCATTCGTCGCGCCATCGCCACGCTGCGCGCGTCGCTGGTGGAGGAGATGGTCACCGTCAGCGTGGTCATTGTGCTGTTCCTCTTGCACTTCCGAAGCGCGCTCTTGCCGATCATCAGCTTGCCGCTCGCCGTGCTCCTGTCGTTCATCCCGATGCACCTCTTGGGGATCCCCGCGACGATCATGAGCCTCGGCGGCATCGCCATCGCCATCGGCGCGACCGTCGACGCAGAGATCGTGATGATCGAGGCCTGCCACAAGAAGCTCGAGAACGCGCCGCCGAACCTCTCGTTCAAGGAGCGCGCCGCGCTCCTTCACGACGCCGCCAAGGAGGTGACGCCGACGATCTTCTTCTCACTCCTCATCATCGCCCTGAGCTTCATCCCGATCTTCGGCCTCGAAGGCCAGGCGGGACGCCTCTTCAAGCCGCTCGCGTGGACCAAGACCTTCGTGATGGTGACGGCGGCCATCCTGAGCATCACGCTGGCGCCGGCGCTGCGGGACTTCTTGATCCGCGGCAAGATCCGCAGCGAGGCGCATCACCCGGTGTCGAAGGCCATTCGCACGGTCTACGAGCCTTTCGTGTGGATCGCGCTGAGGCGCCCCGTCACCACGGTGTTGATCGGCGCCTTCGCGCTCGTGTCGGCGATCCCGCCGCTCTTGCGCCTCGGGAGCGAGTTCATGCCCGCCCTCAACGAGGGAGACCTCCTCTACATGCCCACCACGCTACCCAACGTGTCGATCGAAGAGGCCAAGCGGCAGCTCGAGCGGCAAGACGCGCTGCTGCAGAGTTTTCCTGAGGTCCACACGGTCTTTGGGAAGGTTGGGCGGGCCGAGACGCCCACCGATCCAGCTCCCATCTCGATGATCGAGACCATCATCCAGCTGAAACCGTCGAGCGAGTGGCCGCGCGTCAAGGAGTCGCGCTGGTATTCGAGCTGGGCACCGGCCCCCCTCGCCCGCGGCCTTCGCGCCCTTTGGCCGGAGGAGCGGCCCGAGCGTTGGGACGAGCTCGTCACCAAGATGAACGAGAAACTCCGCATGCCGGGCTACACGAACGCTTGGACGATGCCCATCAAGGCGCGCGTCGACATGCTCACGACGGGTGTTCGTACGCCCGTCGGCATCAAGGTCTTTGGCGCGAACCTTCAAGCCATCGAAGACGCGGGGCAACGACTTGAGTCGCTGATGCGAGGCGTCCCGGGAACGCGGAGCGCGTTCTACGAGCGCTCCCTCGGCGGGGCCTACGTTGACATCATTCCTAAACGCGACGCCCTCGCGCGCTACGGGCTCTCGGCCTCCGACGTCAGCATGGCCGTCGAACGCGCCATCGGCGGCGAGTCCGTGGCCACCACCGTGAACGGACGCCAGCGCCTGTCCATCAACGTTCGCTACAAGGAGGACTTCCGTTCGAGCCCGGCGATGATGCGTGAGGTGCTCGTCGCTCTGCCGCGGCGTGACGTCGCGGGCGGGCCCGCGGGAACGATGGCGAGCTCGGCCACCGGCGCTGTCCCGATGTTGCCGCTCGGGGAGATCGCCGACGTCGTGGTCAAGGAGGGGCCGCCGATGCTCAAGAACGAGGGAGGCCTCCTCGTCGGCTACGTGTACGTCGACCTCGACGAGTCGAAGGTCGACGTCGGAACGTACGTCGACCGCGCGAAAACGGCCGTCTCCGCCGCCGGCGCTCGCGGCGAGCTGAAGCTCGCGCCGGGCATGTACCTGAAGTGGACCGGGCAATACGAGCTGCTCGAGGCGATGCGGCAGCGGATGAAGCTCCTCGTGCCGCTCGCGCTGCTCCTCGTGGCGGTCCTGCTCTACCTCCAGTTCAAGAACCTCACGGAGGTCTTCATCGTCTTTCTTTCGGTGCCCTTTGCGCTCACGGGAAGCGTATGGCTCCTCTATCTCCTCGACTACCGCGTCTCGACGGCTGTCCTCGTGGGCGTCATCGCGCTCGTGGGTCTCGCGGCGCAGACCGGCGTCGTGATGATCGTGTACATCGACCACGCCTTCGAGCGACGCCTGCGGGAAGGAAAGATCCGCGATCTCGACGACATCATCGCGGCGCACAGCGAGGGCACCGTGCAGCGGGTGCGTCCGAAGCTCATGACCGTGGGGACGATGCTCATCGGCCTCGTGCCCCTGCTCTGGGCCACCGGCAGCGGCGCCGACGTCATGAAGCGAATCGCCGCGCCGATGGTAGGCGGTCTGCTCTCAAGCGCCTTCCTGACGCTCGAAATCATTCCCGTCATCTACACGTACTGGCGCTACGCGCAGCTCAAGAAGGCGCAGCGCACGGGCCGCCCATTGGCGGAGATTTGCGGCGTCGCGCAGCGGTAGCGGCAGCCATCAGGTTCCGCAGCGTGCGCCGAGCCCCTGCGGTATCGTCAACCTTCGTGCAAGATCCGAGCGCTTTCGTCGGTCGTGTGGTCGCCGACAAGTACCGAGTCGAGGCGGTCATCGGAGTCGGCGGCATGGGCGTCGTGTACCGCGCAACGCACCTGGGCCACGGTCACAAGGTGGCGCTCAAGGTATTGCGCACCAGCGGCGTCGGCGAGGAGGAGGCGACGCGTCGCTTCTTGAGAGAGGCCCGCGCGACCTTCGCGCTCACGAGCCCGCACACGATTCGGCTCTACGACGTGGGCGAACTCCCGCCGCTCGGTCTGACGATGGTCATGGAGTTGCTCGAAGGAGCGTCGCTGCGCGACCTCCTCGAAGCCAAAGGCCCGATGGGCGAAGACGCGGCAGTCAACTACGCCGTCGAGGCGTGCCGCTCGCTCGCGGAGGCTCACGCGCGGGGCATCGTTCATCGCGACATCAAACCTGGGAACCTCTTCGTGGCGAACGTGGAAGGCAGGCGCACGCTGAAGGTCCTCGACTTCGGCCTCGCTCGCGCCTTCGGGGACTTGGAGTCCGGGCCCCTCACGGCTCCCGCAACGGCCCTCGGGACACCGCGATACATGGCGCCGGAGCAATGGCTCGGCTCGGACGTCGACGGGCGGGCGGACCTCTACGCGCTCGGCGTCGTCCTGCACCAGATGCTGACCGGACAGGTCCCGCTCGAGGACGTTCCGCTCCACGATCGGGTCGGTCGATTGCTGCTCGGCGTGCCGTCGCCACGAGACCTCCGACGCGATCTCTCCGAAGGCATCGCGCGCGTCCTGCTCCGCTGCTTGAGGCCCATCCCCGACGAGCGCTACCGGACCGCCCAAGAGTTCGAGGACGCACTCCTCGCTCGCGGCAGCCCGCCGTCGGCGAGGACGTTCAGCACCACGCGAGGGCGCGGCCCAGCAGTCGCTGGCCGAATCGCGGGCGGTCTCGTTACCGGAGCCGCGCCGGCCGACGACGAGGGTCCGCTCACGGCCAGGGAACCCGGTCGACGCGAGGCGCGGCCTGCGTTCTCCGAGCGGCCCGACTTCGACGTCAACGTCTACACGGGCGCTCGGATTCACCCGGGCCAAGATGTCGACGAGCCCTTCGCGGCGCCTTCCGCGGACGTCGACCTGGGAGACCGAGCGCCTTCGTCGGCGACCGACGTCGGGCTCGTGCGCGAGCGAGCGGCGACGCCTCGCCCCGCCCCACGTGCGGCGATCGAGCCCGCCGCGCCCGGGCGCGAGGTCGTGCTCACGAAGGTCCGGCCTGGCCTCAAGGCTCTTCCGGAGGCCACCGCTCCGGCGCCGCCGCCGCGCGCCTTCGTCTTCGTCTTCGTGGCCGTCGCGGCGGCGCTGCTCGCGGGCGTCGCATTGGCGATGCTCCTGTTCCGGTGAGGGGCAAGGGCGAGAGCGACGCGTCGAGTCTGCGCGAACTCCGTGTCCCTACGGGACGGCAGCAGCGCCGCCGACGAGGGCGAGCAACCGCTGCGCGACATATTTGCCCTCGAAGGGCTTTTCGACGCACTCGAGGCCGCTCGCGGCGACGTCGACGTTGCCCGTGTAGCCGGACATCAAGAGGACCGGAAGATCGGGAAACCGGCGCCGCGCCTCAAGGGCAAGATCGACCCCGGAGATCCCGGGCATAACCACATCGGTGAGGAGGCATCGCCGCCCCGGCGCGGCCTTCGCCAGCGCGTCGTAGGCGTCCGCGGGCTCGACGCAAACGGCCGTTGAGAATCCATAACGCTCGAGCAACCGCGCGGTGCTCTTCGCCACAACCGGCTCGTCATCGACGACCACCACCAGAACGCCGCGAGCTTCGAGCAGAGGCGCCGAAGGCGCCACGCTCGCACGTCCCGACGCCGGCGACTCGCCCTCGGCATGAACGGGAACGCCCTTTGCCAGCGCCGAGAGACGCTTCGAGAGGCTCGTGATGCGCTCGCTCGCCTGCAAGATGGTCTTCGCGTCGATGCGAGTGTCTTCGTCGGCGCTCGTGTCGGCGAGGCTCGACGCCAACGCCACCACGACGGCGAGCGCGTTGTTGATGTCGTGGCCGACACGGCCCACGGCGGCTAGCCGCAGCTTCGCCGCGTCTAGGTCCGCTCGAAGCGCCCCGAGCTCGATGGCGCTCGCCTCATCGCCGCTCGCGACGCCGGAAGTGGGCGGCGAGGTCGAGGCGCGCGCTTCACGTTTGTTGTCGGCTTCGGTCACTTCCCTAAGAAGTGCCACGACCGCAGCGGCAAGCGACACAAATATTGAGCGGTGCGGATTAAACCAAGTACGAGAGTGTGGTCGCGTCGCCGCGCCCGTCCTTCATAGACGTCACGCGATCGCTCCCGGCGGCGGCCGAGAGCGATCTACCCTGCGCGGATGCCCTCACTCACTGAATCACCGTCCTGGCGCGCGCTTGCACACCACCACGGGGCCTTGGGCGCCACCCACATGCGCGACCTTTTCGCGAAGGACGCCGCTCGTTTCGAGACCTTTTCGCTCCGCGTCGGGGAGCTCCTCATCGACTACTCAAAGAACAGGGTCACCGCGGAGACGATGGCCCTCTTGGTCGCGCTCGCCGAGGCCTCAGGGGTCGCGAGCGTTCGCGACGCGATGTTCGCCGGAGAGAAGATCAACGGAACGGAGGGACGCGCCGTCTTGCACGTGGCGCTGCGCAACGAGACGCGTCCGATGCTCGTCGACGGCCGAGACGTCATGCCTGAGGTGCGGGCGGCTCGCGAGAAGATGAAGTCCTTCGCCACGCGCATCGGCGACGGCACCTGGCGAGGTCACACCGGCAAGGCCATCGCGCACATCGTCAACATCGGCATCGGCGGCTCTGACCTCGGCCCCGTGATGGTGACGGAAGCGCTACGCCCCTACAAGCGCCCGCAGGTCGAGGCCCACTTCGTCTCGAATGTCGACGGCACGCACCTCGCGGAGACGCTCAAGCGCGTCGACGCGGAGACGACCCTGTTCATCGTCGCCTCGAAGACTTTCACGACGCAGGAGACGCTGATGAACGCGCGCTCGGCGCGGGCGTGGCTCGTCGAACGCCTCGGCGAAGGCGCCGTTCCGAAGCACTTCGTCGCCGTGTCGACGGCGGAAGTCGAGGTGAAGAGGTTCGGCATCGACCCCGAAAACATGTTCCCGTTTTGGGACTGGGTGGGCGGTCGCTACTCCTTGTGGTCGTCGATCGGCCTCGTCATCGCGTGCACGCTTGGCTTCGAGCACTTCGAAGCGTTGCTGAAGGGCGCGCACGAGATGGACGAGCACTTTCGGTCGGCGCCCCTCGATGCGAACGCGCCCGTGCTCCTGGCGCTCCTCGGAGTCTGGTACGCCAACTTCTTCGGCGCCGAGACCCACGCGCTCTTGCCCTACGATCAGTATCTCCACCGGTTCCCCGCCTACTTTCAGCAGGGCGACATGGAGAGCAACGGCAAGAGCGTCGATCGCGACGGGCGCCGCATCGACGACTACACCACGGGCCCCATCGTCTGGGGCGAGCCGGGCACGAACGGGCAGCACGCGTTCTACCAGCTCATTCACCAGGGGACGCGCCTCGTGCCGGCGGACTTCCTGGTTCCCCTCGCCTCGCACAACCCGCTCGGCGACCACCACCGCGTCTTGCTCGCCAACTGCTTCGCACAAAGCGAAGCGTTGATGCGAGGGAAGACGACCGACGAGGCTCGCAGCGAGCTCCAGCAGTCTGGGCTGTCAGCGGCCGACGTCGAGCGGCTCGCTCCGCACAAGACGTTCTCGGGAAACCGTCCTTCGAACACGATCGTGTTCCCCAAGCTCACGCCGCGCGTCCTCGGACAGCTGCTCGCCCTCTACGAGCACAAGATCTTCGTGCAGGGCATCGTCTGGGACATCTACTCGTTCGATCAGTGGGGCGTCGAGCTGGGCAAGCAACTCGCAAAGACCATCGACGCTGAGCTCGCCGGCGGTCCACCGGGAGCGCACGACGCCTCGACGGCGGCGCTCATCAAGCTCGCGCGAACGGCATGACGATTGGAGTGCCGTCGGCGAGCACGCGTGAGGGGTGCGCTTAGGTCACGATGGAGTCGGGGCTCGCGTCGCAATACGCGGAGATGCACTCGGACTGATCGTTGGTGAGCGCGGAGAAGACGAGCCCGATGCCCGGAGGCGTCCCGCGCGCCGGTGTACGAAAACGAACGACCACCCCCGACGTCTCCACCACGCCGTGGGGCATGTCGAAGCGCAACTTCACGGTCCGGCCCGACGGCACAAGGTGCGACGAGGCCACGAACAGACCCGACGTCGAGATGTCCTCTGTGGTCCCGAGAATCAAGGCGTCGCCGAGCTCGATGGCCACGGGCACCTCGAGGGCAACGCGCCTCGCGGCCCGCCGTTCCGCTCCCGCCTTCATGAGGCCTCCTCCACCCAGAAAACGGCTCGTATCCGGCTCCTCGTCCCAGCCGCTGACCGCGCCTCCGTCGAGCGGCGCCGGCGCGGGCTCCGCGCCTTGCTCGCCCTCCGTGACGACCCGGCGCGTGCCGGACCCCCGACTGGTCGGCGCCTCCGCTGCGGCTTCTGTATCGGCTGACCGGTTGCGTCCCATTTGCCTCTCATTGAGATACGTCTTCTGGCGCGACCACGCCTGTCAGGAAAATCCCTGACGCCTCATTTTGGACCCACAACAGCGTAGGATCGGACGACATGTCGAGGGCAACTTCCCGTCCGCCGCCTTCTGTCGGGAGCCGCCTGACCGAAGTCGAGGCGCTCCTCGACGTGGTCGTCGAAGGAACCACCGATGGCGTCTGGGTCATCACGCGCGGGGAGCGCGTCGCGCTCGCCAACGCCGCCGGCTCGGCGCTCCTCGGCAAGCAGCCGGAGGAGATGGCCAATCGGACCCTCGACGACGCGTTCCCGACGAGCATGGCGGCGACGCTGCGCGAGCGCATGCGCGCGGCCTTCGCTTCAGGGGTGCCGGTAGCCGGCGACGACGACCTCGTCTTGCACAGCGGTGAGGCGCGCGTTTGGCACACGCTCGTCGTGCCGTACCCCAACGGCGTCGAGCCGCGAGGCGCCGTCGCCATCGCCCGCGACATCACCGACCGACGTCGCGCCGAGGACACCCTCCGAAAGTACGCCGATGCCGTCGTCCGCGTCCGCGATCAGGAGCGACGGCAGCTCGCCCTCGAGCTCCACGACGAAGCAGGCCAGGCCCTCACGTCGATGTTGGTGCGCTTGCGGGCCATCGAACGCGATCCGCGCGTCGCCGCCGAAGGCGGCCTGGGGCAGCGGCTCGCCGACGTGGTGACCGTCGGCGAGCAGCTTCACGCGGACTTGAGGCGCATCTCGCGGGGCCTTCATCCCGCGGTCCTCGAAGACTTGGGCCTCGAGGCAGGCCTCGCGCGCGTCGCCGCCGAAGGCCGCCAGGCAGGCCTCGAGGTGGAAGTCGTGGTGCGAGGTGGCGGGCGGCCGACGCCGGCCATCGAGCTCGCCGCGTACCGCATCGTGCAGGAAGCCATGACCAACGTCGTTCGTCACGCAAAGGCCACGCGAGTGAAGCTTCGCGCCGATTGGAGCGACGACGTTCTCGTCTGCAGCGTGGAGGACGACGGCGACGGCTTCGACGCCGCGCGCGTCACCCCGGGGATGGGTCTCTTGGGGATCCGCGAACGCGTGCGCAACCTCGGCGGCGAGCTCATGCTCGTGAGCGGCCCGGCGGGGACGTCCCTCGAGGTGCGGGTGCCGCTCGGTCCGCTCGCAAAGGTGGTGAGCTCTTGAGCGACGCCATTCGAATCGTGCTCGTCGACGATCACGCGATCCTGCGCCAAGGGCTGCGCATGCTCATCGACGCCGAGAGCGACATGAGTGTCATCGGCGAAGCCGGTGACGGCACGACGGCCATCGACGTGGCCACCGAGCTTCAGCCAGACATCGTGATCCTCGACCTCTCGATGCCAGGAAAAAGCGGCCTTTTGGTCCTCCCCGACATCAAGAAGGCCGTGCCACGCGGGCGCGTCCTCGTGCTCACGATGCACGACGACGCGAGTCATCTGAAGGCCGTGCTCGCGGCAGGCGCTTCGGGCTTCGTCGTGAAGCAGGCGGCTCACGCGGAGCTCATCTCGTCGATCCGAGCGGTTCATACAGGTCGCAACGCCATCGGCGGCGTCGAATTCTCCGACGAAGCGTTCGAATCGTTCGTAGGCAAGGTTGGGCAAGGGCCCCTCGGCACCCTCAGCTCCCGCGAAGTCGAGGTGCTCGCCGAGATCGCGCGCGGTTACACGGCGAAGCAGATCGCCGAACACCTCGGCATCAGCCTCAAGACCGTCGACACCTACCGAACGCGCCTCACCGAGAAGCTCGGCGTGCGAGACCGCGCCGACATCGTGCGAATCGCGCTCGAACTCGACCTCATCTCCACCTGAACGATCACGCCACGAATCACGAATCAAGACAGACGGCATGCGCAACGTCCTCATCACCGGAGCGAACACCGGCATCGGCCTGGCGACCGCCGAAGCGCTCGCGGAGCGCGGCGACCGCATCTGGCTCGCGAATCGCTCCGCAGAGAAGACCCGCGCCGTCGTCCTGGAGCTGGCGCGGCGGTACCCCAAGGCGCGCATCGAAGGCCTCTCGCTCGACTTGGCCGACCTCGCGTCGGTGCGGGCCTGCGCGGCTCGTTTCGAAGCGGCGCACGAACCGCTCCACGTGCTCATCGCCAACGCCGGCCTCGCGGGGCAACGGGGCGCCACCAAACAAGGCTTCGAGCTCGCCTTTGGCACCAACCACCTCGGTCACTTTCTCCTGACGCAGGGGCTCTTACCGGCCCTCCTGCGCGCCAACGGCGCTCGCGTCGTGGTCGTGGCGAGCCGTGCGCACTACCGCGCCAAGAGCCTCGACCTGACGGCGCTTCGCCAGCCAACGGCGACCTACACAGGTATCGCCGAATACGGCGTCTCGAAGCTGGCCAACGTCTTGTTCGCCAAAGAGCTCGCACGCCGCTTCGAGGGCAAGGGCATCTCGACCTACGCGCTTCATCCTGGCGTCGTGCGGAGCGACATCTGGCGGCGCATTCCGTGGCCCATTCGCGCGCTCGCGACATGGCACATGATTACGAACGAAGAGGGCGCGAAGACTTCGCTCCATTGCGCGAACGAGCCGGGGCTGGACGGCAAGTCAGGTCTCTATTGGGACAAATGCGAGGAGAGGATGCCGAGCGAGCTCGCGCAGCGACGAGACCTTGCCGAGGAGCTCTGGACGCGAAGCGAGGAGTGGACGCGTGAGTGAGCGCGAGGGTGCGCCGTGAGGCGCCCATGAACGACCTCGACGCAGCGCTCCAGAGCCGCTTCGGCCTCGCGAGCTTTCGGCCTTGGCAGCGCGAGGCCATCGACGCGCTCCTCGGGAAACCGGGTCGCGTTCTCGTGGTGGCTCCGACGGGCGGCGGCAAGTCGCTCACGTATCAGCTCCCGGCGGCGCTCTTGCCCGGCGTGACGCTCGTGCTGTCGCCGCTCGTGGCGTTGATGGAAGACCAAGTGCGGGCGCTCACGGCCCGCGGCATCGAGGCGACGTACCTCGCCTCGACGCTCGACAACGCGGCGCGCGCCGAGCGCGAGCGGGACATCGTGAAGGGCCGCTTCAAGCTCGTCTACGTGGCGCCGGAGCGCCTCGGGAGCGCACGCTTCGTCGAGCTCCTCGGCCGGCTCACCATCGATCTCGTCGCCATCGACGAGGCCCACTGCATTTCCCAGTGGGGGCACGATTTTCGGCCCGACTACTTGCGCATCGGCGCGCTCCTCGAGACGTTGCGGCCTCCGCGCATTCTGGCGTGCACGGCGACGGCGACGCCGCTGGTGCGCACCGAGATCCGCCGGCAGTTGGGCCTCGACGCACCGCCATGCCACGAGGTGCTGCGCGGCTTCGCCCGGCCCAACCTGCACCTCGCGGCCCGCAGCGTCGAGGGGCCTCGCGAAGCGCGGGCGCTCCTGCGAGCCGAGCTCGCGCAGGCCATCGGGGCTCCGAACCGAACGCGCGGCGCCGCCATCGTCTACGCCGCGACGCGCAAGGGGACGGAAGACTACGCGAAGCTGCTCGGCGAGTGGGGCTACGACGCGGCGGCCTATCACGCGGGCCAGGCGGGCGAGCACCGCAGCCGTGTGGCCGACTCGTTCGCCGCCAAGAAGCTGCACGTCGTGGCTGCCACCAACGCCTTCGGCATGGGCATCGATCGCGCCGACATCCGGACCGTCGTTCACGTGCAGCCGCCAAGCTCCATCGAGGCCTATTACCAAGAGGTCGGTCGCGCTGGACGCGACGGCGACGAAGCGCGCGGACTCCTCTTGTGCTCCGGCGCCGACATCGCGCTTAGGCGGCGACTCGTCAACAGCGAGGGCGGGGTTCCAGCGGCGCCGGAGGCGGCTGCGCGCGCTTGGGGCTTGTTCCGCGAGCTGCTCCGCTACCTCGACGCGCGCTCCTGCCGTCATGACTTTGTCCTCCGCTATTTCGGCGACGAGCAGGAGTTGCTTGGCGGCTGCGGTCACTGCGACGTCTGCGTCGAGCTCGACGGCGAGGGCGAGGCGGCACCGACGTCAGGCGATTTGGAGGCCACGACGGTGGTGGTCCAGAAGGCGCTCTCGGCGGTGGCTCGAGCCAACCGGCGCGGAGGCATCGGCGCCATCGTAGAAATGTTGCGCGGCGTCGAGTCGGAGAAGACGAGAAAGTTTGGCTTCACCACGCTCTCCACTTTTGGCCTGCTGAAGGACAAGTCGGAACCTTGGGTCGTGGCGCTCTTGCGTTCATTGCTTGCAGCCGGTTGGGTCGACTTGACGCCGACGGAGCATCCCGTCCCCATCGTGACGCACACGGGCGCGCAGATCATGAAGCGCGAGCTCCCGGCGCGCATTGTGTTGCCGAAGGACACGGCGGCGAGCGGCGGCGGCGGCAGGCGCACGACCGGTGGCCGCGTGAGTCGCGAGAAGCCGACCTTGAACCCCGAACACAGCGAGCTCTTTGAACGGCTCCGCGTTCACCGCGCGGCGGTGGCGCGAGAGCGCGGCGTTCCGGCGTACGTCGTCGCCCTGGACCGCACGCTCGTCGAAATGGCCGCGGCCAAGCCGCGCACACGCGAAGACCTGCTCCTCCTTCACGGCATGGGACCGGCGCGGGCAGACCAATACGGAGAGGGGTTTCTGCGAGTGGTCGCCGCCACGGCCTAAGATCCAACGAAAGCGCCGAATAGCGTCGCCGCTCTGGGCGTTGCCCCATCCATGCCGCCCGCCGAGCTTGCCCTCTCCGCCGACGCCTCGGAATCGAACCAACCTTGGCGCGCTCCGTCGCCCCACCGGGGCCTTCGCGACGCGCAGGTGCTCGCGCTTTGCATCGCCGCTGGCATCGCGGGCGAAGCGCTCTTCTACCGCGCCGCGCTCGGCATCAACTTCGTCCTGTTCATGGCGCTCGCGGCATCGCTCCTTGCGCTCGCGTCGCTCGGCGCCTCACCGGCGACGCGCCTCGTTGCGGCGGGGCTCCCTGTGCTCTCCGCGCTACCGCTCGTGCTCTACGGCAGCACGTGGGCTCGCACCTTCGGCGTTCCGGCGGCGCTCGTGGCCCTCGCGCTGGTGCCGGGACTGGCGCGCCACGGCGTCCGGCTCGACGCGTTCGATGCCGGTTTCGAGCGAACCCAGCGCTGGCTCGGCAACGTGGTACCGGCCCTCGCGCGTGCGCTTCGCGCCGCCCTTGGCCTCGTGGGCGGCGGCCGCTTGCGAACGGCGCTACTCGGTCTCGCTGTCGGCGTACCGAGCGCGCTCGTCTTCGTGGTCCTCTTCTCCTTCGATCCGTCGTTCGCGAACGCCGTCGGGCGCGTGACCTCGGGCTCGGGCCACGTCACCGCCTTCGCGCTGCCGGCAACGCTCCTCACGCTCGCGCTCGTCACGCTCACGTTTTCCGCAAGCGGCGCGGCGTTGGAGCCCTCCCGGGCACGGCCCCTCGGACCCTACCGGGGCGCCCCGGCGGAGGACTCGGGAGCCATTGACCGGGGTCGCGAAGAGACCAAGGCGCTGCTCTCGCCGTTCGCTTGGGCCTTCGCGCTCGCGCAAGTCTCCACGGTGTTTCTCCTTTACGTAGCGCTCCACGCCAGGGAGCTCTTCGCGGGGCATGCGCACGTTCGCCACACGTCGGGGGTCACGTACGCGGGGCAGGTTCACGCAGGTTTTGCCTCGCTCCTCGTCGCCACGGCGCTCAGCGTCGGCCTCATCCTCACGGGCCATCGACTCTTCCGGGCGCGTCGCGATCGGATCTCGGCGGGCGAAGGCCGGGCTCTGCGCGCGGCCGAGCTTCTCCTTCTGGCCCTCGCCGTTCCGACGCTCGCCTCCTGCGGACAGAAGCTCATGCTCTACGTGGACGCGTACGGAGCCACCTACCAGCGGCTCGCCGTGGGGCTCATCGTGCTCTTCATCTTCCCGCTCCTCGCGCTCACGGCGGCCCGTTCGCTCTCGCCAGCGTGGCCGCGCTTCTTCGCCGCCGTCTCGCTCACGGCGTTCTGCGCCTTGACCCTCGCCGGATTCGTCGATGCCGACGCGCACATCGCGCGCGTCAATGTCGAGCGCGCGCTCCAGGGCAAGCCCTTCGATGCCCAGTACGTAGGCCGCCTCGGGAGCGGCGCGCTCGTGGGCTTCCGCCAAGCGCGACCGAAAGACGCGGTGGAATCGGCTCGCTTCCTCGACATCGTGGGCCCGCTCCTCGGCCGCTGGGAGGGCGTGTCGGCTGGCGGGAGGGGCTTCCACCGGGGAACGACCTGCGAGGCCGAGCTGGGTTCCCTGTGCCAAGAAGCGAAAAAATTTCAGCCGCCCACGGAGGAATGGGGCGCCGACGAGTCACTGGAGCCGAACCGCCGCTAGAACGCGTAGCCTCGCGCCCGGCGTTCGTCCCGCGTTGGGCGCCGCCACCGGTGCCTTGTTCGTGTATGGTCGAGAGAGCCGAAGCCCACGGCATCCCCAGCGATCGGAGCACTCATGAGGCGGCTTCTCGTCGCCCTCGACGCCTCGCCTCGCACGGCCGCCGTGCGCGACGCCGCGTGCCAGCTCGCCGCCAACATCGGAGCCTCGCTCGTGCTGTTTCGGAGCCTCGGGCTGCCGACGCACATCGATGAGCAAGCCGTCACGCATCCAACGGAGAGCCTGCCCGACTCGATGAAGCACGAAGCCGAGGCCGACCTCGCTCGTCACCAGGCAGCCTGTCCGCCGGGCATGGTCGAGCGCACGGTGGTGCAATTCGGGGTCGCTTGGGAAGCCATCTGCTCGGCGGCGAAGGCCTTCGACGTGGACCTTATCGTCATCGGTGCGCACGGCTACGGCGGCATTGACCGCCTCCTCGGCACCACCGCCGGCAAAGTCGTCAACCACACCGATCGCTCGGTGTTGGTGGTGCGCTCCAAGCCCTAGGACGCTCGCGCGGCACGCGCGCGTCCACGGTCGTCCTACTCGCCTTCGGGACCGTCAAGTTCGGCGACCCAGAAGGCCCAGACGTCGTCGTCGGAGCCGGCGCCTCGCGCCTTCGCGGCGGAGACCGGCGACCGCGTCTTCTCCGCCTCTTCGGCGATACGGTTCGCGAGGGCAACGACGTCCGCCAGCGTTCGATGCCGCCGGTAGCGAGCTAGCGGCTCATGATGAGAGACCACCGCGTCGTAGAGGACCCCGGGGAGCCCCCACAGATCGAGCAACGCGCCGCCGACCTCGGCGTGCGAAAGGCCCCAGCGCATGCGCTCGACGCAGCTCTCCGACGCATCCAGGCGCCGCGCCGTCTCCGCCACCGAGAGGAGCGCGTCGCAATCCTCGCGCGCGAGAACGAGCTTGCCAACGTCGTGGAGCAAGCCGGCTGTGTAGGCGTCGGCTCGTTCGCTTGGAGGCACCATCTCGCTGGCGAGCTCGGCCACGCTGAGCGAGTGGGCGTTTAGCTGCTCGACGAGCGAGCGCACCTGCGGCGAGAGACCGAGCGCGGCGCGTTCGACCTCGTAGCGCAGCACCATGCCGCGGAGGAGCGTCTGCCCGAGGCAAGCGACGGCCCGCGCGATGTCAGTCGTCGGCTTCCTTAGGCCGAAATAGGCCGAGTTGACGACCTTGAGGATCTGCGCGCCGAGCGCCGGATCGCGCGCGATAACTTTGGCCGGCCCGCGCAGATCGGCCTTGGTCTCGTCTAGAGCGCGGCACAGGTCCGCATAGAGGGCGGGCGGAGTCGGCAGGTGCTCGATACGCCCAATCGCCAACCTCGGATCGCTCGCTTCGACGTGCGAAAGGCGGCGCGCGGCCTCCACGGCGGCCTCCAGGAACCCGACCTTCTGGGACTTCGAGACCATCTGGTGCGCGACGTCGGAGAAGCGAGCCGCGTCGTCGAGGTCGTCGGCCCCCGTCATGATGACCCGGCCGGTCCGCGGAGCGAACTCGCGCACGCGCTCCAGCAGCGCCTTGCCGTCGGTCCCGGGCATCGTCATGTCACTCACGACGACGTCGAAACTGCCGCGCGCAAGCTCCATGGTGGCCTCGTCGGCACCCGACGCGAACACCATGTCCCAAGGCGCGCGCTGCGCCATGAGGCGCGCCTCAAGGGAAGCCAGAAACATTTCGTCGTCGTCGACGAACAGTACGCGGAGCATGGCCACTCAAGAGAACGGCCACTCGGCGCTCTCCTTTAGGGACCGCTACTCCTTGGACTTCGCTTGCTTGCCCGCAACGCCGTACTCGTGGAGACGGTATTGAATGGTGCGCACGCTGATGTCGAGGATCTCCGCCGCCTTTGCCGTGGAGCCTTCGCACGCATCAAGGGTCGTCAGAATGGCGTGCTTCTCGAGCTCCGCCATCGTCGAACCAGGGATGCGAATGGGGCCTTGAAGCGTCGGCGACGAGTCGACGGGCAACACGTCGACATCCACTTGCTCCGTCTCCGTGAGCACGACAGCGCGCTCGATGGCGTTCTCGAGTTCGCGGACGTTGCCGGGCCAGCGATAGCCCAAAATGGCGGTTCGCGCTGCCGCGGAGAAGCCGTCGATGCGCCGGTGATTCTCCGAGGCGAAGCGACGGAGGAAGTGATTCGCTAGCACCATCACGTCGCTGCCGCGGACGCGCAAGGGCGGCACCTCGACGTTGACGACGTTGAGCCGGTAGTAGAGATCTTCGCGAAAGCGACCGTCGCGAACGTCCTGCGCGAGGTTGCGATTGGTGGCGGCGAGGAGTCGAACGTCGACCGATACCGTGTCGTTGCCGCCGACACGCTCGAAGGCCCGCTCCTGGAGCACGCGCAGGAGCTTCACCTGCGTAAGCATCGGCACTTCGCCGATCTCGTCCAGAAACAGCGTCCCGCCGGAGGCCTGCTCGAAGCGGCCAGCGCGTCGCCGGTCGGCGCCGGTGAAGGCGCCCTTTTCGTGGCCGAAGAGTTCACTCTCGAGCAGCGACTCCGCGAGGGCAGCGCAGTGCACGCTCACGAAGGGCCCCTTCTCGCGCGGGCTGAGCTCATGAAGCGCACGCGCCAACTCGCCCTTCCCGGTTCCGCTCTCGCCGGTGATGAGAACCGTCGCGCGCGACGGCGCCACCTGCCGCGCGACGCGATACACCTTCTGCATGGCGGGGCTCGCGCCGATGAGACCGCGGAGCCCTTCCCCCTCTCGCTCGCGGAACTGGCGCCGCAGGTTGTCGGCCTCGATGCGCAGGTCGCGACGCTCCAAGCTCCGCTCGATGGAAAGAACGAGCGCGTCGATGTCGACGGGCTTGGTCACGTAGTCGTCGGCGCCGGCCCGCATGGCCGCCACAGCGGTGGACACGTCGCCAAAGGCCGTCGCCACGATGGTGGGCAGCGCGGCGTAGGCATCGCGCAGCCGCTTGGTCAGCTCCAAGCCGTCCATGCCTGTCATCTTGAGGTCGGTGATCACGAGATCGGGCGGCTGCTCGGTCACGAGCCGCTCGGCGGATTCGCCGTCGGCGGCGAGCTCCACGGCGTAACCTTCCTGCACGAGGAGGCGCTCGAGACCTGAGCGGGCGCTCGGTTCATCGTCGACGACGAGGATCTTGGCTTTCATGGAGGCGGGACGATAACAAGGGCAGCCCGGCCGCGAAACGGGCACCTTGCAAGGAACGCCGAGCTGAGCGCTAGGTCCCTGGGCTCAGCGGGACGGTAAACCGGAAAATCGTCTGGCCAGGGCGGGTTTCCACGCTCATGACGCCACCGTGGTCGGTCACGATGCGGTGACTGATCGACACGCCCAAGCCGGTGCCTTGGGCCTTGGTCGAATAGAAGGCGTCGAAGATCGGTGCGTCGGGGCTCTGGAGGCCGGGTCCGTCGTCTTCGACTTCGAAGAGCACGGCGCGGGGCTTAAGGCGCGCCCGCAAGACGACCTTGCCACCACTCGAAGACTGCACCGCCTCGATGGCGTTGTGCAGAAGGTTGAGCAGCACTTGCTCAAGCTTGCCCGCGTCGGCTTGGATCGCGAGCTCCGTCACGGGCAGGTCGAGGGAGACCTCAGCCTCGGCCGCGGCGGCCTTGGCGGACACGAGGTAAAGAACGCGGTTGGCGAGCGCGTTGACGTCCACCGGCCGAAGGGCGAGAGGCCGGGGACGGGCGAAGTCCAAGAACTCGTTGACGAGAAGAGCTAGCCGCTTGATCTCGTCGCCCACGACCCCCACGGCTTCGAGCTCGTCAGGCATGTCGCCGCGCTTTCGGAGCGCCCTTTCGAGGAACGTCACGTGGAGCTGCGCGCCGTTCAGGGGGTTGCGAATCTCGTGCGCCAGGCCGGCCGCGAGCGTGCCTACGGCGGCGAGCTTCTGGTCTTTCTGGAGCCGCGCCGCCTGCAAACGCTCTTCCGTCACGTCGGAGCCGATGGCGAAGAGCACGACCTCGTCCTCCTCGGAGGGCGCGCGGGCCAGCTGCCACCGAATGTCGCGCAGCTTGCCGGCGCGGTTGCGAACGACGCCGTCGGCGGCGGTCCCCGATGGGCGCTTGCCGGAAGCGACCTCCGCCGCGGCCTCCGTGACGAGCCCCTCGGTGTCCAGCGAATCGGCGAAGACCGTCCCGAGGAGATCGTGCCGCGTGCGGCCGGTGACGTTCTCGGCCTCCCGGTTGACGAAGCGTATGCGCTGCGCGGTGTCGAGGCCCACGACGAGCACGTTGGCGACCTCGACGGCGTTGACGTAGCGGTGCTCCATCCGAAGGAGCGCGTCGTAGGTCGCCCGGCGCTGCTGTTCGAGGCGCGCCCTGAGGTCGGTGTTGTAGGACTCGAGCATTCCCGCGAGCTCGAGGTCGAGGAGCTTGTGGAGCGAATGCATCGACGCTTGCCGCTCCGCGAGGGCAACGTCGTCCAAGAGCGTCGCCAGCTCGGTTCGCACGAACGCCATGGCGGCGAGCATGTACCGCTGCGGTAGCTCGATCACGGCGTGCACGCGACCGATACGAAGCGTTCGTTCGAAGAAGGCTTCGTCGTGAGGCCCCAAGAAGACGCGGTCGAGCCACGTGATGAGCGAGCGCTGGAGGCGCGCGATCTGCGCCTCGTCGGCGAAGACCGCGTGCGCCTGCTCGTGAGCGCGCGTCCGATCATAGAAGGCGCGGACGATGCGCTCGAACTGCGGCGCGACGTGAGGGCGCAGGTCACGAATGCGCGCCGTATCGGCGGCGTCGAAGACGACGTAACGTTTGAGCTCCGCGAAGAGGGTCTCGGCGCTCGTGTCCGTCATCGCGGCATCACCGGATCGGGGTGAGCGGCGCCGAAGTCGTCGAGCCGGCTCCCCAGAAGCTGAGGCCCGCAGGAGCTGCGGGAATCGCGATGGGCGCCGTGGTCACCTTCGTCCCTTGAAACCGAACTTCGAAGAGCTGCCCACCGTCGGTGAAGCCGTAGGCGCTTCCGCCCCAGAACGTGAGGCCGAACACGTCTGTGTAGCCGAGCGAGCCAAAGTTCTGCTTGATGGCGCCCGTTTTTGGATCGATCTCGACGAGGCAGTCGTTGCAGCCGTTGCCGTTGTTCTTCACGGTCACGTAGGTGCCGCCGCCTTTGACGGAGACGATGTCGCCGCTCGATTCGAAGACGGTGCCGAGCGAGCCGATGGAGACCTTGGCGCCCGTCGATGTGTCGATCTTGTAGTAGATCGAGTCGACGAAGCCGACGAGCGTCTCGCGCGAAGGGTCGACGGTGCCGGCCGGCACGAAGGACAGCGAGTTCGGGTATTTTTGCCCCGCCTTTAAGAGCGTGCACTTCGCCGTGGTGCGATCGATGAGGTAGAGCGACGTGTCGCCGGCGCCGTACATGTTCGACTTCTCGTCGAGCGCGATGTCGAGGATCTTCTCGTTGCATCCGTCGAAGTCGCCGACCACGGACACGGCCTTCGACTCGGGGTTCAGTCGATACAGCGTCGTGTCGCTGTGGCCGAAGACCTCGCCGCCGCCCGATGGCGCGCCGCCCTCTTGCGCCAGGATGACGACCGCCGCATCGGCGGGGGCGGAGCCAGCGTCGGCGACCGTGTAGGAGCGGGCGTCGGACGAGCAGCCGGCTTGCGAGAAGCCCGCCGCCGCTGTGAGGAGCGTTAAGGTCGCGATACGGCCGCCCATGGTCGAGGGCAGAGTAGCTAGGCGACCCGGCTTTGCAAGGCGCGGTGCCAACAGGCGCCCGCCGACGGACCGTCCTGCTACTTGGGACCGGAAACGGGCGCGGACGTCGTGGAGCCAGCGCCCCAGAAGCTCAGATCGGCGGGCGCCTTCGGCAGCGGGATGGACTTCGTCGTGACCTTGCTCGCCGTCAGGTCAACCTCGAAGAGGTTGCCGCTCTTGTCGAATCCGTACGCGTTGCCGGCCCAGTAGGCGAGGCCGAACACGTCGGCGTGCCCCAGGCTTCCGAGCTTCTTCTTGAGGGCGCCGGTCGCCGGGTCGACCTCAACAATGCAATCGTCGCAGCTGTTGCCTTTGACCGTTAGGTAAGTCCCGCCGCCCTTAACCGAAACGATGTCGCCGCTTGACGTGTAGCCCTGTCCGAGCGAACCGATGATGGAGCGCTTGCCGGTCTGCGGGTCAATGCGGACGTAGTCGTCCTTGTCGTATCCCACGAGCGCTTCGGCGTTCGCGTCGACGGTGCCTTTGGGCACGAAGGACAGCGAGTTGGGGTAGTCGCCGTCGGCGATTTTGGTGCACTTCGCCGTGTCTGGGTCGACCCGAAAGAGGGCCTGCGCGGTGGATGCGAAGAGGTTGGAGTCTTCGTCGAGGGCGATGTCGATGACGCCGCCGGTGGTGCCGCAGCTCTTGAAGTCACCGACGCGGGTCACGGCCTTGGTGATCGGGTCGAGTCGATAGAGCTCCGTGCCACTGTGGCCGTAGACCTCGCTCTTGGGCTCTTTCGTGACGACGCCGCCGTCGTTGCTACCGATGCCAGAGGGCGTCCCCGTGGTGCCCGGGCCCACCGGCGCCTGGGAGCTGCTGGGGGCCGGCGACGCGGTCACGTCACGGCCCTCTGCGCTGCAGCCAAGGCAGAGCGCGCCAAGGACGACGACGGAAGGAACAACGGGCACGCTGAAGGTTCGTTTCATCGAGGTCCTGCCAAGAAAAACAGCCAAAAAACAGAGAGAAGAACCACGCTCCGCAGGCAGCGGGGCAGGTCTAGCACGCGCCACGACGCACGCCGCGACGATTGCGTGACGGGGACCTCCGCGAGGCAAAATAGTTGCGGGGGAATGCCCCCGAAGTGAGAAAACTCACGCCTGAACGCGGCCGAAAGGCATACTTTTCAGTTCGCAGCGGCCCCCGCACGAATCATGGCGAACTGGCTCATTCACTCGGACGACGGCGTCCCTCGAGGTCCCGCATCGGCCGCCGACCTGGCTCGAGCCATTCGCAGCGGAATCCTCGATGCGCGGCAACGTGTCGCCCGCGCCGCGGCGCCCAACGATTTTCGTCCCGCCAACACGTTCCCCGAGCTCGCGACGCTGCTCGCCGGCGGCGGTGCAGGCGCCGATGGGCCGGAAGACGAGGCTGCCCTCCGAACGCTCATCGCAAGCCCCGCCGAGATCAAGGCGCTCGATCAAGCGGCTGCCGCCGGTCCTGCGTCGGTCGACGAGATGCGCTCGTTCGGGAGGCGCCCGCCTGCGGCCGCGCCCCCGTCGGAGCCCCCCCACCCGGCCGACGAGGAGGAAGGCGGAGAGCGAACGCTCATCACGGCGTCGCCCTTCGAGGAGGGCGAGCTGCCTGAGATGGGCTCGCCGGTGCACGACTCGTTTCCGCCACCCGCTCGCGATCTGCCGGCCGCGAGACCTGCCGCGGGACGGCGCCCATCGCTGCCGGATCACGGCCTGCCGGGGCAGGGCCTAGCGGGCCCGGGTCCCTCTCCGGCCACGAGTCGGCGGCCCTCGATGCCTGACTATGGCGCGGGCCCCGCACCGGCGATTCACGAGGCGCAGGCGGCCCCCGGCCGGTCGAACACGCGCATCATTCAGCCGGGCCCGGCCCAGTCACGTCACCGCGCGTTCCTGGCGCTCTCCTTCACCGGTGGCCTGTTCTTTGGCCTCATCGTCTTGGGCATCATCTACGCCGTGTCGGGCGTGCGCTGAGGCTCTGACGTCCGCTCGAGCGCCACGCGAAACGTCGTCCCTTCGCCGACGGTGCTCTCGACGTTGATAGTGCCACCCATGGACTCGACGAGTTGCCGCACGATGGCGAGCCCGAGGCCGCTGCCACCTCGCTCGCGGGAGCGCGCGGGGTCCACCCGATAGAAGCGCTCGAAGAGCCGTGGCAGGTGTTGGGCGGCGATGCCGGGGCCTCGATCGGTCACCTCAAGGACGGCCATCTTGGGGCCGTCGTCGCGCGCGGCGACGCGAATCGGAGCCCCGTTGCCGTATTTGAGCGCGTTGTCGACGAGGTTCTCGAGCACCTGCTCCAGGCCCGTGCTGTCCCCCAGGACCTCGAGGCGAGCCGGGACGTCGATGACCAGGTCGACCTTCGCCCGCTCGACTTTGGCTTTGACCGTATCCACCACGAGCGAGACGAGGGGCCCGAGCTCGATGACCTGTCGTGACGGCGCCGGACGATCCTCCAGCTCCGACAAGCGAAGGACGTCGTCGACAAGGCTCGAGAGGCGCTTCGCGTGCCGCTCGATAATCTCAACAAACTGCCGACCTTCGCCGTCGAGGCGCTTTCCCAAGAGCAACGTCTCGGCGTAGCCCAGGATCGCGGCCACCGGCGTACGAAGCTCGTGGGACGCGTTCGCCATGAAATCGCGTCGCATCGTGAGGACACGACGGATCGTCGTCATGTCTCGAAGGACGCACACAACACCGGCGCCGGCGCGTTGCTCAAGGGGGGTGACGTAGACGGCGGTGGAGCGGCCGTCGGTCGCCGCAATTTCACTCTCGTCGGTGTGGCCGTCGGCGAGGCGAGCTTCGACGAAACCGCGCATCTCGGCATCGGACAGCGCCGCCTTGAGCGATTCGCCCTCCAGAGCGCGGGGCGCGCGCAGGATCGACTTGGCCGCCGCATTGGCGAGGACGATGGCGCCACCGCGATCGACGACGAGGACGCCCTCCGCCATGCCCTCGAGGATCGCGCTTAGCCGATCTCGCTCTCGAACGAGCTCGCCGATGCGAGCCTTGAGTTGCCTCGCCAACGACGTGAGCGACTCGGCGAGCACGCCGAACTCGTCGGGCGATGGCGCCGGCACGGCCACGTCGAAGTCGCCGTTGGCGATGCGACGTGCCGTTAGCGTCATCGCGTGCAGCGGCCGAGCGACGACGCGCGACGCCAAAAGCCCGAGCGCGAGGGCCAAAACGAGCGCGAGCCCTGCGGCGCCGAGCAACTGACTGCGCAGGCCAGTGACCGTGGCATCGATGTCGGACAAGGGGACCGAGAGACGAATGACCCAACCGTCGCCGCCGCGAACAGCCACGTAGTAGGTCTCCACGCGGCGCAGGGCGCTGATCCTCGAGGCGCGCCCGACGGCGCCGCCCAAGGCGGCGGCCACCTCCGGCCCAACGTCGCCTTCGCCGACTGGTTCGGGGCGCGAGTCGGCGACGGCCACGCCCTTGTCGTCGAACATCGTGACATCGGCACCGACGATCTTAGCGAGACGCGCCGCAATCTTTTCGGGATGCCGTCGACCTTCGCCGACGCCCCACTGCGTGGCGCCGATGGCCTGTTGCTCGAGGCGCTGGTCAAGCCGCTCACGCAAGTCCCGCGCAAGCGAACGATCGAGCTGGACGACGGCAACGGCAACGACCGCGACGACCAGGGCCACGTAGCTGGCAAGGAGCTTCGCGCGAAAGGTGAAGCCGCTGGACGGGGTGCTCATGGACCGCGAGGCTCTCAGCCGACCACGTCTTTAAGGCGATATCCGAAGCCGTGTACGGTCTCCACGGCCTCGGCGCAGGGCCCCAGCTTGTCGCGCAGCCTTCGCACGTGCGTGTCGACGGTGCGCGTGTTCATCTCACCGGATGTGCCCCAAACCTCCTCGAGGAGGTTGCTCCGAGAGAACACGCGCGTGGGGTTTTCGAGCAAGACGCAGATTAGTTTGAACTCCAACGGCCGGAGCGAAACCTCGACGCCGTCGACGTAGACTCGGTGAAACCCGACATCGACTTCAAGGCCCTTCCAGCGAAGGCGTTCGCCGCCTTTGTCCAAGGCGCGGGCGACGTTGCGCTCGCGAGCACGACGCGCGAGGGCACGCACGCGGAGCACCAGCTCTTTCACGCTGAAGGGTTTCACGACGTAGTCGTCGGCGCCTTCTTCGAAACCGGCCACGCGGTCTTGCTCGTCACCGCGGGCCGTCAGCATCAGAATGCCGATGTCGGAGAGGGCTGGGTCGCGCCGAATGCGACCGCACAACTCGACGCCCGACTCGCCCGGCAGCATCACGTCCAAGATCGCCAAGAGAGGTCGCGTCTCGCGAGCCCGCTCGAGGCCATCTTCCGCCGTCGACGCGACGACGACCTCGAAGCCGGCCTCCTCGAGGTTGTAGGCCACGAGTCGAGCCAAGTCGGGCTCGTCGTCGACCAAGAGAACCAATCCTTCCTTCATTGGCCGTCCTTCATTGGCCCTCGCTCGTCGGCGCCGCCCGGCGCGTAGCTGGCCGCTCTCTTCTTAGCTACCAGGTCGCGATGCCGCCACACGGCACCTCCAGCGTGCGCGGCTTTCCACTGCTGCCGATCTGCACTTGCCGCGAGCCGCACTTCACTTCGAGTTGTTCGCCACCGTTGGTCGCGAGCTTGCCGTCGACGTAGATGCGCCGCTGCGAGGCCCACTTCGGGAGAACGACGAGGCCGTTTTCGCTGCGGCCCGCGGGCCCGCCGTCGACACGGTTGTCGGCGCTGGCGGCGCTCGCGACGACGGGCGCCCCGGCGTCGGGCACGAGCGCGCGCGCGCTTGCGCTCGCGGTTGACGTGACAGCGGGGGTGCTGGGGATGGCCAAAGGCGGCGCTGGAGACGTGAGCGGCGTCGCGCTGACGGAGACGGCGGCTGGCGGACGCGCCGCGGGGGCGACGAAGGACGCAACCGGCGGCGGCCGCTTGACGACGGAGCCACTCGCGCGCAGGCCCAGCATCGCGAAGGCGGCGGCCAGCACGGCCAGCGTCATCGCCGCGCCGGCCACGAGCGTGGTCGTATTCTGGGGCTTCTTCGGCGCAGGGCGCCGCTCCGTCGAGGGTGGCCCCTGGTCCTCTGCTCCGCCGGCCTTCGGCCTCGCCACCCCCGTCAGCGACGTCGCATCGGCGGGCTGCGCACCGTCAAGCACCGGCGCGACAGGGACCGCTGGCTCCACGGGTGCCGCGGCGGCGTTGGCCAGCGACGCGGACGGTGAGAGTGCCGGCGCAGCGGTGGGCGGCGCCGGCGCTCGTGCGACCTCGACCTCCGGCGGAGGCGGGCTCTCGAGCGACATCTCGAGCGTGCGCTGGGGCTTGCGATAGAGGACGACCGGCGTCTCCGTGGCATCGGACCCAGGTCGTGGCGCTTGGCTCAAGACCTTCTTGAGCGCGACGCGCGCCACCGGTGCGCTCGGCGCGGGCGGCGGCACGGCAGGCGCCCGTGACGTGCGGACTTGAGGGACACGCGAGCCGCGCGCCTCGCGGCGGCGGAGGACGCGAACATGGCGCTCGGCGTCGATGGCGTCGGGGTCGAGCTTGAGGGCGTGCACGAAGTGGTGCTTGGCCATCGACTCGGAGCCGCCCTCGTAGAGCGTCACCTGACCAAGGACGTAGTACGCGAAGGCAAGGTTGGGATCTTGCCTCACCGCCGACAGCGCGATGTGGCGAAGCGCGCCGAGCTGCGGCGCTGTTGGTTTTCCCTCGTGAACGCGAACCTCGGTCCACATCGCGTAGAGCTCGTATTCGATGTTCTTCGGCATCAGGCCGAAGGCGCGCCGCAGAAGGGGCACCGCGGCCTCGAGGCGATTGGCTCGCAGGTGCAAGACGCCGTGTTGGAACGCCTGTTCGGCGATGACCCGCGCCTCGTGTTCGCTCGCGGGCTTTCGCTCCGCTACCGCCTCTGGGAGCTCGAGGAGCGCGCTCTTGGCGCGCGCCTTCTTTAGGCGAGCCAGTGTGCGCGCGACGCGTTCGCTGGGCGGGGGTCGCGACGGCGGCCGCGACAGCGGACGGAGCGAGCCGCGACTCGCAGCCCGCGCGGCGTCGGCAAGCTCCAACTCGCCGGCCGCGTAGAGCGCCACGCAGAGCGCCCCGACGTCGGTTCCCGCGGCCGACGGCTCGATCTTGACGAGGTCCTCAAGGGCCACCGAGCCGTCAAAGATCGCGAGCGTGGGTTCGTCTTCCGCCGTCAACGCGAAGCGCGCCGCGACGTCGGCGACAACGGTGCTCGACAGAACGGGAAATTTTCCCCTCGCCGCTTCGACGACGCCCAGCCGTTGCTCGGGGCGGAGCCAGCGTGCCGCGTCGAGCACCAGGCTCTCGAGCGGCAACCCTGCGCCGCGAGCCGCGATCGACGCTTCGCGAAACGAGTGGTGCACGCCCTCGCGCTGAAGGGCGCGGACGATGCGCCAACGGACCTGCTCTCGGAGCGCGTGCTCGAGCTTCGCTTGTGTGAGGAGCCCCAGCTCGATGGCGATCTCGCCGAACTTTTGGCCGTTCTCGAGCGACGTGGCCATCTTGTCGATGACCTTCGCGTGCTCCTGCGCGGTTAGCACCCGGGTGCGGACCAACATGCGGCCGAGGGCTTCGCCAGGCGTTCCTTCCTCTTCGGCCCAGACCGGCAGGCCTTCGCGAAAGTGCACCGACGTCGTCACCTCGTCGGCGGCAACGGACAAAACCCCACTTCGGCGGGCCTTTCGAAGCTCGAAAAACGCGCGCACGAGGGAGCCGGTGGGATCACCGGTCGACATCAGCCGCGAGAGCATACCCGATGGGAGCCCCGGGGCCGAAATGTCAGCGAAGCGGGCGAGGCACGAGGTCTCCACCTGTGCGAGCATGGCAACGTGACGCCGAAGGACACAGCGCAGCGCGGCGTGATGGTCGGCGGCATGCAGCTGCAAGATGCGCGGACCAAACGCGCCTTCTTTTCGCTGGATCTCGTCGACCTCGACGCGCTCGATCCCAAGGACGCCATCCAGCGGGTCCCCATGACCTTCTTGGCCCACGGCTTCGCCGTCGACCCTCGCCGCCGGGGCGTCGCGGTCGTCCTCGAAAAGAAGGGCCCCGGCGCCGCCGTCGTCGACCTCGTGGGACGAAGGGCGCTCGCCACCGTGGAGCCCTCACCGGGTCACCACTTCTACGGCCACGGTCAGTTCGCCAAAGACGGCAGCGTCCTCTATTGCGTGGAGACCGAGCTCTCGACGCGACGAGGCGTCCTGTCGGTGCGCGACCGGGACACCTTCCGGGTCCTCGGCGACGTGCCAACCTTTGGCCAGAACCCCCACGACTGCGTGTTGCTCGACGGCGGCGTGATGCTCGTGACCAACGGCGGCGGCCCCGTCGGCACCGAGGAGCACGGGAGCGTGTGCCTCGTGGAGCTGGCGACGGGAAAACTTCTCGAGCGCTCCGTCGTCACCAAAGGCGAGTGGAACGCGGGGCACCTCGCCGTGAGCGACGCGGGAACCTTCGCCGTGAGCTCGGCACCGCGCGACGGCTTGCCAGAGAAAGAGTCCCCCGGTGGCGTGAGCTTTCGGCGAGGTGGCGGACCGCTCCGACCGATGGATGAGCCTCGCGACGTGACCGGTCGCATGCTCGGCGAGTCGCTAAGCGTCGCGGTGCACGAGGCGAGCGGCGTCGCTGTCGTGACCAACCCTTGGGGCAACCTGATGACGCTCTGGGACGTGCGCGAGGGCCAACTCCTCGAGGCTCGGGCCATGGAGTTTCCGCGAGGGGTCACGCTGTCACTCGATGGCTCCGCGTTCGTCGTGACCCACGGCAAGGGCGCCATCATGACGCTCTTTTCGGCGGACCGCGCCGTGACGTCGCTCGGCGACGCCGGCGGCGGCACGATCTCGGGCTCACACGTCTACGCGTGGGACGGCGAAGGCGCGCGCCGCTGATCGGAGCCCGAGCTACCGCGTGCGTTCGAGCTCGCGCCGCTTCGCGATGCGCTCCTGGAGCAGATGGATCGCGCCAATGCCGCCCGGCACACGACCTCTCGCAATGTCGTGGACCATCTGCGTCGCCTCTCGATTGGCCGGGACGGCGCATCGATGGCGCTCGGCGCGTTCCACGATCTCACCGTTCAGAAAGTCGACCGCCGGGATCCGGCCCCGCTCGATGGCGGACAGCATCGACGAGCGCATGCGTCGGTAGCGCGCCCCGACAGCGAGCATCAGCGAATGTTTCGCGACCAACGTGGGTGATCCCTGCGCGGCGCGCTCCGCGTCGGTGAGCGCCAGCTTGGTGAGGTCGAGGCCCGCGATCTTCTCCAGCGTGACCCCCTCCTTCGACGCGAGTTCGACGACCTCGGTGATGAGCTCGAGGCCGAGTCGGCGCGCCGTGCGGTGAAGGAGGACGGCACCGAGCGTGCCTCGGCCGATGGTTCCCAAGGTCGAGATGGCGCAGTTGATGGCGAGCTTGCTCCACCGCGCGCCGCGGAGGTTCGTGGTGAGCTTGACGGGCGCCACCGGCGACAGGCACGACGCGAGCCCCGCCAGTGCGTCCTCGGGAGCGCTCGCATCGAGCGTCCCGACGGTGAAGCCGCCGCGCGCCGTCAGGTGGTACCGGCCCGGCTCGGGCATGCTCGCGCCCCAGCCGACGACCGCTCCCACGACGCGAGACGCGGGAAGGCCCAGGCGCGTGATTCGCTCCTCCGCGAGGCCATTTTGGAAGCAAACGAGGCGCCCCGACGGCGAGAGCCAGGGCATCGCGGCCCTCGCCGCCTCCTCCACTTGCGGTGGTTGAACGGCGAGCACGATCCAATCGTAGGGCCCCGTCACCGCCGCAGGCTCCGACAGAATCGGCGCGACGATCGCTCGCTCGCGCAAAAGTCCGCCGACGCGGTAGCCGCCCTTGCGTACGGCCTCGGCGATGCGCGCGTTGGTCGTCAACGCGCTGACCTCGAAGGTTGGCTCGGCGCTCGTGCCCCAACGCTCCGCGGCGAGCGCCGCGGTAATCCCTCCGAGGCCGCCGGCCCCGACAACAAGCATTCGCTCCGCCATCTCGGTGCGTGATTACCAGACCGGCCCCGAAGCCTCCACCGTGGTGGATCCGATGTCCATCAGGAGCTTGGCGATCCCCTTCTGCACCTACATGCACTCCGCACGGTTTCGAAAACGGTGCGAAAAACGCGAAATCGTCTTTCGTCGCCGAGGCGAGACGCGCGAGCGGGGGCGAGGGCCTCTGGAACATTTTCTCCCCCAGCGCACGGGCTCGTGAAATGTTCCTTTGGCGCTCTACGGCATGGCCGTTGCTCCACTGAGGACACGTCGCCTGCCGCGACGCCGCGGCGCATCGAGCGCCCTTCACCACCACTTTTTCCGGGAGGAGAAAGCCCATGACGTTGGGGTCGCGCCTTCGGCGCTTGCTATTCGTGTGTCCGCTCGTCGGCGTCGTCGCCGGAATGTCGTTGGCTAGCGGCCGCACGGCGTCCGCCGACACGGCCGACAAGACGGAGCTGAACGAACGGTGCGCGACGCGCCTCTCGATCGCTCTGCTCGGGCGGAGCCCCGACGCGACGCTCTTTGCGTCAGCAACGCCGCAGGCGTCCGTCAACGGCATGCTCCTATCGCAAGACTTCATCGAGCGCTTCTCGCGCTTCGTCAACGCGCGCTTCAATCCGACGCCAGGGGTGACGCAAGACGAAGACGCCGCCTACTTCATGGCGAAGCGTGTTCTCGCGGAAGGCAAACCTTGGCAAGACATGTTCGTCGGCCCGTACCGCGTCGAAAACGGCGCCGCTGTGGATGACCCGAACGGCCTTGGCTACTTTCGCAGCCCCGCGTGGCTCAAGCGCTACGCCGGCAACGAAGGCGCTGGCCTCAAGATCGTGACCGGCGCCCGCATGCTGAAAGACACGCTGGGGCTCAAGCTCGAGGCCGTGACCAACGAGCCGAGCGTCGACATCAGCGCGACGGGGCGTCAGGCTCCCGGGTGTCGCGGCTGTCACTTCGAGAACTGGTACGCCCTCGACAAGGTGGCGAGCGTCCTCACGCGACGTCAGGGCAAGGGCGACAAGATGACCTTCGTGCCGAGCACCACCGGTCCCGCGGCGCTCCTCGACGGTCAGACCATCGCCGACGACAAGCAGCTCGTCACCACCATCGTCGCGTCGGAGGGGTTTCGCTTCAACGTGTGCCGCCTCGCGTTTCAATTCCTCTACGGCCGCGCCGAGAACGTGTGCGAAGGCCCCGCCTTTGACCGCTGCATGACTGAGTTCTCGGCCAAGCAAACGATGCAGTCGGCCATCTCCGCCGTCGCCTCTGACCCCTCGTTTTGCCAATGAGAAACGGAGCCAGGATGAACGCTTCCCGCCACCTCACCTCCGCCGCGCCTCTCCTTGGCGCGGTCGTGTGCGTCATCGCGCTTTTTGGTTGCAACGCTGGCGACCTCTCGGGCATGGAGTTCGGCAACGGCAAGGGCAAACCCGGCGCTGAAGGGGCGGGAGGCACCGTCGACCCCGCCGCCGCCGCCAATCCGACCTACGGCTGTTCCGAGCGCGCGAAGAAGTACGTCGGGTTCGGGAAGACCGACCTCGTTTCCGCGCGACTCGACGCGGTGGAAGGCATCGATCGCCAGCGTGTGAAGCCGTACAGCGCCCTCGTGGGTGAGTACACCCGCGTCACCGGCGTGACCGCGCCCGCCCTCCTCGGGCAATCCGGGTCGACCTTCGGGCAGCCCGTCGCGCGATGGAACGAGGAGCCGGAGGGCAGCGCCGTCAACCTCTACACCGCGTTCCGCATCGGCTTTGAGACGTGCCTCGTCTACACGCAGACCGACGCGAAGTACGCCGCGGCGCCCGCCGACGCCACGGCGACCACCGAGTGCAGCGCCATGGCACGCCGTTTCTGGAGCCGCACCGCGACGCCCGAGGAGTCGGCCGCGTGCGTGCAAATGGCCACCGTCGAATCGGCCAAGGAGACCGACCCGCGGAGGCGCTGGGCTTACGCGTGCGCCTCGGTCCTGACGGCCGCCGGCTTTCTGACCTACTGACTCACCTGCTGAGGAGATTTCGACGATGAAGAAGAATGAGCTCTCTCGGCGCGGATTCTTGAAGGGCCTCTCGGCGGCCGCCGGCGCCGCTGCCGCGGGTCGCATCATCCCCGGTTGGGTGCCGAACGCGTCGGCGCAGCTCGCCGGCGGCGAGAAGTCGGCGCTCGTCGTGCTCTACCTGGACGGCGGCTACAACTCGCTCTTCACCGGGGCTGACGCCTTCCTCGCCAACGGGAGCTTCGGCGTCAACAACGGCAACATGATGGCCCTCGGCAACGGCCTCACCGTCGACGCGCCGACGCTTGGCTCGTTGCCTCAGGCGGCGCTGCAAAAGATGGCGTCCATCGGCATTCGCCACAACACCACGTCGCACGAGACGGCGAAGGTCCGCAACTGGACCACCGGGAACCGGGCCTACCCGCTGATGCTCGCGAACGTCATGGGCGGCGACGCGGCCATCAAGGCGGCGGCCATCGGCAACCGCCCCGACATGGACAACGTGCAGCCGCAGACAGAGGGCGGCATCTCGCTTCAGACGATCACCAACATGGATGCCACCATTCGCGCGCTCGGCGGTGGCACGCCGGACCCGAAGGTCCCCGACCGCGACATCGCGGCCAAGGGCCTGACGGCCGCGCGCACCATGAGCGGCGGTCGCATCGGCGCGAGCCAGAAATCCTTGGTGACGGTGAAAGATGGCTTCGACACCGCCGTCGAGACCTTGAAGAAGCCCGTGAAGCCATTTTCGTTCACGGACCTAGCGACCGCCTACGGCCAGCCGACGAACCAATTCGGCGTGAACAACTTCCGCTCCAAGATGGTGGCCGCCGAGCTCATGGTGCTCGCCGGCGCGAACGTCATCACCATCACCGACGGCGGCTGGGACTCGCACGACGACAACGACGGTTCGTCGGTACGCAACCAGATGACGCAGGACATCTTGCCCTCGCTCCGCACGTTCCTGACGCGCATGCTCGCGAACCCCGACTACAACGTCGTCTTCACCATCATGGGAGACTTCGCGAGGAGCCTCCCGAACTCCGACCACCAGGGAAACCTGACGTCGACGGTCATCGGCAAATACGTGAAGGTCGGCACCACGGGGCGTACCGATGGCGACGTGGGCCTGCCGGCGACGACGCCGTCCAACGCCGGCTATTGGGCGTACCTGTCGAAGGCGCTCAAGGTGCCGACCGATCCCTTCGGTCCGAACCCGCACGCGCTGATTCTCTGAAGCGCGCGCGGGCCGCCCGAGTGCTCCCGGACCGGCGTGTCAACACGGACGCGTCAGTTCGCAACGGCGGCGAGCGGCGGCTCAGCGAGGACTTCGTCCAGGACCTCGACGCACGCGGCTTCCGTCTCGCAGCCCATCAGGCGCCGGCGGAGTTGCGCCGCGTGGGGGAGGCCGTGGAGGTAACCGCTCAGGTGGCGGCGCGTCACGTGGACCCCGTGGCGCTCGCCGCGTGCCTCGACGTTCGCGTGAAGGTGCACTTTGCAGGTTTCGATGCGTTCCGCGACCGTCGGCAAGACGACCGGCTCGCCGCGAAACTTGGCCTCGATTTCACGAAACACCCAAGGGTGCTCGATGGCGCGGCGGCCAACCATGACGCCGGCGCAGCCCGTCTCTTCGATGGCGCGGGCGGCGTCGTCGGCGCTCTTGACGTCACCGTTGACGATGACGGGGATCGAGACCTTCTCGCGGGCCTTCTGGGCCCAGGACCAATCGGCTTCGCCCTTGTGGCCCATCTGCGCCGTGCGACAGTGAATCGTCAGGGCCGCGATGCCAGTGTCCTCGAGACGGCGCGCGAGGTCGACGATGGGCATGTGCGACTCCGGCCCCCAGCCGACACGCGTCTTGATGGTGACAGGAATGGACACGCTCTCCACCACGAGCCGCGCCATGGCGACCATCGCGTCGGGGTCGCGAAGCCAGCCCGCGCCGGCGCCGCGCCCTGCGATCTTCGGGACCCAGCAGCCGCAGTTCACGTCGATGTAGAGCGGCTGGGCTTCTTCGGCCACGCGCGCCGCCTCCGCGAGTCGCTCCGGGTCGGAGCCGTAGATCTGGATGGCCGTGCCGATGTCGTCGTCGGCGAGGCGGATCTTCCGGCGCGCGTTCTTGCAGCCTCGCAACAGACCTTCGACGTTGACGAACTCGGTCACGGCGATGCGCGCGCCGAAGCGCCGGCAAAGACGGCGGAAGACGTCGTCGGTGACATCCTCCATGGGCGCGAGGATGACGGGGCGCTCCCTCAGCATCTGGGCAGCGGCAATGGGGTGGTGCGGCACGGCGGGCACCTATTAGCAGAACGGCGCGGCGGGGCTATTTTTCCCCTCGCGGAGCGCCTTTTCTTCGGCGCCCAAGGCCGCAATGGCCGCTGTCGTGCGCTCCGCGACCTCGCGGTAGACCCTCGGGCTGCCGTTCTTGGCGTAGAGATCGCTGAAGTCGAGCGGCGCGCCGAAGACGACGTTGACCTCGTCGCCGGTGCGCCGAAAGTTGGTCCACACCTGCTTGACGATGTCGTTGAGGAGGCCGTTCACGAAGACCGGAATGACCGTCACGCGGGAGCGATGAATGATGCGCCCCACGCCCGGCTGCGCAGGCAAGAGCTCGTAGGGATCGTCGCCACGGCCCCGCGTGCCCTCGGGGTGAAGGCCGACGAAGGTGCCGCCTTGCTCCACGAGGCGGACGACCTCGTCGAGGCCCGCGAGGTTCAGGGCCGCCTTCTTCTTGTCGCGAAACACCGGCGGGTACATCGCGAAGAAGCTCATGGCTCCGTTGACCAAGGGCCCGAAGGGGTGGTCGTAGAAGAAGTTAGACCGAACGGGAAAGAGCAGCCGGTGAGGGAGCCCGCCGCGAACGAGGTACGACGTGATGGCGTAGAGGTCGAAGAAGCTCCGGTGGTTGCTGACCAGGATGTAGCTGGCGCTGGGGTCGAACGACGGGAGCCGCGAGGCCCCCTGTACCTGCCGCAGGTGCGACAGCGCGCTGTTGATCCACGCCTGTCCGAGGGTGCGCTGGCAGGCGCGCAGCGTTCGGTCGATGGGCCCGTGGCGAAAACTCTCGCGAATGAAGCGAATCTGCAGCCGCTCGAGGGGCGTCAGAAGACCGCGATCGTCCTCGAGGAGGTCATTCGTCTTGCGCGAGTGGGCGGGCGCTTCCACCAGCGACCGTTTGGCCGAATTCGGGGGCGCGCGCAAGGGAATCGGCGAAGACGGCGCGCTTGGGTGCGTCGCGAGGCCCGGACCGACGAGCCCGCACCGACGAGCCCGGGCGCGCCGGACGCGGGCTCAGCGGAGCTGAATCACGCCGTAGTCAACGAGGAGCGCGAGGCTGCGTAGGGCGTCTTCGCGGGGCACCGGCGCCATGTCGAGCAACGTTTCGAGGTTCGTCACCCCGTCCATCACGCCAAGGAGAAACGCGGACGTCGGGTCGAGCGGCAGGCCGCGGAGCTCGGCAGGGCTCATGCGCACCATCGGCACGAGCGAGAGCGACGGAATCCGGAGCGCCAGGTCGGACTGCGAGTGGCGTGTGGCGTAAACACCGGACTCGTCGGCGTCGTCATCCTCCGGCGCCGATGCGGGCGCCGGGATCGTCGGCCTCGAATTGATGTTGTCGCCGTTGGCTGCCGCCCGAATCTTCACTCTGCGTGAATGGTGACCCAGGACGCGGGGCGCTCCCACCTTTTTCTCGCGTGGCGGGCAACTTCTTCCCTCGCTGATGCGGCGCTTTTTTCGACCCGGCGATGGGAGGCGTGGCTTGCGCGAGAGCGCCGTTCGGATGATCCTCGCGCGCCGCCATGAGCGAAATTCCTAAGATCCTCCAGCTTCTTAAGAGCGACTCGATCGAAACGCAGATCGCCGCGGCGGTCGTCCTCGCGGAGCTTCGACCAAAGGGTGCCGAGGTAGCCGCTGCGCTTGCAGAGGCACTTGGGTCGGATGTGCACATCCTCCAGCGCCACGCGCTCGTCGGCCTCGCGCGCATCGGCGCCAAGAAGGCGCTGCCGAAGATCTTCCCGCTGCTGCAGGTTCACGACACGGACGTGCGTCGTGCCGCGGCGGCGGCCATCACCAGCGTCGGCGAAGAGGTCGTGCCGCTCATCAAGGCGCGCATGGCGTCGGCGCTGCCAGAGGAGCGGCGCGCGCTCGAAGGCGTCCTCGCAGAGCTCGGCGGCCGCGACGCGTTCACAGCGCTCCTCACCACGCTCGTGTCGGGAGACGAAGAAGAGGGCAAGGCCGCCGCCATCGCCGTGCGCGAGCGAGCGAAGAGCGCCGACGGTCGGCAGCGTCGGACGTACCTGACGGAGACCGAGAAGTTCCTGGCAAAGAACGCGAAGTCCAAGGGCGGCGAGGCCCCGCACGCGGTCGCTGCCGTGCTCAAGATCATGGGCTTCCTCGAAGACGAGAAGGCCATCCCCACGCTCCTCGCCTACGCCGCCGACAAAAAGCAACCGCCGAAGGTCCGTCAGGAGGCCATCATCGCGATGCGCTTCTGCCTCAAGGACAAGAAGGCGCCGGTGAGGCTTGTGGAGGCTCTGCTCGACGCGGCGTCGCTCGACGATCGAACGCTGGCCCAGACGGCGCTTCACACCCTCGGCAGCCTCGAGCTGCCGAGCGGTGTGGCCAATCGCCTCTCCAAGTTGGTCAACCATCCCGACGGCGAGCGCGCCCGCTTCGTCATCGAGCAGCTCGGTCGGCAAGCCGACAAGGACGCAGCGGCGGTCCTTGTGGCGGTGCTTCTGGGCCCCGACCGACGCCGCGTCGAGCTGGCAGCGACGGCGTTGACAGGGATGGAGGCCGCCGTGCCGCTGCTGGCGAAGGCTCTCCTCGATAGCGACAACCCAGACCGATCGTGGATCCTCCGCAACGTGCTCCGGCCGGCGGCGAAGAAGATCGCCCCCGCGATGCGAAAGCAGCTGCTCGACGCGGCGCTCAAGCAATTCGCGACCGGGCGCGGTTGGGAAGCGCTCCTCGACGTCGTCCGCGACGCCGATCCGGAGGGCACGAGCGAAGCGCTCCGCGCGCTCTCGCTGAAGCTCAAGAAGGCTGGCACGACCGACAAGGCGGTGACGGTCATGCGGCTCGTCTGCAAGACCGACGGCGCCACCGATCACGATCGGTACGCCCTGGCGACGCTCGAGCTTGCAAAGCGCACCAAAGACACGCGCCCTCAGGCTCGCGCTGGCGACGAGGCGCTAAAGCAGTTGAGCGCCCTGCTCGCGCGCGGCTACGACCTCGCGGGCGCCCTGCGCAAGGATCGCGCTGTCGAGCTCGAGGACCTCTTCTACCTCGGCTTCCACTTCGCCGAGGAGGGCCACCCCGTTGGCGAAGAGCTCCTTGGCGAGGTCGTCAAGAAGGGCGGCCGCGCGAAGATCGCCAAGATGGCGAAGAACAAGCTCGCGCTGGTAAGCGCATAGCGTCTGCTTGGCTGCGTCTGCTTGGCTGCGTCTACTTGGGCGCGTCTACTTCGGCCGCGCCTACTTCCCCGGTTGCAGGCCCGCCGGGAGCGGCTGCTGCGTGGTGGTCGTGACCGGCGTACAGCGATTCATGCACGCCCGGTCCTGCCCACACGTCTCGGCGCAAGGGAGCGTCGAGTAGTTGGGGCCGCCGCCGGGATCTTTGCCGGCGCACGCCGCCGCGAGCGCGACGACGGACGCGAGTGCGAGCCAGCGAAGCGTCGTGGCTGTCATGGGCCGTCGCTCGGCTCAGTTCGGGTTGCCCGGCGCCTCAACGGTCTTGCAACCGATGACGATGTTGAGCTTGGCCTTCGCGTCGGACTTCATGTCCTGGCAGGCCTGACCGTAAAGTTGGATCTGCGTGCCGTTGGGGAGGTAGTCCCAGCCGTTCTGGTGGTTCGCGTCCTTGGCGACGGTCTTCGAACCGGACGACGTCTCGATCTCGACGTTGGTCTTGCTCGCGTCGTTTTGCGCGTTGGCCGGCGGGAGGTTGAACGTGCAATCGAAGGCCTGGAGCGAGATCTCCGCGAAGGCCTTCTGGATGTCGTTTTGGAACGTCGAAGCGTTGAGGGCGTAGAAGCAGTCGTTCGTCGACTCGCAAGCCGCCGTGCGACCCGTGGCGCCAGCCTTGGCGACCTTCGACAGGTTCTCCGGCGTCGCGCCCTTCGTACCGTCGATCACGCCCATCACGAACGTGCGGACGAGCGGGTTGCTGGTCGCGCCGGCGTGCGCCGCGGCGACAACGCGACCGATGTCGTTTGCACCGGGGTCGGCATCGGTGTGGCAGTCGGTGGGGTTGCCGTCGGTCAAGAGGACGACCGAGCGGGCGCCCGGCAGCGTGGACGCTTGCTGAGCGGTGATGGCGGCACCGAGCGCCGCCGCCATGGGCGTGCCGTAATAGAACTCTTGATCGGAAGCTTCGACGTAGGCCTTCACCTTGTCGACCTGCGCGCCATCGAGGGCCGCGTTACCGACGCCGATCTTGTACGTACCGGAGGTGCAGCGCGGAGCCTTGGGCGGACGCGCCGGGCCTTGAACGCACTCGACCTCGTTGGTCGCGTTGATGGAGCAGAAGTCGACGGGCTTGTCGCCCTGCGGGAACATCATGGCGCCGGCGCTCGTGGTCGCCGGAAGGTTCGCGAGCAGCTCGAAGAGCCCGCGCTTGGTGGCCGCCCATCGCGTCTCGCTGTTGGAGAGCTTGATCTTCATGCTTCCCGAGCGGTCGAGCACGAGGAGCACGTTCGAAGGCTCCTTGGTGGCCTCGGCAACGGACTCGGCGCTGGCGCAAATGGGTGCGGCGGCAGCAGCAGGCTGCGAGTTGATCGGGGGCATCACGCCCTCGGTGGCCTTGGGCGCTTCGACCGTGGAGCCCTGGTCGCCATCGTCGCCGCAGGCGACAGCCGCGAACGCGAACGGAACCACGGAAGCGAGAACCAGTGAACGAATGGAGCCCATGTAACCTTCTCTCCTGCAATCTGCTGAAATGGCGGAGGCGGATGGTCTAGCCCCACCGCGGCGACCCGCAAGGTGAAAAAGTCCACTCTGCGGCGATTTATTTAATCAGCCGAAGCGGTGCTCGAGGTTTCCTTCGAGCAAGCAGAGGGCGAACACGAGCTCGTCAAAAGCCCCGTTCAGCTCCATCCGAGCCGGGAGATCGTCGCAAAGGGCAATGAAGTCCCGCACCTCATCAACCCGGGCGCGCGGCAGCCAGGCCTTGGCCCGGTTCAGACGCTCGCGAAACGCCGTCCAGTCCGCCTCCAGGCGGTGGAGCTCGTCGATGAGGGCGACCAGCTCGTAGAGGACCGTCCAAAGCCAACCGTGGACCGCCTGCAGCATCGCGACGAGCGGGCTTTGGGGGCTCACGATCTCGAATCCGATCGCCTCAAGGTGTTCGTAGATCGCCCGATTGAGCTCGTTTAGTGCGTCGCGGACGGCCGTCGCGTCGGCGAGGCGGGCGCCGACCGTCGCACCCGCGGCGCGCGTGGAGACGTCCCGCGGCAGCTCAGCAAGCACAGCGCGGCCCCACCTTAGGCTCTCGGTCAGGCGCAGTTGGTGCTCGGCGAGCGAGGCGAGGCACGCGGCCGTCGCTTCGTCAGGCACGGAGACTTTGAGCCGCACGACCGACACGCTCTTCGGGCGCGCGGCCGAGTCGTCGGGCCCCGCGGGCGCACTGGCGACGGGCGAGGCCGCGCGGCCGGACGGGAGGCCGTTCGCCGTCGGGACGTCGTCGTCGTCGTAGCTCGGCAGCGTGTTCCCGGAGGCCATTCGTGTCGTTGTACGCGGCCCGTCGGCGCGCCTTCCCTCCCCGGCGCCGGGTCCGTCTCCGCGTCGCCCTTCCTTGACCAGGGATTCCCTTCTACATTCGCGACGTGGCTGAGCCGCCCAAGCCACCCAGGCCGTCCTCGCCCAGCCTCATGCTGAGCGACGGACCGATTCGGTCCCCGCAGCAAGAGCTGGCCGAGGTCGAGCACGCGCTCTCGGTGCTCGACGGCCGCCACCCCGACTTCGCGAAGGCCGAGCGCGAAAAGGCTCAGGCGATGGCGCGCCGGCGGCGGCAGCTCGACCAAGCGGAGGCCGAGGCGCGCCGCACGAGGCGCCGGCGTCTTGCCGCCTCGCTGATCACGATCACCGTCGTTGGAACAGTAGGCTGGACCACCCAGAGCCTCTACGAGGGGCGTAAAGCCAAGCTCGCGTCGTCCGCGCGCCTCGCCCGAACGTTCGAGCCGTTAGGCCTTCGCGAAACGCCGCCCGAGCCCTGGGCCCTCTGGCGCAAGGCAAACCACCTCGAAGTCCCCGTCGCGGCCGGGGTGTGCGTCGTCGCCCTCGGCACCGACGGCGCTGGGGTGCCCACATCGATCGAGCTGTCGCACGACGGCGATTCGCTCGAGGCGCTCGGAAGCGTGGGGCTGTGCACCTGCGTGCCCGACACCGTGGTCGTCAAAGCCAAGACCGAGACGGGAAGCGTCCGCCTCCTGCAAGGCGACGCCAAACGCTTCGGAAGCGTCCTCGGCTTCGCCCGCGGCGGCGCGCGACCGGCGACGGTCCTCGACTCCGCCTGCAAGGAGGAGCACATCGACGCTTGGCTGACGATGGAACGCGACGCGCCAGCCAACGAAAAGAAGTTGGGGGCTGCGTGGCAGAGCGATCCGCGCGCCGCCGAGCTCGCGTCGAGCGGCGTGCGCCACGACGCGAGAGCGTCGAGCACGGCTGAGCTCTTCCCACTCCGCGTGGGCGCCGGCGAGTGTGTTCTCGCCATCCCCGAAGGCCCCGCCGACACCGTCGCGCTGCGTCTCCCGGGCGGCAACCGTCCGCTTTCGTCGTCGAAGGTCCCCGTTGGGGCGTGCTCCAAGGCGGAGCGCACCTACGGCGTGTCCCACGAGGGCGCGGGCGCCGTTCACGTGCTGCGCGCGAGCGCGCTCCGGGTAGGTGGACGCCATGAGCTTACGCGCATCGCGGCGCGCGCCAAAACGAGCGCGCGCGTGTGGCTCGACGCCGCCGATGCGACGTGGGACGCCGAGCTCTCGTTGCGAGCGGCGCGCGTGTTTCCGATTCACACGACCGATTGGAAAGCGGGCAAGCTGCCCGACGACGCGCGCACTTTCGTCGTGTCGCTCGGTGGCGAGGGCAGCGCGAGCCCCGGCGCCCCCGCGCTCTCCGATACGCTCGCCTGCGACGCCGCCGGCGAGCCGGCACGCACCGCTGCGTGCACGCATGCGGGCCGTCCAAACTTCCTGGAAGCCCGCGGACGGGCCGACGGAGCGGTGGCCTACGGAGGCTTGCCCACGTGGCTCAAGCCCTTCGCCGAGGTGCCAGGAAAAGAAGCGTCGACGGCCGCGGCGCAAGTCGTGGCCCTCACACGGCGACTCGTCGCGCTCGGCTTCGAACCGGTGCCGCTCGAAGGCATCACGGAGACGCCCAGCGGCGCCGACGTGCTCGGACGCGCGAAGGAGAACGGCATCGTGGCCTTCGCCGCGCAGCGGTCGGCGCCCTACGCCGTCCCGCTGACCGACGGCCCCGCGTGGACGCTCGACGGGGCGCCGCGCGTCATCGATCTCGAGCCCGGCCGCCGCGCCATTCTGCGGGCCCGCACGGCCCTCGACGCCGACCACCGCACGCTGGTGTTTCGTCGCGCCGAACCCTCGAAAGCTTTGTAGCGTACGGGGATGCGCGTTTCTCCCGCCGGCCTGCTCTCCGCCCCTGCCTGCGCCTTCTGCATTTCCGTCGGGCTCGCGCTCGCGAGCTGTGGAGGCGCCGCGGCGCCGCCCGCGTCGGCACCGGCTACGCCGAGCGAGCCGGCGAGCCCGCCGGCGACGAGCGACGAGCCGCTAGCCGCGCCTCGATCGACTGCCGATGGCGGCGCGGCGGAGCCGAGTTCAAGCCCCGCGGCACCGACGGCCCCGCGCCAGAGATCAAGAACGAGCCCAAGACGGCGGGGCTCATCGCCGAAGGTCACGACGATTGCGCGCTCGTGGCTGCGCCCTTCGAGGAGCGGGTCCGCGCCAAGTTCAACGAGTGCTACCAGGCCGGCAAGAAGAAGAACCCCGAGCTCCAGGGAACCGTGCGCGTGGTGCTCAAGGTCGACGTCAAGGGCAAGGTTGGCAAGGCCGTGAGCGATCCGTCCACCCTCGATGCGAGCACCGTGGCGTGCATGGTGAAGGCCGTGAAGAAGGAGCCCTTCGACGCCAAAGCGTGCAGGGGCAAGGACGTCGCGGTGAGCAAGACGTTCGGCGCGAAGTAGCGTCACCGGACGCCAAGGCCAAACGCCGCGCACGGCCGCGCGCACTCGCAAGTCACGAACGAGGGAGCAGCGTCGCTCGCGCGATGACGCGCATCGCCTCGCGAGGACGCGCGCGCTTCGCACACCATCAAACTGGACAAACAAACACATCAATCAAACACTTCATACAAACGTTATTGTCGGCGCCGCTCACCCGTTGCGCGCGGAGTGACGCACTTCGCCTCGCCGCACAAAACCGCGAACATTTACGGCCTTTTGGCCACTTTTCCACAGATCCTGTGGACAACCCTGTGGGAAACCTATGCGAAACAAAAGTGAATGAGACGCGATTTTCGCGTTGCGATTGGCGTCGCGATCACCGATAAGTGCTCTTGGAAGTTCGCGACACACCAGCTCGCGAGCTTCTCGATCGCAAGGGCCCTTCGGGCGCCACGATCGAAGCCCACACCCCGCGGATTCCCAAGGGGCGCGCTTCGATCACCTCACCTAGGCGGCTTCGCACTTTTCATGCGGGGTCGCTTCTGGCGAGGCTGAATGTGGCGCTGGTCTCTCGACATCGCAACGCTCGCAAGAGCCGCGCGGCCGGGAGATCGGACGAGCGGCGCGAGGGGCGACCCTCCGCCGTCACCCGTTCCTACGAAGGGTTCCAGGCACCCCGACCGTCGACGTCGGCCTCTTCTTCGCGGAAGAGCCGGAGTCCAAAGTCTAGGTCCTTGCGAAGGCATGGCCTCCCTCCAGGATGCGCCAGCCAGAGCGGAGAGAACCTCCGGACTGGCAGCTTTCGCGAGACGACACGGGGTGTCCGCGCTCCTCGAAGGAGGGGATCCCACGGCAGGAATCGCCGCGGAGCCTTCACTTCGGGGGCGCGACCCATGTCGCGTGTCGGCTAGTCACCGTCACGCTCCGTTGCACCCCAGGCTCGTTCGCAGGGTCGCGTCGCTTCGGCACGCAATCTCCCGCGAGTGGAGCTTCGCGAGAGCGACGGCCGAGAGATCGGCCGCCGGGAGCACCGTCAGAGGGCATGGCTCCTCACTCGGGCGCTGATCACGCTCGGGACGACCACGAAGGCTCGGCGCAAGCGGGGTTTTCGAGGTCGAACGCGGACCGGGGCTGCACGCCCAGCGCGGAGGAGGATCGAGGGCTCGTATGGGTGTGCCCGTGCGTCGAAAACGTACGGCAGAAGTCGGAAGTTCGACTCCAGCCCCGTCGATGCGTGCGCCTGACGTCTCCATCTCGGACCGTCACCACACGCGGGCAAGGGCTAGCTCTCAGGGAACACCTCGTGCGCACTTCGGTGAGCACCAGCCTTGAGTCGCGAAGGGAGTTTGCTGGCGGAGGAGAGGCGTACCTCGCTTTCGTCGGGTCTCGAGACCGGTTACTCCGCGAGGGGTAGCCCCTCCCCAGGGAGGAAGGCGCTCGGGGCACTTTCGGTGGAAGGCGTCCTGGTTGCTCTATCGCGCGGTCGCTTCACGGCGCCGCCGGCACGGGCAGCCTTGGCTTCGGGGACTGGATTCGTCGAGCTGAGAGGCTCGAGAGTTCATGAACCGTCGCGACGAGGACGTCAGAGGTGAAGGCTGGGTCGAGTGCTCGAGGGCGAATACCCCTCCCGCACCGGCCACGGTCCCACCGAAGCAGGATCGGCCTGGCGTGAACCAGGATCTTCTCGGCCGAACCGGGTGTGAGCCCGGAGAACCAGTCGAGCGACGTGAGCACGGGTGCAGTTTGGGAAGAGACGTTGTTGGGTGGCAAACGTCGGTTGGAAGTGCCTCGGTACCTCCGTGGGTCCAACGCTCGAGAGAGCTTGAACTCGAAGGGTGCCTAGCCTGAAGGAAACGGCGGCGCGTGATAAAGCGCGGCGCTGCAGAGACAGGGCGAAAGGGTACGCGCTACGCAACATCGAGGAACACACCTCGACGAAGCGAAGCGGCTGCAAAGGGCGAGAGTCCCGCGCGGTTCCGTACACGACGGAAGGTGTTCTGGGCTGGGAAGCGGATGGCCTCTAACCGGGTGTCCGTGAAACAGTCCTGACGCAAGAGGATCGCGGTGCGCTGCTCTTCGTGAGGAAAGCATCACCCGCTGGTCATCGGCTGGAGCCGAGCGACCGGTGCCTCATGCGCGACAAGGAACATCAGAGGTGGGAACGTTTTCGGACAAGGCTCCTCTAGCCCTGCAAGGCGCGGGGGGTCCACACAAGGCAGGCCGTCACCGTTCGAGGGTGAGCCACGTGCCGCGTGTTCCGAGGGTGAGTCCACTGAAGCTGGCGTCGGGAATACCGTCGCTACGCACCGAGCCCGCAGGCGCGAACCGCGCGGGCCCGGAAAGCGCCCCCCGTCCCCCACTTGGTGCACGAGCCCATCACTCGCGAGGTGATGAGCCGTGGGTCCCGCTCCGGCGAGAGCCGGACGCGCCCGCCCGAATACGGCGAAGCGTGGTGAGGACAAGAAGACTTCCGCGAAGGGCGGCCGGGTGACCGAGCCGCCCTTCGGCTATTTTGTCACGCCACCTGCTCCGACGTTCGCGGAGCCCAAGGGCCTTCTTCCCGTGATCGACCACACCGGTTTCCGAGTCAGCGATCCCGCCAGGAGCCGAGCCTTCTACGAAAAGGCGCTCGCACCGCTTGGTTACCGCCAGCTGATGGAGGTGCCGAAGGAGCACACCGGCGGCCTCGTCGTCGTCGGCTACGGCGTCCCGCCCAAGCCGGACTTCTGGGTCAGCGAGGGCGCGCCGAACGAGCCGCGCATCCACCTGGCCTTCCGCGCCGAGAGTCGCAGAGTCGTCGACGAATTCTACGCAGCGGCCCTCGCCGCCGGCGGGCACGACAACGGCCCGCCGGGGCCGCGCGCCCACTACCACAAGGACTACTACGGTGCGTTCGTCCTCGATCCCGACGGCCACAACATCGAAGCGGTCTGCCATTCGCCCGAGTAGAGGCGTCCGTCACGAAGCGAGCCCCGCGCCGCAGCCTGACAACCGCGTGACGCCGAATCACGCTGGGCGATGTAGAGTACGTGGGTGGATTCCGCTCTACTCCTCGCGCTCTATCGCGATCACATCCAGTCGCTCACCCGGGCCTACGAGACGACCCTCGCGGCCGCCGGCTTCGATGGCGTCGTCATTCACTCGGGCGTCCAGAAGAAGCGCTCCGAATACGACGACCAATATTGGCCTCTCCGCGCGACGCCGCACTTCCAGCACTGGGCTCCCATCGCCGATGCCGACTGCGCGCTGATCTTCGTGACCGGTTCGGCGCCGATCCTCGTTTGGACCGCTTGCACGAGTTACTGGGAGCGGCCGGCACTGCCTGAGCATCAGCTCTTCCTCGAGGTCCTCCGCGTCGAACGGCCAAAGAGCGTCGACGAGGTCAAGGCGCTCCTGCCCGCGGGAAAGAAGCTCGCGTTCATTGGGGAAGAGGTCGCGCGAGCCGACGCTTGGGGGCTCGTCGAGCCCAACGCCCCTCACCTCTTGGGGCCGCTCGACCGCTTGCGGTCCCGCAAGACGCCCTACGAAGCCGCATGCCTCGCGGAGGCCAATCTCCGGGCCGCAAAGGGACACGCGGCGCTCCGCGACGCCTTCGCCGCCGGTGATCGCTCCGAGCTCGACCTACACCTCTTGTACCTCGCCGCAACGAAACAAGACGACGCCGAGACGCCCTACAAGAACATCGTGGCGCTTGGCGAGAACGCAGCAACGCTGCATCACGTGAGCTACCGCAAGCATCCGCGCACGCGTGATGCGGAGTCGTTGCTCGTCGACGCAGGCGCGACATTCCTCGGCTATGCGTCGGACATCACGCGCACGTGGGTCAAGGGCAAGGGCTCGACCGCGTCAACCTTCGCTGAGCTCGTGTCGGGCTTGGAGGAGGCTCAAAAGGAGCTCTGCGCGGCCGTGAAGGTCGATAGCGGCTACGAGTCGCTCCACGAAGAGTCGCACCGCCGCGTGGCGAGCATTCTCAAGGCGAGCGGCCTCGGAAAGGGCAGCCCCGATGAGCTCGTGGCCGGCGGCGTCACGCGGGCGTTCTACCCGCACGGACTCGGACACTCGCTCGGCTTGCAGTGCCACGACGTGGGCTGCGCGCTGGTGAAGCCGAAGCCCGAGAACCCCTGGCTGCGCAACACGTCGACCATCGAGACAAGCCAGTGCTTCACCGTTGAACCGGGCATCTACTTCATCGACCACCTGCTCGCCGAGCTCCGCGCGGGCGCGCACGCGTCGCTCGTCGATTGGAAGGCCGTCGACGCCATCGCACCAATGGGAGGCATCCGCATCGAGGATGATCTCTACGTTCGAGGGCCCGACAACATCGCGAACCTCACGCGCGAGCATCTCCCCGTAGGTGGCGCGCTCCTTGGCTAGCGCCCGCGTTGACGGGCGTTTCACCGCGTTGCGATTCGCGCTCTTGGCGGCGCTGAGCGGCTGCGTACCGACCGCCGAACCGCTCACCCGAGACCCAGCGCCCAGCGAGTCGACGGTCGCGGGGTCTGTCGACGCGGGCCCGCCGCCGAGAGAGGTGCTCGCGTGGGTCATCGGCGACGACGAGAGCCTCGCGAGCTTGAAAGCGGAGCGCGGCGTCACCCTGGTGAGCCCGGTTCTTCATCGCGTGAGCTTCGAGGGGGCCGAACCCAAGATCACCGCGTGGTCGCGGCCGCAGGATTCAGAGCGCCTCACCCGCGCCATCGCGCGCTTCGCGGAGCGGGACCGGCTGCCGCTGGTCGCCTGCGGAGGCAGCTGCGCGCGCCGCTTAGCGCGCACGCTCAGCGATTCCGCAATGACGACGCGTCTCGAGGACCAGCTCTTCGCGTTGGCGACCGACCATGGCGGTGTCCTCTTGGACTTCGAGGGGCTCGTTGGGGAGAGCCAGTTCTTCTCATCGCTCGTGAAGAGCCTGGGCGCGCGGCTCCGTCGCCACAAGAAGCGTCTCGCCCTCGCGCTCCCGGCGCCATGTCCCCTCTCGCTCACGCCGGCGGCTGCGAAGACGAGCAGCTGCGTCCAACCGGCACCGGGGTCGGCATACGACTTCCGTGCGCTGACGGCCGAAAGCGACCTCGTCGCGATCATGCTCTACGACCACGACACGACGGGCGCTCGCCCGCCACAACCCCGCGAGTGGATCGTGGGAGCGCTCTCGCGACTCGCAGGACTTGTCCCGAAAGACCAGTTCGATCGCCTCGCGTTCGGCGTGCCTCTCTACGGGCGCGTCGACGGCGCGCTCATGGAAGGGCGCAGTGACTTTCTTTGGAGCGCGCTCCATCGAGGCCGCATCCGCGGTCGAACAGTCCGCACCAGCTCGCGACGCTTCGACGACTCGGCGCTAAGCACCGTGGCCACGGCGACCGTCACCCTTGGTGATGGAGGCGCGCAGCGTGGCCCCATCTTCATCGAAGACCACACGGCTACGCGGCAACGCCTGGCCCTTGCGCTGGAGCACGGATTCTCGAAGATCGCGCTTTGGCGCCTTGGAGGAGAAGATCCGTGCACGGCGCTCGTGCTCGACGCCTTTCGGACGGGTCAGCCGCTCGACGTGCCCTGCGTCAAACCATCGGAGCGTTGATGCCCGCCTCGACGGCCTCGCCGATGGTCGCCGTCTCGACAGCCGCGGTGCGGGGCGATTCGGTGTCGAAGGGCGCGCGACCGATTTGTTTGGTGCCCATCGACGGGAAGATCGGCGCCAAGAAGAACGAGCGAATGACCCACCACCAGAAGCTCCGGAGGTTCAGCTCGGGGTGAATCTCCGGCGCGATCTTCTCGTGGATCTCGCGCATGGTGCTCCAGTGCGCGCTCGCGTGCTCGTGGTGCACGGTGTGAAGGCCGTTATTGAAGAGCAGGAAGTTGAGGAGCCGACCGTTGAAGGTGCGCGAGTGGTTGTGCTTCGACCACGGGTCCGTGTGCACGTGTTGCCCGTAGTTGAAGAACATGATCGTCCAGAGCGCGAAGAACGCGGGGAGCGCGAAGGCGAACACGTAAACGTAGAGGCCCGTCTTGGGCCCATGGATCGCGAGCGCGAGCGCAAAGAGGCCGAGGTGCGCGCCCGCCCAGACCACGTATTGGGTCACGATCTGGCGATAGAGCTTCGGGTTTCCGGCCTTCGCCTTGCGGATGAACTCCTTGATGGGTCCGCTCTGGTAGTAGCTCGAGACGAAGAAGTACGTGATGCCCACGAGCGCGTTGTTCTTGTTCGTGAAGCGCCAGGTGATGGTCGCGTCGCCGGCCTTGTTGACGAACTTGTGGTGGTTCAGGTTGTGGGTCGGGATCCACGCGAACGTGGGGTACCCGTAGAAGATCGAGATCCAGCCCGCGAAGATCGAGTTGGCGCGCTTGCTCTCGAAGGTCGGGCAGTGGTTGTGGTTGTGCGCGATGACGCCGCAGGCGAGTGCGAAGTAGCAACTCACCCAGGAGAGGTACGGCACGAGGGCCGGGCGCGCGTAGAGCAGCGCGGCCAGGGCCGGCGTGAGAACGAACGTCCAAAGAAGCGTGCGGACATCGGAGGCGTAGCGAAGGCGCATGTCGCGACCTTGCTAGCCCGCCTTATGGGCGCGCGAAAGCTTTCTTTTCTGTCTCGGGCGATTTGGCTTGCGCGAGGAAAGTTGCGTGCAAATCTCGCCGGCTAGCGCGGCGCGGGCCGCAGCGACTGCGCGCCCGATACGGCCCGGTTCCGCCCGTCGCGGCCTTAGCCGGTCATCATCGAGCTGCGGTACTCGGGACGAGCCTCCATCGACTCGACCCAGGTGTAGCGCGTGGAGACCTTCGAGATCTCCTGGTCGACGGTGCCCGCGACCTTGAGCTTTCCCGACGCGAGCTGCTCCTGCGTGAAGGTCCACGCGGCGCGGAAGGTCCGACGCAGCGACTTGGTCGAATCGCCTTCCATGCGCGTTTCCCAGCCGCGCCGGACGGAGCCGAAGGTGGCCGCCCCGATGCCGAACGACGCGAGGACCTCGGTGGTGCGGGCGCGCGTGGCGTCCGAGCCGAGGAACGCGAGCATGGCGGAGATCTCCGCGAAGCGCTCGAGCGTCACGCCGGCGATGGGCTCCCGCAGCGAGGCCGCTTGCTCAAGGCGCGTGCGCTCGCCGTTGACCTGGTGTTCGGCCCGCTCTGTGGCGCGCTGAAATGCTTCGACGTAGCGCACGGCCACCTTGCCCGTGGGCAAGCGCACCAGCTCCGAGTAGCGGGCCTGGAAGTAGCGCTCGACGACGACCCAGTGATCGACGCAGGAGAAGCCCTCCGCGAGCGTCGCCTCCTCGGCGCTCGTGCCCGCGAGCTTCCGCTCTTCGATGCGCGCACGCACGGCGCAAAATCCGATGGGGTCGTCGACGTGAAGACCGGCGAGGTCGAGCGACTGCGCTTCGCAGCGCGCCACGAAGGACTTCAGTTGATCCCACGCCATGCGAACGGGGTCGCCGGGCGGAGGCATCAACGACGTTGGGCGGCGGAGTTCTTTGCTAACGGGAGCGACCGTCGCCTGACGGCCGCCGAAGACGTTGCTGAGCCAGCGAAAGAACCCCATGTCGCACCCACCATCCTGTTTGGACAACCCGATGTAGACATTTGCAGTCTCATGTCGCCGCCCGGAAACGTCGCGGGCCACGACTCAGAACCTGCAACGCCCAATCCATCGGGCGACGGACCCCAAAAGTGCGCATCGCTCGGGGATGACCGATGTCGGCCGATCTCGCAGGTGGGTGCTTGAAGCGAGCCAGTGCGATCGCCGTTGATCCACTCCGGGACCGCGCTTCGACAGCCGCCGTAGTCCGCCAATGTCGGCGTCCATCCGACACATTCCCCGATGCGCGTTCACAGGAACGATGAAGTCTCACGTCCGCGGCGTAAGCTGCGGTCACAGAAAGCCGCCACGGGGACGTTGTTGAGTCGCTCGAGAGCGCGTGCTTTGTGTTCAAACCTTCCGGGTGGGGAACCAATGAGCAAGAACGCTGAACTTGCGCGGACACGACAGCAGACCGCCGCGGAGCCGCGGCGCCCTGCGAGCGGCACCATGCAGCGCGTGCGGCCTGACGTGCGGCGCGACGACGACGAAGTGACCCGCGTGATGGTTCCGCATCCCGGCGACGACGGCGGCAAGACGCGCCAATACGGCGACACACCGACTCGCGTCTTCGCAGCCGTCGGCGAAGCGCCCGGCGAGACTGCCGTCCTTGCAAGCGGCCTGCGCGAGAGCGGCAGCGTAGGCTCTGGTGAAAGGGGGCCGGCGACGGACGCGGCACCGGCCTCGGAGCTCCGCCCGAAGGTCGTCGAGGCCCAGGTGGTCGGCGCCATCGCGCCCATGGAGGCGGAGCGGACGAACGTGTTCGCCAACAATGACGCCACGCTCGTGACGGCGCCGTCGCATGCCGAGGCCTGGGAGACCTGGGAATCGACCACGGCGAAGACAAGCCCTCGCCGCGAGCCGACGCCCGTGGATCGACTGCTCTTGAACGCCATCGCCGCGCCGCCCGTCGTGCCGATCATCGCGATGCGCACCGCGCCACCCAACGCTCGACTGCTCGCGACCGTCGCACTCTTCACGGCGCTAGGAATGTTGTGGGTCTTCACCGTGGCGGCGATGGTGATGTCGTTCGTCACGCGAATGCCGTAGCGGCGCCGCACCGAGCTCGCGGGCGCGCTCTCGAGTCGCGTTCGCCGCCTCCTTGCTACTCGGCGACGCCGAGGCCGAGCGGAGCGAACAGCGTTCGTTGCTCGAGCGTCAGGCCCGCGAGGGCCACGAGGAGATCCTTCTTCTTCACGTAGAGCTCCTCGCGCGCGCCAGCGTCGGACTCTCGCTTGAGGGAGAGCTCTTCCTTGTTGGGGCTCCGACGCGACACCTCGGTCATCGTGTGCGCGAGGGACCGCACCACGCGCGCGAGGAGCTCACCGTATTGCCCCGAGTCGAAGACGTTTTCACCGTCGAGCATCAGCGCCGTGAGCGCCGATCGCTGGTCGAGCGGCCCTTCGACCGCGCTGCGCAAGCGCTCCCAGAACTGGAGAACCTTCCTCCGGTCCGCTTCTTCGAGCTCGACCGGGCCCGCGTGCTCCGCGGCCTCGAGGGCGCGCGTCACGTGGGCCACGAGGCGGCCTTCCTCTTGGAGTCGCGCCTCGAACACGTAGGCGTCAGGCTCCGTCGCGCGACGACGCAATCGAATCTCTGCGGTGTCCTCGCCGAGGACGAAACCGCCCAGAATGAAGTCGTCGAGGCGCACGGCTTCCGGCTCGTCGCCGCGGCGGAAGAGGCCCTTCTTGAGGCCAATGAGCATCGAAAGCTCGGGCGCGAAGTCACCGGCGCGACGCGGCGCGACCCAATCGTGAGCGCGGCTCGCAGCGAGCGTGACGGCGGCGACGATCCCGCCTTCGTGAACGAGCTCGGCGCTCATGCGCGGGCTCTGGCCCTCGAGGTCCATGCGAATGGTGGCGGCGAGGATCGGCATCCTCGCGGAGAGGAAGAACCCCTCGAGCGCTTGGCGAGCCAGCTCGTGACGTTGCGCGAGCTCGGTCTCGAGGGCGCGACGTTCGTGGTCTTCGCGTTGCCCGGCGTGAGCGCGGGCAGCCTCCACGGCGCGGCCCGCCTCATCGCGGATTCGCCCCGCGTAGTCCGGGGCTAGCTCGCCGGCGAGGCGCATCGCTCCGGCTTCGAGGTCGGCGACGAGCGTCGCGTGGAGGGCCTCGAGGTCGGCCAGCGCACGAACGCGCGTGCGCTCCGACGCGACGCGCGCCTCGACGAGCGCAGCCATTTCGCTGGTCAGCGAGACGGTCCGCGCCGCCTCCTCCAAGAACCGCTGAAGCGTCGCGAGGAAATCGTATCCGTGAGGAAACGGCGCCGAGTCTCCGTACAGGTACCGCATAGGAAGGTCGCCGAGCGACCGAGGACCGTTATAGCGTTCGCCGGCCAGCGGGATCGACCTTTTGGCCCGAGCCGTGGCCGCGGTACCTTCCAACGCATGACTTCGCCCACCGACCCGGTCGTCACGGCACCATGGCTGATGGCACGTCCTCGACCCTGGTCCGACCTTCGCGTCGTCGATGTCCGTTGGTCGCTCAGCAAACGTGGCCGCGACGCGTACGCGGCAGGGCACGTAGAGGGAGCCGCCTTCTTGGACCTCGACGTGGACCTCTCAGCGCCGTCGGGCCCGGGCCGACACCCGATGCCGGAGCGAGCTCAGCTCGAACGCGTCTTCGGGGCCATCGGCGTCGACGCGACCACCCACGTGGTGGCCTACGACGACGCCGGCGGCGCCATCGCCGCGCGCGTTTGGTTCCTCTTGCGCCGCTACGGACACGAGCGCGTGTCGATCCTCGACGGAGGCTTTCCCGCGTGGGTCGCCGCCGGCGGACCTGTATCCACCGACGGGCCCAGCTTTGAGCCCCAAGCGCTCAGCCTCGCCGCGCCCCAGCGAAGCGACGTCGTCGACAAGGCCTTCGTGGAGCGACTCGCGCTCGGCGGCGGCGTGGGCCGCACGCTCCTGCTCGACGCGCGCGCGCGCGAGCGCTACCGCGGCGACACGGAGCCCGTCGACGCGCGGCCCGGACACATTCCTTCGGCCGTGAACGCGCCCTTCGCGGATCTCCTGGTGACGAAGGCCGACGGCACGACGGGCCTCAAGTCCAAGAGCGAGCTGGAGGCGTACTTCCGCTCGCTCGGCGCCGGCGCGGCCGACGACATCGTCGTCTATTGCGGCTCCGGCGTGACGGCGTGCCTCGACGTCCTGGCCCTCGAGCGTGCGGGGTTCGCGGCTCTTATCTACGAGGGCAGCTACAGCGATTGGGCACGCGACGACCGCCTCCCGGTGGCGCTCGGCGATCGCTGAAATGCTATAGAGGGCACCCCATGCGGATCCGATCCCTCGAAGGCAACACGCAACGACTCGACGGTGGCGCCATGTTCGGCAACTGTCCGAAGGCGCTTTGGGAGCGCTGGGCCGCGCCCGACGAGAAGAACCGCATCGACTTCGCGTGCCGCGCCATGCTCGTCACGGAGACATCGGGCCGCAACGTGCTCTTCGAGGCGGGCATCGGCGCGTTCTTCGATCCGAAGATGAAGGAGCGGTTCGGCGTGATCGAAGAGGAGCACGTCCTCGTTCGCTCGCTCAAGGAGCAAGGTCTCACGCCGAAAGACATCGACGTGCTCGTCCTCAGCCACCTTCACTTCGATCACGCCGGCGGCCTGCTCTCCGCCTACGCACCCGGCAAGGCGCTCGAGCTCGTGTTTCCCAAGGCGACCTACGTGGTGGGCGCTCGCGCCTGGGAGCGCGCCAAGGCCCCGCACGTGCGCGACCGCGCGTCGTTCATCCCCGAGCTCACGGGACTCCTCGAAGCGACCGGGCGCCTCGAACTCGTCCGAGAAGAAGGCGACGCCGCGACGAGCGCCACGCTCGGCGCGGGCTACACGTTCTTCCTTTCCGAAGGGCATACGCCGGGTCTGCTTCTCTCCACGGTCTACGACGGCCCAAGGGGGCCCATCACCTTCCTCGGCGATCTGGTGCCGGGCCTGCCGTGGGTCCACCTGCCCATCACCATGGGCTACGACCGCTTCCCGGAGCTGCTCATCGAGGAGAAGACCCGCCTCTTGACGCGCATCGTGGCGGGCTCCGAGTGGGTCTTCTACACGCACGATCGCGGAGCGGCGGCCTCGCGCGTCGTCGAGAAGGACGGCCGCTTCATGGCTGAGGGCAGCCAGAAGAGCATCGACTGGAGCCACTGATGGCGGACGAAGACGACAAGGGCCTCTTCGGCGGCGGACTCTTCACCCCGCTCTTCTTCGCGCTCCCCATCGCGCTCGTCGCATTCGGCGGATTTGTCGCCTTTCGCGGAAAAGACGAGATGAAGGCCGTGCTCACGCGCGGCGAGGCCGAGGGGCGCGCCTTCGCGGTGCCCAAGCGCTCCGCGAGCGAGTGTTTCGACGGGGCCGTCCTCGCGATGGACCGCATGAACGAGCCCCGCGAGCCGGGTGCCGCTGCGTTCTTTGAGGCATGCCTGGAGACGAGTGGCCTCGAGAAGACAACCGGCACGAAACACTCGGCGCCGTCGCGGGGTCTCCTCGACGACTGGGCAAAGCGCGAGTGCGCGGCGCGGGGACGTGTGGGCGACGCGCAGTGCGCACTCTTCGTGGGCCTCGCGAACGTCGACGTGTGCCGGGCGCCGTTTCGAGGTCAGGCGAAAGCCGAGGCGCGGTGGCAGTGCCCGTGACAGCGGCGCTCCCATGAGCGACGGCCGCGTGTATCCAAAGTCCGCGGAGTGGCGACCGCCGGCTCCGTGACGCGGGCGCCATGGGGCCGGCGCAAAAGCGGCGGCGCGGCGCGCGAAAGTTGGCCAACTTCCGCGACAATGCGAACGCTTGAGCCTGGTCCGAGCTGTGCATGGGAAGTCATCGTCGTAGGCACCACCAAAAAGGCCGCGGGCGCGGCGCCTTTACGGGTGAGTGGTGACCGTCCTGGTTCGACTCCGGGGCCTACGACCTAAGCATCTCTGGCTGTCGGACGGGGCAGGAATTCGTGAGCGAGTTTGAGCGGGGCGCGCTGGCGCCATGACGCTTCTCCCGCCGCGTGCTACCGCATGGCCATGCGAAGCTCTAGCCATGGCGCGCTGAAGGCCTTCCTGGCCCTGACGCTCGTGGCGGGCTGCTCGGAGGCGGCCGGCCCCGGGCAGGCCGCCTCGTCGGTGCCTGTGCCCGACGCCGGCGCCAAGCAGCGTCCCGCGGTCGTGCCCGATACGCCGCCGCCGACGGGCCCGCAGCTCCTCTCCGCATCAGGCCTCTACGACGACGTCGCGACGAAGAAGCTCGCGAGCGGCGTTCGCGAGTTTGTGCCGCGCTTCGCGCTCTTCAGCGACGGCGAGGAGAAGAAGCGGTTCTTGGCGCTGCCGCCCGGTGCCACCATCGACACGACCGACATGGACGTTTGGAAGTTCCCGGCGGGCACCAAGGTCTGGAAAGAGTTTTGGGTGGAAGGTCGTCTCATCGAGACCCGCTTGCTCGAAAAGCTTCCCGACGACGAGTGGTGGATGATGGCGTACGTCTGGCGCGCCGACGGCTCCGATGCCGACGCGTCGCTCCTCGGCGTGGCCAAGGCAGCCGGCACCAACCACGACGTCCCGTCGCAGCTCGACTGCCGCAAGTGCCACGCCGGCGGACACAGCGCGGTCTTGGGCGTCTCTGCCATTCAACTCTCGAACGGCGGCGCCGGGCTCTTGTCCAAGTTCGTCGCCGACGGCTTGCTATCGGCGCCCCCGTCCGGTGAATTCGAAGTGCCGGGCAACGACGTCGAGCGCGCCGCCTTCGGCTACCTCCACGCGAACTGCGGCCACTGCCACAACGAGCACACGGGTCTGCACAACCAGTCGCCCTTGCGGCTGGCCCTCAAGACGACCGACAAGCTCGCAAGCGACACCGGCGCCATGAAGAGCGTCGGCGTCGTGGCGAGGCACATCGTCCCGCCAGACATCAATCAACTCATCGTTCCCGGCGCGCCCGACGAGAGTCAGCTCTTCGTGCGCATGGCCTTCCGAGAGTCGTGGGCCATGCCACCGCTCGGAACCAAGATCGGCGACCTAGAAGGCACCACGGCCGTCTATCGCTGGATCAAGGCGCTGCCGTAGCGAAGACGCCTGACACGACCAAGCTCCCGACGCCTCAGTCTTCGAGCATCGCCTTCGCGGCGCGCGCCGCCTCTTTCGACGAGAGCACGGTGATCTTCGCGCCGCCCTTGCCACCAGCCGGTGCCGGCACGTCTTTGTGCGGAAAAATGCGCGGCCACAGCGACCCTTCGCTCTCGGAGAGATCACGACCCGCCACCTTGTACATCCGCTCGAGCTCGGCGCGACGGAGCTCGCGACCGCCTTCATCGATGGCGAGGACTTGCTCGTAGAGCTTGATGCCTTCCTCGCTGAACTTAGGCGAGGCTGTCAGGCGATACTCGATGCGCCCCGGCGCACCAGGTTCGCTGCCATTGACGAAGTCGCGCTTCTGCAAGAGGAACGACGCCATCGGCTTGAGCACGCCGTTGCGCGGAACGAGCACCGTCATGCGCGTCTCGCAGGGGCCCTTGGGTACCGCGAGGCATTGATCGTCTTGCGCCGTAATGACGACCTCGGGCCCCATGCGCTCCATTCCGAGGTAGGGCTTGGGCGTCGTGGCTTTGTAGGCGCCTACGGCGTAGGCCTCTGCGTTTTCGTCGAGAGACCGCACGAGCGCGATGGCGCCACCGGTCGCTCCGTCTTTGAACGTGTGCGTGCGGAACCAGACAACCTTGAGACGATCGCCGCCGGAGCCGACGAGGACGTCGGGCTCCTCGATGGTGCGAGGCCAGCCGCGATCGCTGGTGCCGCCCTCGAGGATCGGGTCCTTGAAGACCGCCTTACCGGTGCACGCTAGCGCGTCCTCCGGGAGCTTGCGGTTCGCCGCATCGTAGGACGGAAAGACGAGCTCCCAATACTGAAGGTCGCGAAGGCGCTTCACCGTGCCACGCGACGTCGGGCGCACGGGCATGGGCATGATGCACGCCGGGACCGGCGCGTTCTGCCGCGCGACGTCTTCGTTTCGCGCCGGCTGGGCCACGCTGCTGCAGCCGAAACCAGAGAGCGCGGCCACGAGAGCGACCGACGACCCGACGAGGGCCCCACACTTTGCGTCCATCGCGGTCATCGTAGGTCGCGGACCTGGAATCGGCCCACTTTCGGGCGGCACGGCAAGAAGGCGCGACGGCAGCACCACTGGCGGCCCTTACGACATCGTCGCGCGGGCCTCCTCCGCGTTGTCACTGAGCACAAATTTGGCCTTGAGGGCCTTGCCCTCGGCGCTCCGCAAGGTCGTCGTGACCCCGAGCTGGGCGCCGCGCTCGCCGAGCTGGAAGCGGGGCGTCTGATCGTCCTTGAGGAGCAGCTCGACCTCGGCCTCGAGGACACCGCGCGTGAACTGCTGCACAACCTCGCGGAGCTTCGTGTGATGCTTCCCGCCAGGCAAAAGCGCCTCGAAGAGCTCGTAGTCCACGGGGCCGACCTGCACGCCGAAGCGCCCCGTCCGGTCAACGACCGAGCGACCAATGGTGAAGTTCGTCCCGAGGGTGCCGTTGCGGAGCCCGAGCTGCGCCCGCTGGTCGTCGCTGAGCATGACGCGTCGCTCGAGGAAGCTCTCGACGCCGACGGCGATGCCGGGAAAGACGCGCGTGAGGACCGTCTCGAGGGTGCGAGCCGACCGGGTGCGAACGGCGAGCAGTGGCGCGAGGGCCAGGAGGTCAATCGGCGGAATGCCTAGATTGGGCGTCGCGCCAAAGCCGTCGACCCCCACGAAGGAGAGCACCCGCTGCGTGAGCCGATCGGAGCCGTCGGCGCGATGGGACGCGTACATCCGGGTCTTCTTCCACGCGCGGTAGAAGAGGCTGATGAGGCGGTGATGGAAGATGTCGTAGAAGGCTCGAAGGCTGCCGCTGTCGTCCTCGTTCTTGAGGACGTCCTCCGACATCGTCGTTGGCAGGGGCGAGTTCGCGCCGAAGAGTCCGAGGAACGTGCTGGTGACCTCCGCGAAGACCAGGCCGTGGCGTGCAACGCGGGGGCGCACCTTCGACACGTCCCCCGCGGGGAATCCGAGGCTCGGGTCGTGCCGGAAGCGAACGGCCTCGTTGACGAGCGGCCCCCGCTCTCCGATCGGCGCAGCGCCGGGGTTTAGGTGCTCGAGGATGCGCACCACCTGAAAGAAGGCGAAGCGATGGCCGTTCGTCTCGAGCAGGCGCGTCAGCTGCTCCTCCGTCTCAGGATTCTCCGTCTCGTCGTAGGGGCGCCGTGGCTCCACTAGACCCGGCCCTTCATAGGAGGGTCACCGAACCGCTCCGCGCAGGCCACACGTACTTCTGCTTCGTGGTGAGGCCGCTCAGGGTCATGCGCGAGAAGGAGTTGAGGGAAACGTAGTGGCCAAAGAACCGCTCGAGCACCGAACCGAAGAGGTAGAGGTCGCCGTCTCCCTGGAAGCCAGTCTCCTCAGCATCGACCTCGATGTCGATGCCTCGAACAGGCACCCCGCGAAGAAGCCTCTCGGACGGCTTGAGGCGGATGTCCTTCAGGGCCGCCATGCGCAGCTCGCCGGCGCGAGCCGCCTGCCGGTCCACGATGGCATGGAGGTTGTAAACGTCGAGCACGGAGCGCAACACGTCCAGCTCGGTAAGGGCACGAATGCCCATGGCCGCATGCGCAACCACTCGCCAGTGAAGCTCACGACCAAACGGGGGCGACACATGCGGCCTCACGGCGAACAGGTTTCGGAAGGAGACACCGATGGGTGAGGTTCCCGTCGCCACGCGAATCTCGCCGGCCCGGAGCGCATTGGCGTGACTCCGATTCGTGGCCAGCAAGTCCAGCGACGCGACATCAGCATCCGGCAAGAGATTCGCTTGGGAGGCTGAACCGAAAGACACGGTCAGATCCACGCCATCGCCAACGACGCTCGGAGCGTAGTGTGGAGTGTAAAAAATGCCGCTCGAGTCCGCGGCCCCCGAGTGACTGAAGTCATAGAAGCACGGCAGTTCGACTCGCTTTCCACTGTGCCGAAGGATCGTGGTGACTCGCTCGATCGAGTAGACCTCGCCGGCACGCACCGAGAGACCGGTCGGCTTGACGCGGAAACGTTCACGCCCCACCGCCAAGCGAACCGGCTCTGCGCTCGTCTGAAACACGTTGACGATCGGGACGCAGTGAAGCTTCACGCTATCCTTCGTCACCGGTGCTGCGTCCACGAGGCGTCGATCGAATCGCAACGCGAGAACCAGGCCGTGCGGCGACTCCATGCCGAGTGCGCCGGCAGCCTCGCGGACTCCGTCGATGTCGACGAAGGCAAATTTCTCGGGCAGGACGTAGTACTCCTCGAGCAATCGGAAGCCGTGAAACGTGGAGCTCCCCATGGGTAACAGCGACTGGTCGGCGTCGAAGCTCCGAACCTTGAGGGAGCGTTTGCCGAGCGAGACTTCGCCCCGAATGCGACCGTCAGGGCCCACCGCTCGCAGCAGCACATCGTCGGTGCGCTCCAACACCCACGACCAGAGCCGCAGAGCCTCGTAGCCCTCCCCCGGGAAGTGCAGCCGCAGGCTCTCCGGCAGGCTATCGCGGGGCGGGACCCCGACGGCCGCGTCAAGGGACAGCTTTAGCTCCTGTTTGCCGTGCGGGATGGACTCGAGGCGGACGTCGGCAATGGCGACGGGCGAAATCTCGGTAGCGGTGGTGCTCCGGAATCGGCAGGCGACGCCGTTCACGTCGACGCTTGAAAACTCGGCGAACGCGGGGACTACGGTGCGATCGCGAGCACCGGTCATGAGCGGGGAGAACTCGAGGATTGAACAGGCCGGCAACGGGCGAAGGAGGTGGGGAAAGAGCAGCGTCGCTACGCCAACGACGATTTCGGGAAGCTCATCGTCCAGCTTCTGCCGAAGGCGTCCCGTAAGGAACGCGACCCCCTCCAACAAGCGTTCAACGTCCGGATCGCCACCCCGGTCAGCGAGCATCGGGGCGAGCATGGGGTAGGCCTGCGAGAACTCGCGGCCCAACTCCCGCAGGTACGCGAGCTCGTCCTTGAAGTACTGATTGAATGAAGACAACGGCTCACGATAGCGAAGCGCGACGTCCCGGTGCAAACGGACGACACGTCCGCTCGGCTGCCTGGCGACGCCGCGCCGACCGCCCGCGACCAAGGCGGTCCTTGCGACTCAGTAGAGCTCGAATCGGTTGACGACTCGGAGCAGCTCGCCGGTCACCGGCTCGATGTTCGGCGTCTGGTGCACGATCTGAACGAGTGCGATGCGCATGCTGCTGCGCGCGAGAAACTCGTGGCTCACGTTCTCGTACGGCCCCTTGGTGCCCGGCACGGTGCGTCTCAGCACGTAGCCGCGACCCTGAGCGTTCCAGGTCGCAATCGGCACGCGGCCGCCGATGATCTTCGCCCCGAGGGCGGCCTGATCTTCCTCGTATCGAGCGAGCACCTCACGCCACGGGTCTTGCGGCGACTCCACGCGCTCGTAGATCGAGAAGATGTACTCCGCTGGCGAGACGTATTCGATGAAGCGCCGCTCGGGCTCGAGGCCGGCACGCCTCACGAGCCAGTTCTTGGGCCTCGGGAAGCACGCACCTCCATCGAAGACGCAGACCCCGATGTACTGGGGATTGGGCGGCTCTTCCGCGTGGTCGAGTTGCGGGTAGCGACGCTCGAACTGGCTCAGTTGGCCGGCGAGTTCGTCGTATTGGTAGAAGACCTTATTCTGGAACGCGAGGGGCTCCGGCGCCGTAGAGCATCCGGCACAAGCCATGAGCGCGAGGGCGACGCCGAGGCCGGTCTGAGAGACGCGCTGCATGGTTTCTAGCGTAGGTCGGCGCACGCTATTGGCCCAAGAAGTTGCGACAGAAAATTCGCGCGTCCTTTTCGCCTCCGCTATGACCCTCATCGAGGTCTCATGGCAACGCACTTCACTCTGGCGGCTCTCTGCGTGCTCTCCGTTGGCTGCACCACTGGTCCGAAGTCCGCGTACCTCACCACGCCGGAGGCGTCCCCGAAGGTCGTCGCCGAGGGCTCCTTGCCGGAGCTGCGCATCAAGCCCGAGGTCTGCCAAGGCGTCGCGGAGATGCGTCCCGAATACACGGTGCTCGACGAATCGTCCTTGATGCGCTTTCTCCAGGCACGCGGCTACGAGGTTCGTCGCACGCGAGCGCGAGCCGACCTCGTCTACGTCGACGTCGTCAACGGCGGCGGAGAGATTCCCGTGCGCCTTCGCGTCGCCGTCTTGCCGACGGCCCAGGAGGCGGGCCGCGACTTGCACCAAGCGATCCTCGAACACGGCCCCGGCTCGTGGGGCGTGCACCGCTCGAACCTCGCCGTGCTCGCCCCCATCGGCTCGGAGCAGCAGCTCACTGCTTTCGCCGCCAAAACACAGCTCGCGTGCTGGGGCGTGCTGACGGCGGCGGGACGCGACGACACGTTCGTGATCCCCGGCGGCTACACCGAGCTCTGACCGCTCGCCGCGGGTCCGGGCACCGGCGCTCCGTTTCGAAAGAGGCACACGGGGCGGCCGCAGGGGAACATCCCCAACGCCGCCCCGGGTGGGTGTGCACCTAGGCCTTGTCGAGCTTGCCTACGAGGCTGAGCGTGAAGAAGGCGCCCATGTATTTGAAGTGGGGCCGCAGCTTCATGTCCACCTTGTACCAACCGGCGTTGCCCTCGACGTCCTCAACGAGGATCTTGGCCTCGCGAAACGAATGCGTCGAACGAATCTCCGACGAAACGTTGTCCATGCCGACGACATACTGGCCCAACCAAGTGTTGAGCTGATCCTCGAGGTCGCCTCGCTCCTTCCAGGAGCCAATCTCCTCGCGCTGAAGGACCTTGAGAAAGTGTGCCACGCGAGTCGTAAGGAATAGGTACGGCAGCTGGGTGCCGAGGCGATAGTTCATCTCAGCCTCGCGGCCTTCCGCCGACTGGCCGAAGTACTTCGGCTTTTGGCAGCTGTTCGCTGAGAAGAAGCAGGCGTTGTCCGAATCCTTGCGGAAGGTCAGGGCGATGAAGCCCTCTTCCGAGAGTTCGTACTCGCGACGTTCGCTGATCATCACCTCGGTGGGGATCTTGGTCTGAATTTCCCCCATCGCTTCATACTGGTGCAGTGGAAGGTCTTCGACCGTTCCGCCTGATTGCGGGCCGATGATGTTGGGGCACCAACGATACTTGCCGAAGCTGTCGGCAAGCCGCGTGGCAAACGCGAAGGTGGCATTGCCCCAGAGGTAGGCGTTGTGATCGCCGACGGACTGCTCCTCATAGTTGAAGGAGCGCACCTTGTTGCTCGCCTCCCCATAGGGGAGCCGGAGCAAGAAGCGCGGCATGAGGAGCCCGACGTAGCGCGAGTCCTCCGATTCACGGAAAGACTGCCACTTCGCGTATTGGGGGCCTTCCATCAAGGCACGAAGGTCCTTGAGGTTGGGCAGCGAGAGGTAGTTCTCTGTCCCAAAGAACTTCGAACTTGCAGCGGCCATGAATGGCGCATGGGCCATGGCCCCCACAGCCGCACACTGCTGGAGCAAGGCGATGTCTTGTGGCCCCGGGCCGAAATCGTAATTGCTGATGATGGCGCCGTAGGGCTTGCCACCGAACTGACCGTACTCCGCGGTGTACACGGTCTTGTAGAAGCCGCTCTTCATGATCTCCGGAGCGTCCTCGAAGTCCATCATGAGGTCGTCTTTGGAGCAGTTGAGGAGCTCGCACTTGATGTTCTCGCGGAAGTCCGTGCGATCGACGACAAACTTGAGTCCGCGCCACGCGGACTCGAGTTGCTGGAACGCCGGATCATGGAGGACGAGATCGAGCTGCTTGGAGATGCGAGCGTCGATCTCGGCGATGAGACTGTCGGCGAAGGCTCGGTCGACCTTCTTCTGGCCGCGGGTTGGCGTCAGAAGCTCCGTAATGAACGCCTGCACGCCACGACGCGTGACCTCATAGCCCTCGTCATTGGGCTTGAGCTTCGTCTCGCCAATGATGGCATCGAGGAGCGACTCCTCCTCGACCGATGCGGGCGCGCCGCCGCTGCGTTGTTGTTCCGCCATGATCAGCCTCCGTCCTTCGAGAGCCCAAGCTCTGCGATGAGCTTGTCGCGGGCGGCGTCATCTTTGAGGAGCGCCTCAATCTTGCGCTTGAACGCGGGCACGTTCCCGAGCGGGCCCTTCAGCGCCGTGATGGCCTGGCGAAGCTCGAGGAGCTTCTTGAGCTCGGGCACCTGCTCCGCTACGCGTTCGGGACCGAAATCGGCGAGTGACTTGAACTTGAGCTTCACGTCGAGCGAGCTGCCGGGCTCGCCTGAGAGGACGTCAGGTACGCTGATGTGCAAACCGAGGTCTTGCTCGCCGAGCACCTGATTGAAGTTGTCCTTGTCGATGTTGATCGGCTTTCGATCCTCCACCGGCCGCGGATCGGGGCGGCCCGTGTAGTCCCCGATGAACAACATCTTGAGGGGGAGCTCTACGTCCTCCTTCGCGTTACCGGTGGCCGGCTTGTAGCGGATGTTGATGCGCTCTCGGGGCGCGACGGAACCTTCCTTCGCCATGGGCTCTCCTTCACTTCGTGTCACGACGCGGCAACCAATTGCCGCTCAAGGATGTGGTTTGCAGAGTGTACCCCGTTGCCATCGATCTGGTCACCTTTGGGTCAGGGCAAGGGCGGCCTCGGGGTCAATGCGGCAGAGTTTGTCGAAGAGTTGCGCCTCGCGGGCACCTTGGTCCGGGTTCTCGCCACCTTGGCCGCGGAGTGCCTGAATGAGAAGCTGATACAAGGACGCACACAGGGCCGGGTCCCATTCCTCGAGTTGGTGCCTGCCAACAACATCGAGGAGACTCTCAAGCACGGCACGGGCCAGCTGAAATTGGCCCTGTTCGATGGCCATGGTCCCGGCCTGGAGCATGCCGCGAAAGCGCTCCCGGCCACTGCCGGCACGGTTGGCCACCTTCACGGCGTCGCCCAACGTTTCGACGTGCTGCGCCACCGAAGGCGGTGGAGCCGCCTCCTCGTTACCCCCTTCCGCTGGAACCGCTCGCGCCCGCGGCGCCGGCGGGTGCAGCCACTTGCGCGACGCCTCCGTTGCGTAGGGGATAATGAAGAACCGCGGTTCCGGCTGCCCGTCGAAACGCGCCAGGATCTCCCGGGCGCCGCGGTCGGCCTCTTTGCGTGCATCGTCGCGGCCGAGCTGAGCCAGCGCCGTCGAGAGCGTGTAGTGGAGCTCGAGCCACGACGGGCTCGCGCGAAGCAAGCGTTCGCCGACCTCGACGACGGCCGCCCAGTCCTCGCGGCTGAGCGCTTCGCCGAGCTCGGTAACCGCCGCCCCTTCGGGGGGCCGGACGTCATCCACGTTGCCAAGGGCCGCCGGCAGGAGCCGCGCCGCGAGACGCGAGACGCGATAGGCCGTCGGGTCATCAGGCGCGTCGGCGCGAAGGAGATCGGCGACGTCGAACAAAAGCGGCGTCACCGTATCCAAGGCCCCGCGCGCCTCATCGGCGCTGGTCGGGGCGGCCGCAAGAAGCGCTGGCGGAGCAAACGGATCCTGCTCGACGCGAACGACCATGACAGATGGTGCCGGCGTAGACGCGCGGTCGCCGCCACCGCCCTCTTGGGGGTCATCCGCGTACGCGTGCGTCTCGGCGGTTGCGCCGCGCCGCGGCTCCCCGACGGGCGCCGGTGCGGGGGGCGGCGGTTGTGGAGGCGCGTCGGCCGGCAACGCCCGCACGAACCTGTTCATAGAGCCGCGCAGCCGACCGGGGCCTGGGTGACTCTCGCCAAGGCGCTCCGCCAACGCGGCATCGAGCTCTTCTAAGAGCGATTGGCTCAGGACGACCGCTTCACGCTCCTCGGCGACGACTTCGCGGCCGTCGAAGAGCGGGTCAATCTGCTCGGTAAGCCACGCGTAGAGGTTCGCGCGACCGCGGCTCCTCTTCACATCGGGGAAGGCCGTCGTCCAGTGCGCGTGGACCATGCCGAGGACCAGGTGGGCTGCGGCGGCGAGGTCGGCAAACGCTGGCGTCGGGCGTTGCTGAACGGTCGCCAGCGCCCACCAGATCACCAACCGGAAGTCCTTGGTGTCGTTCGTAAGGAGCCGCGACGTCCCCTCGATGATGCCCGTCCAATTGGGCTTGCCGCCGCTGACGCTCGTGAGCTTGTCGATCTCGGCCTTCGCCGCCTCGAAGCTAGGATCGAACGACATGTCGCGCCCACCGGGCGCCGGTGACAGTGGCGCGAGGAGCGGGGCGTGCCGTGCGTCGAGTTCCTCCCTGAGTGACATCAGGCCCCGAACCACAGCGCTTGCATGAGGTCAGACACCGAAGCGTCGCCGCGCAAGAGGACCGCCTGGAGCGAAGGCGGGAGCGACGCGATGAGGTCGCCCTGTGGCGCGGAGGCGCGAAGATCGCTGATCGTCTCGCTCCTCGGGTCGGGGCACCAGAGTTCGGCAAAGGTCGAGCCCGAGGGGCGGCCCAGCTGGAGGAAGACGTCGCCCTTCTGTCCGTCAAAGAACCAAAAGAAGCTCGGGGGCGTCGTCGCGCGAAAGGCGCATCGGGCGAGATCGAGCCACAGCGCCGCCGCGTTGACGCCGAGCGTGCCTACGGGAAATCGCGCGCCCAAAGAGACGCTGGCGACCTTCCCTTCGCGGACCGGCCGCGCCATCTCCACGAGCGTGTAGAGCGCACGCGCCGGGTGGCCCACGTCATCGCTCCCGTAGATCTCACGCCACGAGTCCGCGAGCCGCGTAGCCCTCGTCCACGACTCGTAGTGCCAAGACAACGGAGTCGCGTCGGCGATGGCGACGGTGCCGGGGAGCGCAGCGTCGACCTCCGCCGCCGACGTCGCACGCGACGCCGCATCGATGGCGACAACGGCTTCGTCGAGGAAACCTCCGAGCGCGTGGAGCAAGAGCTGCGGCCCCATGTCGACGCTCAGGGGAGCAAAGATGGCCAGCGGGAACGCTCGACCCACCGAGTCCTGGCTCGGCTTGAGGACACCGGCGACACCGCGGCTGCGGTCGGGTCCCAGCGGCACCTGCACCACGAACGCGTAGATGCTCCCCGCGAGAAAGGGCGCCTTCCACGTCGAGCCGCGCTTCTCGTGGGCGTACGTGACCCCTTGGTGAAGCCACTCCTCGAAGGCTCGCGTCGCCTCGTTGGTCAGGCCCGCCCTAACGAAATCGCCGATTTTCGGCACCTTGCCGAAGGCCCCGACGGCGTATCGCGATGAGAGCGGCGAGCTCGGGGGCGTGTTGTCCAAGACGCCTACCGCCCCCTGACGCCTCGAGAGAGCACCCGCGGGCAATCGTAGTTGCGGAACATGCGCTCCTTCTTCGTCACGTACGGCGGAAAGACGCTGTCGCGCTTCGACGGCCGGAGGTCCATCTTCACGACGGCCGCCTGCGAACGGAGGTTCCACGTGACGACCATCGTAGGCGTCGCGCCGACCTTGCCGCCGAGCGTGCCCTGCTCGATCTTGGTGGCCGAGTCGAGGAGGCGGAAGAGCCCCCACTCGCCCGGGCGTCCGATCTCCTCCACCAAGCCGCTGTAGCCACGCACGCGGACTTTGCCACCCGAGATGGCCTTGTCTTTCGCGGGCCAGCGCACGCTGAGCCACTGCTCCGGCTCGTTCTTGTAGGTGCGGTTCGCGCCGTCGATCTCGAAGGTAACCTCGGCGATGTTGTCGCTCACCGAGTGAAGGTTGATCTCGAAGTCGACGCCGGGCTCCTCTCCGCCGTCGGCGAAGGTGGCCTTCTGGAACTCGAGGCCTCGGTCGTAACACTTGAGGAACGGCCCCGTGAAGCCGATGGCCTGGTTGAAGCGCGTCGTCGGGACGAAGTGCGCGCCTTGCAGCTCGAGTTGGCCTCGGAGGTTCTTCTCGTAGAAGTCGAAGAGGAGGCCTTTAGGCTTGAAGAACTCGGAGTAGTAGGCGAGCGCCACGTCCTTCCACGTGTCGGTGAACGGGTAGCCGTCCTCCATACGCTCGTGCCACTTCTTCCACACGTCGAGCTCCCAGTTGCCACCGGCTGCGCCGGCCACATCGTGGAGCGAGCCGCCATAGGCGAGCTCGATGGGGTTTAGGAGCAGCGGCGAGAGCAAGGGGCGCGTGAAGCCACTTTGCGACCCGGTCAGAAGCTCGTTGGTGCCGCGGATGGCGTCCTCGAAGGCCGACGTGACGCTCTTGCCGTCGACGCCCCTGCCCTTTGAGTCGCGGAGGTCCGTCAAGACGGCCACAAGCTTGGAGACGATGCGATCTTGGTAGTGACCGAGGCGCGTCGCCGTCTGGGCTCCTGCCGCGGGCTCGACGTTGGTTTGGCCCGGCGCCACCGACGGCAGACCGAACTTGAGCATCGGCTCGAAGGCCGCCTCGGGCGGCGAGACCCAGCGCTTCGCGGGCGCACCGGGAAGGGGGACGAGGCCCGCGTCCACGAGTCCGAGCCGGCCCACGGTCTCGTTCTGCGTGATGGCCTCCTTGAGCTCGCCTTTGGCGATGTTCGTGACGGCCGACGCCACCTGATCCGTCTTCGCCTCTTCAAGCAAGACGTTCTCGCCGAGGACGCGCGTCAGTCGCAGGTAGGGCCACGGCACTTCGCTCAGCGCCGACAGCTCCTCAAGCGCCGTCTGGTTGCTGTCGGGCTTGCGCACGTCGAGGTCCCGAATGAACTCAGCCCAGGCGCGGGAGAAGTTGGTGAAGTAACGGTCGCGTACGTCGGCGAGCAGCTTCTCCATCTGCTCCACGCTGATGGCCTGGTTCTCACCGAGGACCCAGCGGTCGGCCGCGAGCTGCTTCGCGCGGTCTTTGCCGAGGCGACCCCGGACGTAGAGCTCCCAGCCGAGCTTCGTGAATGCGCCCGGCACCAGGACCTCGGGGCGGCTCTTCGAGGTGATGTAGGAGCCGAAGGCCGTGTTGAGGAACACGGTGTCGCGCGTGATCGGAGCGACGTTCTCGTTGGCGTCACGAACGAGGGCGCTGTAGTCGCGATCGGCCTGCGAGAGGCGGCGCAAGATGGAGCGCACGCGGTTCACCAGGTTCGCGTCGCAATGCCAAAGCGGGATCTCCTTCCGCTTGGTGAGTTCGACGTAGTAGGCGACGTGCCCCTTCAAGACCTCTTTGTCGGCCTTCTGGTTCGCGCCGAGCGCGCGCCCCCACGCCTCGGTCAGGGCGCTCGGCTCCCACTCGAGCTCGAGGTGCTCGATGTCGCACATCTCGAGGTACGCGCGGAGACGGTTGAAGTGCGTGTTGTATTGGTCCGTCGTGAGCGTGGAGCTGTCGCCCACGGCGCGCAGCTCGTCCTCGAGACGCGCCTTGCTGGGCAGCGCAAAGGCCGTCTGCAAGTTGGCGACGTAGACCGTGCGGAGCGGCTCGTAGAGGTTGTCGCCGGCGTACATGCCCCAGCGGTAGGCGATGGGCGCGCCGTCGCGACGCCAATCGTCGAGCTGCTTCAACTGGTTGCGCATCTCGTCGAGCTTCTTCGCCTTGTCGACGACGCCGACGTTGGTCTCGGCCCAGTTGACCTTGCCGGCCTCGGCGGCGAGGAGCTCCGCGGTCGCGACCAGCTCGCGGTTCTTCATGAACGTGCACGACGACGGGAGCAAGACCATCATCGCCAGAAGGAACGCGGCGGCGGCGAAGCCGATCCGTTGAATCAGCTGCCGGCGGAGCTCGCCTTCCGTGCGGGCGGCGACGTCCTGATCCGGGAACACGACGCGACGGAAGACGTCTGTGAGAAAGTAGCTCTTCGCTTCCGTTTGGGGCTGCGTGTCCGGACCGACGCTCGCGGGGCTGAGGTTGAAGGCCCGAAGCATGCCCGACACGATGCGAGAGAGCGGGCGGCCCTCTTGCGTGCCGCTCGTGAAGTACACGCCGCGGAAGATGGGCGTCTCGCTGAACTGGTTCTTCTGAAAGAGGGCGTTCAGAAACTCGGCGACGCTCGACTCGATGGCGCGAAATTCGGCCGGAAACTGGAAGATTTTGGCGCGCGCGTCGGGATTTCGCTCTTGCGCGAGCCGGCGAACGGAGCGCGCGTGCAACGTGGAAACGAGGCGCTCGAATTCTTCCTGGAAAGCTTTGGCCGCGTCACGGTCGGGCGCGGCCGCGAGGGGAAACGTCATGCCCCACATCTGCGAGCGTTCGCTCTTCCGAAGATCGGCCCAGAACTCGGAGAACCCGTCGATCAAGTCGACCTTCGTGAAGACGACGTAGACGGGCACCACCATCTGCAGGCGGCTCATGACCTCGTCGACGCGCGAACGAATCTTGCGCGCGTAGGCGTCGATCTGTTCCTCGTTCGACTCCAGGATGTCGGTGATGCTGATGCCGACCAGAACCCCGTTGATGGGCTTGCTAGGGCGGAATTTCTTGAGCAGATCGAGGAACGACGTCCACTCGTCGTGGTCGTCAGACTCGGTCGTGTAGCGGCCGGCGGTGTCGAGGAGGATCGCGTCGTTGGTGAACCACCAATCGCAGTTGCGCGTGCCGCCGATGCCGCGGAGGCCTTTGCCGTCACCGTCGAGGACCGGGAACGGCAAGCCCGAGTGGCGAAGCGCGGTGGTTTTACCGGCGCCGGGCGGGCCCACGAGCATGTACCAAGGCAGCGCGTAGAGGGCCGTCGTCTTGCCGCTGCCAAGGCGGCTCTGGCGCAGCGCCTGGAGGCCGCGTTGGAACTGAACCTGGAGCTGCGCGATCTCCGCGCGTCGATCGGGGCGCGCGTTGATGGCTTGCTGCTCGGCTTGCTTCAGCAACTCGCGTTCGAGCGCTTTGTCGCGCATGCGATTGCGCAGCATGCGTCCGACGTACGCGCCGCCGACGATGAGTGCGGCGACGACCGTAAGGACGATCTTCAGCCACAGGGCCCAGCCGAGGAAGAACCCGCCGACCCACGTGCCGAGGACGATGAAGAGGGCGAGGAGCCAGAACCAGATCATGGCTTCCCTGCTGGCACCACCGGTGCCGCTTTGGTCATCGTGCTGGCCGCGCTCTGCGTTCCGAACCAGAGGAAGGCTTTGAGGAACATGAAGATCACGACGGTGAAGGCGAAGAAGCCCAAGCCGACGGCGACGATGGGCATGTTTTGTTTCCGCCCGCCGCGCACCGTCTCGGGCGCTTCTCCGCGGGGGCTGATGACGTCGGAGCCGGGGAGGCTCGCCGCGAGCTGGGAGCCGACGTGCTCCGAGAGCCCGAGCAGGCCATCGCCGCCGCGCACGGCGTATTTGCCCTGGAAGCCCAGCGCGAGGCAGAGGAAGTAGACCTCGAGGACGTGGCGACGATCGGGCTGCACTTGCAGCCGCTCGAGCCGCTGGAAGAAGCCTTCGCCGGCGGTGTTCTCGTTGTAGTAGACGAACTGCAGCGGGCGCGCGAGCCACTGCTGACGCCCCGGCCAGGGCGACCGGAAGATCTGCTCATCGATGAGCGCGACGACCGCGTATTTCGCTTCTTCGATGTCGCTATCGGGGATCTGCGCCTCGCGGCAGCGCCGCGTCATCGTCTCGAGCATCGCCGATACACGGCGCTGAAGCTCGTCCGGTGGCGGAAGATCGCGCCGCGTCGCGAGCTGGTTGCCCAACGCCAAGACGTCGGCGCAGGCGAAGTACATGCTGTCCGACTTGCTCAACGTCATTTCAGGCTCGAAGGATCAACGGCGTAGAGGGTGAGGGTCACGGCGGAGGGCTCGATGGGCTGGTAAAGTGCAATGGTGCCCGTGGTCACGATGTCTGACCAAAATTCTGGGGTCTTTTGCACCCGGAAGAAGACCATGCCGCCCCGCACCGGCAGCGCCCCCGGCGGTCTGTATTCGAGTTCGAGCTTAGCTCCGTTCACGGCGGAGTTCAGAATCGAGGAAATCTGGTTCCAAGACGCAATTTTCGACAATCGCGGGAGCTTGTCCCGCAGCGCCGTCTCGCCGATGGAGCCCTGCGCGCCGACGAAGAACTCGTGCTGAAGAATGCTCGGATCGGGCAAATTCCCCAGGTACATGCCGTCTTCGCGCTTCTTCAGCTCGATCTCTGTGTACTTCTCCGCGATGACCGCCTCGAGGAGAAACTCGGCTCGGTCGAAGAGCTTGCGGAAGACGTCACCGAGCTCCAGGTAGTCGAAGCGCGGGATCGCCGACGGGTCGCCGTCGACGGCGAACGTGCAGAGCTGCCCAATCAGCTGCCCGAGGGACACGTACGCATCGCTCGGATGGTGCCGCCCCTCCTCCACGAGGTGCGAGAAGACCGGGATCCAGAGGTTCAGCGCGTTCAAGAGCCAGAATTTCGTCGCGTCGCTGGCCAAGAACTCGACGGCCGCTTCGGTCCGCTGCTTGCGGGTCTCGGCGAGCGCCCGTTGCTTGCCCGTCATGCGCGAGAGGAGCCGACTGAAGCCGGTCATCAGCATCGTCGAGGCGCCGATACGCAAGACCGGCGGAATGACGTCGGTGCGAAGCGACATCGCGCCCGTCGGGCCGCGCATCACCTGCCCGATGCGCATGACGACCATGGCCTCCTGGTGCTCTTCGCCGAAGAGGAGGCGCACGGTGCGCCGCGCCCAGCTCATGGGCTGCTCCGTGGTGCCCGTGTTGTAGTCGAGCACGGACGCGTCACCGCGAATGTAGCGCGACGTCACGAGCTGCTTCGGGTCGGGGTCGAGGTTCGGCGCGTTGTCGACCTCGTCGGGCAGCGCGATAAACACGTCGAGCTGCTTCACCTGCGGACCAAAAGCCGACTCGAGCGGGCGGGGCGGAATGATGTCGTCGAAGCCGTCGCCACAGGCGATGGGCGTCCCGTCGGGAAGGATCCCAACGAGCCTCGTCACGCGAAGGGCCCCGGTCGCGAGCGCGCGCTCATCGATCTCGATGTCGACGACGCCCCAATCGTAGCGATTGGTCGCGCGCACGCGCTCTGTGAGCAGCGTCTCGTGGTAACGATCGAGCTGCTGAAAGTGGTGCTGCGTAACGAACAGCCCCTCGTTCCAGAGAAGCTTGCGCGGCTTCATTTTTCGGCCTTTTCCGCGGCCTTCGCTGGAGAGAGCTTGGCGCTCGACTGGCGCGGCCAGCGCCCCTCGGGGTAGTCGTCGAGGTGATCGGCGCCGTCGTCGATGCGAGTGCCGTCGAGCCACACGACGTAGTGCGGGTTCAGGTTGCTGCCGCCATCGCACTGGCCGTCGGGACAATCGGCGCCGCACTCGCCCTTCCCTGGCGGCGGCGGGAGGTCGAAGCTCGTCCACCAGGTTCGCCCGCTCGGGTTGCGGAAGAGTCCCATGGCCACGATGTTGAGGGCCGCTTCGTCTCGCTCGAAGCGGACGTCGGCGCGCGACTCCGGGTAGACCGTGATCTCCTGCATCGAGACGTAGTCGTCACCGAGGGTCTTCTGGTCCTTCTTCCAGATGTCCTCGAACTCCGCGAAGTTGAAGCGGGCGTCGCTCTTCGATTGGTAGATGCGAAGCTGCACCGGACGAGCCTCGCCCGTCTCCGTGGGATTGAGGCGCCGGGAGCCGAGGATCGTCATGTCGACGACCTGAAACTTGCACCGGTCGGGCGCCGCCTTCGCGGCCGGTGGTGGCGTCGTCGTGCACGCGAACGCGGTCGCTCCCACGGCGACGGTCACGAGGACCGCGGACGCCGCACGTGAGAGCGAAACTCGAGCCCAGCTGCGCCAGTCTTCCACCATTACCTCCGAGCTCTCATGTCGTGACGATGTTGCCCTGCGCGTCGAGCGCGAGCCGAATCTTGTCGAGGGCGCTGCCATCGGCGAGGCGGCGCAAGATCTCCGCCGAGAGAATCGGCAGCACGCTGCCGCGCAAGATGTGGTCGGCGTTGCGGGCACCGCTCTCGACCTCGCGGCAGCGCGCCGCGATGGCGTCGACCACGGCGTCGTCGATCTGAAGGTCGATGCCGTGGGAGGCGCGCGCGCGGTTCGCGACGCTCTTCAGCTTCATGCGAACGATGGCCGCGAGGGCGTCGGCACGGATCGGGTAGTACGGCACGACGGTCATGCGGGCCAGGAGCGCCGGCTTGAAGTGCGCCGAGAGCGTCGGCTTGATCAGCGTGACCATGTCGTCGAGCGACGGAGGCGCGTCGCCCGCCGGATCGGCGGCGTTGGTGATGAGATCGGTCGCCAGGTTCGACGTCAGGATGAGGACCGTGTTCTTGAAGTCGATGACGCGACCTTCACCGTCGGCGAGCATGCCCTTGTCGAAGACTTGGTAGAACAGGTTCAAGACGTCGCGATCGGCCTTTTCGACCTCGTCGAGGAGCACCAGCGAGTAGGGCCGCTGGCGGACGGCCTCCGTCAACATGCCGCCTTCGCCAAAGCCCACGTAGCCCGGCGGCGAACCGATGAGGCGGGAGACGGTATGGCGCTCCTGGAACTCGCTCATGTTGATGGTGCACATGAAGCGCTCACCACCAAAGAGGATGTCGGCGAGAGCCAACGCCGTCTCGGTCTTGCCGACGCCGCTCGGGCCCACGAGCAGAAAGACGCCGATCGGCTGCGTCTCGGACTTCAGGCCCGAGCGCGCCGCGCGAATCTCGCGGGCCACGAGATCGAGCGCGTGGTCTTGCCCGCGCACGCGCGCCCTTAGCCGCGGCTCGATGTCGAGGATGGCCGCGATGTCGTCTTTAACCATCTTGCCGACGGGAATGCCGGTCCAGTCGCCCACGACGGCGGCGACGATCTCCGGGTCGACGTCGGCGTGCACGAGGAGGTCTTCCGGCTTGATGGCCTTGAGCTCGTCGAGCGCTTTGCGAAGGTCGGGCCTCTTGGCCTCGGCGCCTTCGGTCACTTCCTTTCGGAGACCGTCGACGCGTTCCACGATGGCGCGCTGGGCCGCCGTCCTCGCCTCGAGCTCGGCGATGGAACCTTCAGCGGCTGCCTTGCGCTCGAGGGCGTCTTTGCGCGCCTCCTGATCGATGACCAGGCCGGCGCGCTCATCGCGCTCCAGCGCTTCGAGGTGCCGATGGATGGCCGCAAGCTCGGCCTTGCGATCCTCGAGGGCCGACGGCGGCGCGCCGCGCAGAACCTTCACGCGAGCGGCGCTCGTGTCGAGAAGATCGACGGCCTTGTCGGGCAAGAGCCGCCCGGAGATGTAGCGACTCGAGAGCGACACGGCGGCTCGAACCGCCTCGTCCTGCACGATGATCCCGTGCGCTTCCTCGAAGCGCTTCGCGAGGCCACGGAGCATCAGGGTCGCGTTATCGAGGCTCGGCTCGTCGACCTTGACCGGCTGAAAGCGGCGCTCGAGGGCGGCGTCTTTTTCGAAGTACTTCTTGTATTCGGTCCAGGTGGTCGCCGCGATCGTGCGGAGCTCGCCGCGCGCCAACGCCGGCTTCAAGAGGTTGGCCGCGTCGCCGCCCCCCTGCTGTCCACCGGCGCCGATGATCGTGTGGGCCTCGTCGATGAAGACGACGATGGGCTTCGGCGAAGATTTCACCTCGGCGATAACGCCCTTCAACCGGTTCTCAAACTCACCCTTCACGCCAGCGCCGGCCTGAAGCGCGCCGAGATCCAAGACGAGGAGGTGAACGCCTCGCATCTGCTCGGGGACCGAGCCCTCTGCGATGCGGAGCGCGAGGCCCTCGACGAGCGCCGTTTTGCCGACGCCCGGCTCGCCGACGATGACCGGGTTGTTCTTGCGACGGCGCGAGAGGATGTCGACGAGCTGCCGGATCTCGGGCTCGCGACCGAACACCGGGTCGAGCTCCCCTTTCCTCGCGCGCTCCGTGAGGTCGCTGGTGAAGCGAGCGAGCGCGCCGTCGGGCGGTCCGAGCGCCGTGGCGCCCTTGAGTCCCTCGGGCCCCGCGCCGCCGCCGCCGCCAGTCGAGGCACCCGTCTCGGAGATGGTCGTCTGCTCTTTGGCTTCACCGCTCGACGCGGCGATGACCGCAAGGTTCTTGCGGAGCTCCTCACGAGGGAGTTGCTCGAAGACCGGGACCTCGGTCGCCGTGTAGCGGGTCGGCGCCGCCGCGAGGCGCACCAAGAGGCCACCGGAACGGACCTTGGCCTCGCCGAGCTCCGTCGAGCCGTAGAGCCACGCGTCTTGGATCCACTCAAGGAGCAGCGGACTGAAGGCCGGCTTGCCCGCGTTTCCGCTCCGAAGATCGCCCAGCGCCCGCGAGATCGCTGAACGCGCCGTCGTCAGGTCGAGCCCGAGCGCCTCGAGCACGGTCGTGACGTCGCTGCCTCGGTCGTCGAGAAGCGCGAGCATGACGTGCTCGGTGGTCACCTCGTAGTGACGCGACTGCATGCACATGGCCGCGGCGGCCTCGAGAGCGCGCGTACACGTTGGGTTGAGCTTGCGGAGGAGTGGGCGGGGTTCGACGACGAGCATGGCGGGCTATCCTATCCTCGCGTGCCGTTGCTGCGCACGTCTGCCGGAAGGGTGATGCCGGGACCGCTGCCCCGGGCCGAGTCGTCCTCCGGTTGCCCGTCGGCGGCGCGTGAAGGTTCCCGCTCGGAATCGTCGATGCGGCCCTGAGTGCGACGCTTCATGATGCGGTTCATCGACTTGGAGGACACCTCGACGATGAGGAGCATGCCCTTTTGGAGCTTGCCGTCGGGGTCGAGGTAATTGTCGCTCGCGATTTGTGACGCGCTGGTGCCGAAGGCCTTTGCAATGCCGGTGATGCTCTCGCGCTCGCCCACTCGATAGAGAATGACGCGGCCGGCAGGCCCTTCTTGGTCGTCGTCGCGCGGCACGTTACGAGCCACGCGCGCCGGTCGCCGCGGCTCATCGAGCGTGGCAGCGGTTCGGGGCTCGGCGTCGAAGAAGTCACCGCGGCGACGCGACGCCGAGCGGCGGGGCGCGTCGTCGGAGCCCCAGTCGAAGTCCTCGCGCCCGTCGTCGAGGCCCTCGCGGTCGCGCTTTTCGAGGAGGCGCGGCAGGATCGTCTGCGCCCGGGCGATGCCCGACGACGGCACGTGCACCGCGAGCGTTCGCCCTCGGTCAGGGACCGTGTCAGACAGGATCTCCGGGTTCAGCTCGCGAATGGCCTTGACGCTCGTGCCCGACGCGCGGGCGACCACGGCGAGCGGGGTGCCTGAGGGCACGTCGAGATCGGCGGTGGCGACGGGCGGATCCACGCGCACGTCGTCGAGGCCGAAGCGGTCGAGGTTGCGCAAGATGATCGCCGCGGCGAGGACCTTGGGGACGTAGAGCTGGGTCTCGCGCGGCAGCACGCCCTCGAGCTCCGACAGCATCCAGAAATCGTTGGTCGACACGTCCTTGATGCGATCGACAAGGGCCTTGTAGCCCATGTTGTAGGCGGCCAACGCGAGCTCCCAAGAGCCAAAGCGATCGCGCATGTCCGACAGGTGTTTCACCGCCGCTTGCGAGGCCCGCTCGACACTCCGCCGCTCGTCGATGTCAGCTTCCACGGCGAGGCCGTAGATGCGTGCGGTGCTGGCCATGAACTGCCAGAGGCCCACGGCGCCCGCTGTCGACACGGCCTTGGGCGAATAGCCGCTCTCGACGAACACAACGGCCTGAAGGTCCTGCGGCATGAGCTGCTCGCGGAGCGCTCCGCTGACGGTCTTCGAGTAGCGTCCGCTGCGCTTTAGCCAAGTCCGGAACACGCGGCGCCCATCGGCGTTCTGCGTGAAGTAGTCGACGTATTGGCGGACGCGCTCGTGAGCGCGAATCGGCATGTCGGGCATTCGCAAGTTGGCGAGCCAGGAGGTGTCCTCCGTGGCGTCGCGCGGCGCCTGCACTTCGCGCCCTTCACGGGGGGCCTCGTCGACGCGGCTCGCCGTCTCGGTCGGGCGTGACGCGTCGGGGAGGTTCTTGAAGAGGTCGGACTCGGAGCTCCGCAGCGCTCGCAAACGCGCCGACTCGGCGGCGCTCCCCGCCGGGCGGCTGGCCGCGAGCAACTTCGCGTTAGGCGTCGCGCCGGCAGACTGGGTGAGCTCCGGGAGCTTCTGCGCGTCGCCCTGATAGCGGGTGCCGTGCATCGGCATGAACACCGCAAAAAGGACCCCCACGCCGAACAGTCGAAGGATCCCCATCTGGTTTCGTCGGAGCAACCGTCCGAGCCCCTGCGCCGATCCGAAGGTCGTCATGTAGGTCACACTCGCACAATGTCATCTGGCGCTCCAAGAAAGTGGCGAGCGGGCTGGGCGGGTGGCGAGGAATGATGCCGTGCCGGGCCAGCGTGATAGCGTCTGGCCGTGGCCGCGGGACTGGTTGTCCGCATCGTCGACACCAAGACGGGTGCTCAAGAAGAGCGGTCGTTCGACCGTTTCCCCGTGCGCGTCGGGAGAAACGAGCTGAACGACCTGATGCTCGACTCACCCTTCGTGTCGCAATTTCACGCGGTTATCGAGGCGCACAACGGCGTGCTCCACCTGCGCGATCTGGGGAGCCTAAACGGCACCTTGCTCCGCGGCAGCGGGCGCGCCGCGGCGAACACGCCCATCGATTTGACGCCCTACGGTGGCGAGTTCGCCATCGTCACCTTGATCTTCCAGCTCCAAGTGATGGACGTCGAGTCGACGGTCACCTACCGGCGGCAAGGCCGCATGGTGGGCTTGGCGGAAGCCGAGAGCGAACGGCGCGACGACTTCGGCGACTCCACGCAAGCGGGCCTGAACCTCGGCCTGGAGATCGGCGCGGCAAAGGCCATCTCGCAGCTCACGCCCTTTTACCAGCAGCAGCGCGAGGCGACGGTCTACCTGCTCCGCAGTCTCGAGGAGACGCTCGACACGCTCGAGCCGGAGATGCGCTCGCGCGCCGTGATGGCCGTTCGCCAGCAGATGCCAGAGCTGAGCGGCGATCCCGAGTTCAAGAAGCTCTTCGCGGCACACGGAATCGGCGAGGCCGAGCCGATGTCGACGAGCAACGACGCCTTCGCGCATCGCGCCATCTTGGAGATGTTCGCGACCTACCTGCCGAACGCGCCTCCGCCACAGAGCGTCGATGACATCGCGATGTTCCTGCAGTGCCTGCAGGACTCGATGGACGTGTTCCTCCGGGGTTTCGTGCGCCTCCGCGAAGGCCATCGGCAGTTCGAGGCACAGATGGATATTCGCCGCGGCCCCGAGGAGACGGGCACCGCCGACGTGGAGAGCGCAACAACCGCCGAAGAGCTGGCGCGAGCACTCCTCGATTTTCGCAGCGGTTCGCCTGACGCCCCGCGCGACGTCGAGGGCGCGTTCGCCGATCTGATGATTCACCAGGTCGCGCTCCTGAACGGCATCATGAACGGTGTCAAGTCGCTGCTCGCGGAGCTCTCGCCGGCCGCCATCGAGCGTTACGCGGAAGATCCGAGGAGGCGTGGCGCCGGCGGCCTCCAGATTGGGCCGTTCCGGTACCGGCAGCTCTGGGAGCTCTACGCGGAGCGGCACTCGGACTTGGCCGACGAGGAGCGCGAGGCCTTCGGGCTCATCTTCGGACCGGACTTCGCGCGCGCGTACGCAACGTTTCGACGGACGGCCACGGGTCAAGCGTGGGCTACCGGCGCCGTCGGCACCGTGCGTCCCGAGCGCTGAACGCCCTTGGCTCGCGCGAGCGAGACGCCTTCGCTGTCGCGAAAGTTGGCCAGGGATTTCGTCTCCCATTACCGTTTTGCGAACTCAGCGAAGGCCGAGGAATCTGCCGGTCTCCTGACCTCGAGGACGCCCGAATGGCCAAGCTCGCTCGTCTCATAGCCCTCTGTCTCGCGCTGGTGCTCGGCGCCAAGGAGGCGAACGCCCAGGTCAGCCCGGAGCCCAAACGGAGCGACGGCTGGGGCACGGTCACGACGATCACCATGGTCGCCGGCGGCGCGACCGAGCTCCTGATGCCGCGTATCTTCTACGCGGACCCCGAGGTCACGGTGGGCTGGAAGGCCCGATGGCACGTGTCGGTGCTCGCGCCCGTGATGACGCTGACGTCGGCGACCTTGCTCAACGACCTCGCGCTGAAGAACCTCTTCAAGTCACACCGCCCCGGTTGCGATGAGTCGAACAACAAGCTCGCCGGCTGCGAGTCCTACGGCTCGCCTTCCACGCACGCCTTCGCCAGCTTCTCAGCCCTCGGCCACGGTGCGGCGGTCTTCGTCTTCGACACGTTCAAGTGGAGCGGCGGACGATTCAACGGCGGCGCCTTCGCCGGCCACCTCGCCGGACCGCTCGTCCTCGCGGGCATCACCGGCGTCGGACGCAGCGTCGGTGACTACGAGTCGTTCGGACAGGTCCTCGTGGGAGGCACCATCGGCCTTGGCGTCGGCTTCTTGAGCGGCCTCACCTACTCGCTGATGCAGCGCCCCGAGTGCGGCTACACGGGCTCGCTCATCTGCTGGTAGGATCCGCTGGCAGCGGAGCAGTTCAGGCGTTGGCCTCGTCGCTCGCTGGGATACCCTTCGACATCGAGGTCCTTTCCTCTCCGAAGATGGTGCGCCATGTCGAGTGGTGACGAGCAAGATGTCGAGACGGATGTGCCGGCCTTCCGCATCGCGGTCGTGGCGGAGCTGACGCCGCGGGAGGAGTTCCGAACCGCCGAGGCGCGCGACCCAACGGCCCTCCCCGTCCAGCGCACCACTTTCGACGAGACGCTCGCCAAGCTCGTTCCTCCGTTCACCATCGACGTGGATGACCCGTTCGGAGGCGCGCCGCTCCCGATCGATCTGCGCTGGCAGGCGCTCCGCGACTTGCGCCCTGACGGACTCGTCGACACGACGCCGATCCTCTCGGCGTTGCTCGAGGCGAAGCGCGTCTTGAGCGACGCCGGCTCCGCCAAGCGAGGCCCCGCCGAGGTGCGCGCGCACCTGGCGCGTGTGCTTCCCCGCGAGGGATGGGCGGCGTCGCTGACCGACGGAGCCGCGCCTTCCCCCGCGCCGGCCGCGCCGGCGGTGACCACACCCGAAGCGTCAAGCCTCGACGCGTTGCTCGACAAGGTGGACCTCACGACTCCCGCGGAGAGCCCCGGCGCCGATCCGATTTCGTCGCTGCTCTCGGCGGTGACCAAGAGCAGCCGCCCCAAGGCCGCGGCGCCGGCGGGCGCGACGGCCAACGTCGACGCGGCCTTCGTCCGCGTCCTATCGTCGATCTTGATCCACGACGAGGTCCGCCGCTTGGAGCGCCTCTGGCGCAGCGTAAAGCTCCTCGTAGACCACGCCGACGCACGACGGGGCGTCGAGGTGTTCCTCGTTTCTGCCTCCGATGCGGAGATCGACGGTGTGCTCGAGGCGCTCGGTGACGCTGACTCGGGCGCCTTCGACCTCGTCGTCCTCGGCGACGAGCTCCGGGCAACGGCGTCGTCGCTTGAGCGCGGCAAGCGAGCCGCCGCAGCTGGGGAGGCGATGCACGCGCCGGTCTTCGTTTCTGGCTCGGCGGAGCTGGTGGGCGGCACAGATTTGGCGTCCCTCGGCCGCGGTTCGCGCAAGCTATCGAACCAAGACGACGCGCGCTCCGTTGCCGTTCGCGCCGCGGCGGCCGACGACGCGATGCGCTGGCTCTTCGTCGCGCTGAACGGCGTATGGCTCCGCGCCCCCTACGACATGGCGGGCTCGCGCCTTCGCGGCATCTCGTTTCAGCAGCCGACCGACGACGAACGCTCTTGGGTGTGCGCCTGGCCCGCCTTCGCGCTCGCGGCGCTCTGCGCGAAGAGCTTCGCGGAGACCGGCTTTCCCACGCCCATTACGGCCCCCGCCCACGGGCTGAGCGGCCTCGTCGTTCGTGAGGTAAGCGACCGAGGCACAAGCGCTGCCGTGGCCACCGAGGCGTTCGTCAGCGACAGCGTTTCGCGCGAGCTCGCCGACGCGGGACTCGTGTGCTTTACAGGCATCGCGAACCGCGACGCGGCGCACGTGCTCACGGCGCGGGCCCTCGCACGGAGCGGCGGAGCGGCGCCGAAGGCGGCGGAAGGAACGCTTGCCGACGCCCTCTTCGTTGGAAGCATTGTCCGCGCCCTTCGGGAGCTCGGCGCGGCCATCCCGCCGAGCACACCGGAGGCGAAGATCGGCGCCGTCGCCGAGGCCGTTCTCCTCGAAATGTTCGCCGGCGCGCGTCCCCACGGCCCTGAGGTCTTCGCCGAAGCGAAGAACGGGGTTCTGTCGCTGCGCATCGTTCCTCACCGCGTGGCGGGGGTCACTTTGGAGGAGCTCTCCCTCGAGCTTCCGTTGCGCTAGAGCGATGGGCACCTGGCTCCTCTACTCTGAAGACGGGCAGCACCTCGGACCGGTGCCCTCCGAGTACGTTGCGCGAGCCGTCAAGAGCGGAGCCGTTCAGGCCAACCGCTGGATCACGGAAGCCGATCAACTCAGGTGGCGCCCCCTCGCGGAGGTTCCCGAGATCTGCGCGCTGCTTGAGAAGATGAGCCGCGGCGCCGCAAGTCCGCAGCAGCGCGACCGCACGGTCGTCGCGCTATCGGAAGCCTTTCCCGCCTTCCCCGGGGCCGCGCCGCAAGCCGGCAGCGTCGCCCCTTCGCCGACCGAGCGGGGCGGTTACCCGTCGAGCCCGCCGGCGACGATGACCGACGTGGCTGCGCTCCCGGGGCCCAGCTCCGCCGCGCCGAGCTCTGACGAGCCCATGTCATCGGAGCGAACGGTCATCGCGCCGTCCGTCTTCGAAGACGCGAATCCGAGCGATCCTAAGACGAAGAGCGCGCCGGGCGTCGCGCAGCCCGCCGCGGCAGCCGCCCCCGCAGACCTGGAGATCACCACGCGCCAAGCCCAGGGCGTGGCGCAAGAGGTAACGTTGCGGTCTCCGAAGGCGCCCGCCGGCCTGGTCATCAAGCCGCTCGTGGGCGTCGTGGATCCCATCACGGCCACCGTCCCGGCCGCCGCGTGGCAACAGAAGGCACCGCTCGGGCAAGGCGCCACGGTTCCCAGCGGGCAGGCCGTGCTCCAGGTGGAAGCGACGCCGCGGCCTACGCCGCGGGCCGTCATGACACCGACGGGCCCGAGGGAGAAGGCCCCGCCGGCGGAAGGAAAAGACGAGAGCGATGGCAGCTCGGTGATCGCGTTCTTCTTGGGGGGCCTCGCGCTCGGGGCCGTCGTCGTCGTGGGCATGCTCGTGTGGGCCTTCCGCTCGGGCGTGCTCCGGTGAGGAGCCTGCCCAACAATCGCCGGCAATTGGGCCGCATCGCACGGGAGAAGTATGCTCGCCGCGTGAGCGAAGCGCACCGCCCCTCCCCGCCGAATCGTGGCTCGTTGAACCACGGAAGAGCCCGCGCCATGGCGCGCCGCGGAGCGGTCGCCTCCGCGGTCCTGTGCGTTCTCGCCGTCGCCGCTTGCAGCGACGACACGGAAGGCGTCGATACCTTCTCGCCGAGCAAGTTCCCCGCGGCCTACGCGCAAGCCTTGTGCGGCAGCCTCGAGCACTGCTGCTCGGAGAACGGCATCGCCGCAAACTACGCCGCGTGCAGCAGCGGTTGGAAGGCCTACGTCGAGCAACTCTTGGCGGGGCCTTCGGCGCTGGTCAATTACGAGCCTCGAAAGGCCAAGGCCTGCGTCGACGCCGTTCGCGCCGCGGGCGCCGTATCGTGCGATCCGGTGCCCGGGAGCATCTCCGACGCGCGCGATACGTGCCTTCAGATCTTCGCGGGTAAAAAGCCGCTCGGCGCGCCCTGCTCCGCAGCGGCCGAGTGCGCGACGCTACCTGAGGGCGGCCGCGTCGGTTGCGAGATCCCCCCGGACGACGCCGTCGACGCCGGCGTGCTCCCGCTCAACGCGGCCATTGGCGCCATCGCCGCCAAGACCCCCGTGTGCACGCTCCTCGGCGAAGCGGGCCCGGGTGTTCCTTGCCTTGTGAGCCCCGCTAGCGTCCGTGGGAGCTGCGGCGAAGACCTCTTCTGCGACCCCAAGGTCCAGAAATGCGCGCCAAAGGGCGCCGTAGGAGCCCCCTGCATCCCCGGCTCCTGCGCGGCCGGCGGCGCGTGCGCGGCCGGCGGGCCCAACGCGGGCCTCTGCGTCCCGACCTCTCCGATCGGCGGACCGTGCGCCACACCGGAAGAATGTGACGGCACGTCGCGGTGCGACGCGGCGCAAGGCAAGTGCGTCGCGAAGAAGCTCGCGCCCGAGTCGTGTGGCAGCGCCGTCGATTGCGCCATCGGGATCTGCGACCGAGGCACTCAGAAGTGCCTCAAGAACGCCATCGCCACGAGCAACACCTGCGCAGGCAAAGCCGAATAGCGCTCAAGGGCCACTCTGTTTCGAGCGCGCTCACGCTTGGGATGCGCTCTACATCATCAGCCGTACGATGGGCGGCGCCGAGGCGACGTCGACGACGCCCCAGTCCCCCTCGAGGTGGTACGTCGCACCTTCGCGATAGAAGACGTCGATGTTCCCGAAGTCGACGCGGCCGTCGGCATCCCGGTACTTGCGCAGCGTCTTTCGTGCCCACTCGATCTTGGTCACGTTGCGAAACTCGAGCACACCGAGCCGGTAGCAATACCGGGCGGGCCGCTCCGGCGCTTGATACGCGGGATGCCCTTCCCTCAAGACGACCTGCACTGTGAAGCGTAAGAGGCCCGGGTCTTCCCCGATGCCCAGGACGTAGCTGTCCTCGAGGTAGACGTCCTTGAGCCCCACGAGCTTCCCGTAGTGGGCGCGTTGGCTGTGAGGCGGTGCATCCATCTGGCGCTATCGCGGTTCGCGGGCCTATCGCGCCTATCGCGTGGGCGTCCACCCGGTGCCTGCAGGCGCAGGAGGTGGCACCGCGCCGCCCCCAGCCGGCGAGTAGCCTCCCGCCTGCTTGGGGAAGGTCACCGTCGCCAGGAGTTTGTCCATGGCCTCGTCGAGGGCGGCCTCCTCATCGTGGGTCGAGGTGCCGGTGAACGTGATCACGTCCGACCCGGAGGCGGTCATGACGGAGCGCTGATGGAGCTCGGCGTGCTCGCTGGTCCAAGTGAACCGGTACTCCATGGCGGGCAGGCCACCGAGCGTTCGGTCTCCGCTCTCCATCAGGTCGAATCCTTCGAGGCGCCGCGCGAGCTCCATGATTTGGCGATCGGCGTAGCTGCGCAGCGTCTCGCCGGCCTTCAGCTTGTCCTTCGTCATCACGACGTTGGGCGAGAATTTCCCGGGCTCGACGGGAGCGGCGAAGGCCACGATGGTCTTGTCGTCCCAGCCCTCGGGCGCCTCAAAGCCCACCAGTTCGTTTCGAAAACCAGCCATCGTGTTCTCCTCAGTTAAGGTCGAAGAAGCGAGCGCAGTCGGTCGGCCGCCGCGGGGTCGCTCAGGTTCAGTATCACCACCTGCTCACGGGCGCCCTCGGCGTCGCCGGCACGGGAAAGCGCGACCCCCAAGTCGAACGTAAGCTCGAGATCTTGTGGAGCGAGTCGCGTCGCCTGTCGGTAGAGCTGAGCCGCCTCGGCATACCGACCAAGGCGACCGTAGGCGGCCGCCAAGTGCTTGTGGGTCGGGACGTGATCGGCGCGCAGGCGCAGCGCTTCGAGCAAGCACGCCACGGCGCGCTCGCCGTGCCCCAGCTTGTCGAGCTGCGCGCCGAGGTTCATGTACGTGTCAGGATCGCGACGGCCGAGGGTGATCGCGGCCTCGTACGACGCGACCGAGTCGGCTACGCGATTCGCGCGGGCGTAGGCGAGGCCGAGCGCGAGGCGAAAGTCTGCATCGGCGGGCAGAAGCGTGGCGGCCTGCTCGAAGCATCGAACGGCCTCCTGCACGCGGTCGAGCTTGACGAGCGCCGTCCCGAGTCCGAAGTAAGACTTGGCGTTCCGCGGGTCGAGCTGGACGGCGCGCTCGAGCGCCAGCCGACTTCGTTCTACGTCGCCACTCGCAAACAAGGTCGTGCCAAGGCGATACGTCGCCTCGACGTCGCTCGGCTCGGCCTTGACCACAATGGCGAAGGCCGTGACGGCCTGCTGCGGGTAGCCGCGGCGCTCGAGCAAGAAGCCGAGGAGACGCTGCGCGCCGATCTGCGTGGGGTCGATGCGGACGGCCTTTCGCAAGGCCGCGATGGCCTCCATGTCCTCGCCGCTCCGCTCTTGGGCGAGCCCCAAACCGAGCCAAGCGCGTGCGTCCTCCGCGTTGGCACGCACCGCTCGAGCGAACGCCGTGATGGCATCGCCGTATTCGCCTTGCTCGAGGAGAACCTCGCCGCGCGCTCGCGGAATCGACGAGTCGTGTGGGGCAAGGAGCGCCGCCTTCTTGAGCGTCGCGAGCGCGAGGTCCACGCGGTCGATGCCGCGCTGGCAGCGAGCGAGCGCCACGAGCACATCGGCGTCGTGCGCTTCGAGTTTGACGACGGCTTCGAAGGACGTCGCGGCGTCCTCGAAGGCGCCCTGCTTCTCCAGGATCCGCGCGAGCCGCAGGTGCGCATCGGCGAGGCGTCGATCCTTTTCGACCGCCTCGCGATACGCCGCCGCCGCGTCTTCCGGTCGCCCGGCCGCTTCATGCGCGCGCCCGCGAAGGTAGGCGGCGCGAGCTGAACGCCCCTGCAACCCTGCTTGGTCGATCGCCTCGAGGCTCTCGCGCCACTTGCCCACGCCTTGGAACGCCTCGGCGAGCATGAGTCGCGCCTCGCCGTCTTCGGGCCGGAGCCGCACCACGACGAGCAGCGCCTGCGCCGCTTCGTCGTGTTCCGACCCGACGAGGCACGCGCCTGCGAAGGCCTTCTGCGTGTCCGCGTCCTCGGGCGCGCCCGCGCAGCCTGACGCAAGCGATCGAGCGCCTCCTTTGGCTTGTCGAGGCGCATGAGGGCGCGCCCCAACCCTGCCAACGCCTCACCGTCGTCCGCCGAGACGACGAGCGCCGTGTCGAAGGCGCGCACCGCCTCTTCGAGCGCGTCGATCTCGAGCAGCATGCTCCCGAGCGTGGTGGCGGCGCCGGGGCTCGCAGCGTCGAGCTCGAAGGCGCGGCGCGCCGCCGCCACGGCGCCATCGACGCGCCCCACCTCGCGACGAGCCTTCGCAAGCTCGATGTAGACAGGGGCCTCTTCGCTACCGGCCGCCGCCGCCTTTTCGAGCGCTTCGAGGCCGGCCGCGTCGTTGGGCCTCGTGCGCCGCCGGAGGAGGCCGACCTTGGCCCAGAGCAGTCGACTCTCGGTGTCCAGCGTGAGCGCCTGCTCGTACGAGGCGAGCGCCTCGGCGGGCTTTTCGGTCTCTTCCAAGAGGCCACCCAAGGCCACGACGAAGCGTGCATCCGGAGAGAGAGCGACGGAACGACGCAGCGCATGAAACGCGTCCTCCGTGCGCCCCAGGGCGCGCAGCGCCTCGCCGTGCAGCCCGTGAGCCTCGGCGTCGTCGGGTCGCATGCGCGTCACCTTGGAGAAGGCGTCGGCCGCGTCGTGCAGCTCCTTCATGTCGAGGTACACGCGTCCGACCTCGCGTTGCGCGTCGACGTTCTCCGGCATGATCTCGATGACCGACCGGAAGGCCGACACGGCTTCGCCGCGCCGCTTGAGGCCCACGTACGCGCGAGCGAGCCCCAGCAGCGCATCGACCGACTTCGGCGCGAGGCGAACCACGCGCTCGTAGGTCTCGGCCGCTTCGCGCACGAAGCCGAGCTCGGCGCTGAGGTTCGCGAGCGTGCGCATCGCGCGTTCGTCATCGCGCGCCAACTCCGCCGCCTTCCGCGCGACTCGGAGTGCCTCGGTGCGCTCGCCGAGCGCGAGCCGAAGGCCGACAAGCTCGTAGAGCGCCTCGCCGTCGGCGTGGCCCGCGTCCTCGATGCGCTGAAGTTGGGCCGCCGCGTCGGCGTTGCGGCCGACCTTCTTGTAGAGCGCGGCGAGCCTGCGTCGAAGCGCGAACTGTGACGGGTCGGCTTGGAGGGCGCGCTCCAACGCCTGGACCGCCTCCGTGTCCTTGCCGAGCGCGTCATACGCGACGGCGATCTTTTGCAGCGCCTGACTGTCCTCGGGCTTCTGTTTGACGCTCGCCTCGAGGGCCTCGAGCATCTCTTCGCGACGCCCGCCCTTTTCGTGCAGCTTCGCGAGTTCGGTGTGAATGCCAGGAATGGTGGCGTCGATGCGAAGCGCTGTCTTGGCGGCGTGGACTGCTTCGTCAATGCGCCCCAGCGCCTCGTAGCAACGCCCGAGGTCGAGCCAAGTGGGAGCGTCATCGTTGTGTCGCTTGAGCGAGGCCTCGAAGGCCTCGGCCCCCTCCGCGTAGCGTTGGAGCTGCGCGCTGGTTCGCCCGAGCTCGCGCCAGACTTCGGCGTCGTCGGGGCGCAAGCGTGCGAGCTGCCGAAGCGCCAGCGCCGACTCGTCGAGCACGCCCGCGCGCGCGTACGCGCGGGCCGTCAGTTCGTACGCCCGGGCGTGATCCGGGGAGAGCCGCGTGACGCCTCGGAAGCACTCGGCGGCGTCGCGCGTGTGTCCGAGCGAATCGAGGACCAAGCCGCTTTGAAGGAGCGGCTCGGGATCGGCCGGCGTGAGCCGCATGGCCTCCTCGAAGCGCGCGAGCGCTTCGCTGGGCTTGCCCAGCTCCTTGAGCGCGAGGCCGAGCTCGAGGCGCGTCTGGGCGTCGCTCGGGAGCGCTTTTTCTGCTTCCGTGAGCTTGGCAACCGATTCTTCGACGCGGCCGAGGCGACGGAGGCCGATGCCCAAGAGCTTCAGCGTCAAGGCGTCGTTGGGGCGAAGCCAATCGGCTCGCTGCAAGACTTCAACGGCCCGCGCATCGCGCCCCGAATCGAGCGTCGCCAAGCCGAGCGACGTGTGAACGGCCGGGTCGTCGGCGCGGAGGGCCACAGCACGCTCGAGGGCCGCCATCGACTCGGCTGGTTTGCCGACGGCGCGGAGCGTGACCCCCAAGCGGTGCCAAGCCAACAGATCATCGCCGCGAATCTCCGTCGCGCGGCGATACGCGACCACGGCCTCGTCGCGCCGGTTGAGCCGCGCGAGGACGTCGCCACGTTCGATCTGAACGGCGCCCTGCGCCGGGTCGAGCGCGAGCGCTCGGTCGAATGCGGCCAGCGCATCGTCGGGCTTGTCGAGCTCGACGAGCGTCCGAGCGAGGCCGAGCGACGCCTCACGGTCGGAGGGTGCGAGAGCCAACACCTGGCGAAACGCGTCGACGGCTTCGGGCATGCGCCCGAGCGCGCGGAGCGAGCGGGACAGGAGCCGATAGGCGGGCGCGTTGCGCTCGAGGTTGAGCGCCGCCTTCAACGCATCCACGGCTTCGCCATGCCGCTGCGTGGCGCCGAGGATGGCACCGAGACGAAGCCACGCGTCGGCCCAGTCGGCCTTGATGCCCACCACGCGGCGAAAGGTGGCGAGCGCTTCTTCGAGGTGCTGACGTTCTTGGTGGTTTACGCCCAGCGCGAACAAGACCAGCGGATCATCGGGCCGAAGCGTTTGTGCGCGTTGCAGCGCGACGGCGGCATCGGCGGGTCGACCGATGCGCTGATACGCGACGCCGAGCTGGGCCCACGCTTCGCCGTTCTGAGCATTGAGCTGTACGGCGCGCTCGAGCGCTTCGATGGCAAGGAGCGATTGCCCCGTCTCGAGCAGGGCGATGCCGAGGCCCGCGTAGACGTCGGGGTTCTGCGGCTCGAGCGCCAGCGCGCGGCGAAACGCCGCTTCCGACTGGGCAGGAAAGCCGGCCCAGCGGTACGCGGTCCCAAGTGCTACTTCGACGGCCGCGGCGCTGCTCGCTGGGGCCAACGACGGAAGCTTCGGGCCGGGGTGCGACGAGGTCACCATGCCCTGGGTTTGCGACAGGGCGTCAATGGCCTCGCGATGGCGCCCGACGCGCGCGAAGAGTCGCCCCAGCGCGAGGCGCGCGGCGATGTACCCCGGCGCGATGGCCACGGCTTCACGAAGCGCCGCGATGGCGCCGTCGACGTCGTTGAGTTGCTCCGACGCGCGGGCGAGGCCGAGGCGCGCGTCGAGGCTCTTGGGGTCAGCTCCGCTCGCTTCCGAGAGCGCCGCGCGAGCGGGTCCCCATTTGCCGAGCGCGAGGTTGGCCACACCGAGCCAAAGCAAGAGTTCAGCCGTCGGCTCGTGAACCACGGCCTTGTTGAGGTAGGCCGCGGCGGGCTCATAACGCTCGAGCTCGAAGGCCAGGCGCCCCGCCTCGCGGACGGCATCGCGATCATCCGGCGCATGCCGGAGGACGCCTTCGTAGGCCTCGAACGTCAGCGGAGGTCGACCGAGGGACTTCGCCACGCGAGCCAGCGAGCGGTGGAGGTCGACGCGATCAAAGTGCGAGCGCCCAGCGACCCAGGCCGTCGCGGCCTGCTCCAGCTTGCCGGCCTTCTCGGCCGCGAGGCCAAGCTCGTAGTAGGCCTCGCCGAAATCGGGCTTGGCGCGGATGGCGCGCTCGAAGTTGACGACGGCTTCCGTCGGACTGCCGTAGTTCGAGTAGGCGACGCCGAGGCGGAATCGCTTGTACGGATCGTTGGGCTGGATCAGGAGCTGCGTCTTTAGGAGATCGATGGTCTCCTCGAGCTGCCGATCCGACATGGGGGGATTATCGCAGGGGCGCCGCGAAAAGTGCCACTCGGCATTCGCTACAGGCGCCCAAACCCGGCGAAAGGACTGGTCGACGCTTGCGGTGGTTCGCCAGGTAGGACGAGGCGGGAAAACGGGTCAAGCCGCCGACGAACAGGCACCGGTCCTGGCGCTGACGCGACGGCATAAGTGGCACTCGGAACCGGACGGACGAGAACCTTGCCTCCGCCCCAGGCAGGCGTCTCGACCACGAGGTCGCGCGAGGCGATGACGTACTGCGCGAAGACGTCGAGCTGCGGGGCGCTCAAGTCTTCGTACTTGCTCGCCGCGTCGGCAGAAAAATACGGGTTGTACTCGGCTACGGGAAGCGGCAGAGAAAGCTCGAGCGCGTGCCTGGCGGCCGCTGCGACAGGCGTGGCGAGCGGAGTGAGACGGACCGTGACGGTGCTCCCAACGGGGAGCGGGGGCTCGCCTAGAATGATTCGCAGCGCTCCGCTTCGAGAGGCGAGGCTCCGGTAGCAACCTTCTGGGTCCCTCACCAATGACGTCGTGCGGATGTCGATTAGCCAAGGGGAGTCTAAGACGTAGAGCGTCTCGGCCCCGACGTTGTCGAATTGAACACGCAACGAGAGCCGATCCGCAGACCGCACCACTCCGGACACGCGCAGCGGGCCCTCACCTCTCGGATTCAGTTCCGTGTCCACGTCTAGCCTCCCCCAACTGTCGGGCTGTCGGGCGTAAACGAAGTTCCATGGTCCGTTCGGCGATAGTCGTAGTTGGTCTCGCGGAAGTACTCGGTCTCCTCACGGATGGCGCGCATTTCCTCCACGTTGCCGTACCAAATGTGCGGTTTCACTTCCAAAGTGCCGGTGGCGTAGCGTGATGCGTGGGAAAGTTCATGTAGAAGGATCGCGTCGGTAGACATCGGTGGAGCGTAGGGAAGGCTATTGGGGAGCTGGAAGTTCGGGTTCCACTGCACGAACGAGTCGCTTCCCACGCCGGTGCCGAGGACCGGCTGTCCCATCGACATCAGCGGTCCTCCGAGCCCACTGACGGGAACCCCTTTTGCGGTGGCGCCAATCGGGTCAAACGGTCCTGCCCCGCCATTCGGCTTGTCAAACGGGGTGATGACGGTGGTCTTGCCCGTCGCGGCGAGTCTACCGAGCAGGTTTCGCCCCACTTGGGTGGAGCCGATCTTCTGCAGGTCCTCCTGAACTCGCGCCGTAAAGGCGGCGTCGCCCCACGCCTTGATCCCAGGAGCCACCTGAGTGATCGGCGCATCGGCGAACGGCATCCCATGGCTCCTCGCGAAGGCGCGCAGAGCGTCTTCGTTGGATGCGTTCGGTGGTAGCGCGCTGGAACCCGCCGCGTCGGTCGGGGGCGGCACCGCGGGAGGCTTCGGCGGCTCGGGCGGCTCCGCCAAGTCCACATCGACGAGCACTTCACCCGGCGGCGACGGCATCCCGCCGCCGCCCTTGGCGGGCACCGTTCCGCCGTGGCGAGCGCCCGGCTGGGGCGGCTCGGCCTTGAGGTACGTTGGCATCGCGCCCCGAATCTCGGCCGCCGTATGCGGCTTCCGCGACGGCGGGTTGATGTCGACCTTGTGCGTCGGAATTCCGGAGTCGATGTTCATCGTGCCGCCGGCGCTCAGGTGAAGCACCGTGCCGGCGTGCAGGTGAATGTTCTGCTTCGTGTTGAGATGGATCGAGCCGTCTTTGATCTCAACCGACGACCCGCCCTCGCCGCCAACCTGAACGAGCATGCGGCCTTCGTTCACGATGATGCCGACCTGCTTCTGACCAACGACCAACTCCCACTGCTTGCCAACATGAAGCACGTCGCGCGTGCCGATGCTTGTCTTGCGGAGAGTTCCCACGTCGCGCGATTCGGTCGACTTCACGATCGACGACAACGCGTTCTCCGCCTGCATGTGAATGCGCTCCTTGCCGGAGGCGTCGTCAAAGGCGAGCTCGTTGTAACCACCGCCGCCGGGCGCCGTGTTCGAGCGGAGGCCCGTGACCGTATTTTGGTTGGTCGGCGAGAAGGGCGGCGGGTTCTCGGGGCTGTGAAGTGCCCGCACGATGATCGGCTGATCGGGATCGCCATCGAGAAACGAGACGAGGACTTCCTGGCCCACGCGGGGCACGAAATTCCAACCGTTGCCGGAGCCGGCCCAAGGCGTTCCCCATCGCACCCAGCACGAGCCAACGGGCTGGAGGTTCTCGCCTTCCGAGCCCTCCACCGGCTTGCCGTAAAGGTGCTGCCTATCCCAGTGAAACTGGATTCGCACCCGATGCTGGAGTGTCTTGTCCTCGTGGATCTGCTCCGGCGTGCTGTCGTCGGGGCCGCCCACGACGAGCGCGCTCTGGAGGCCGTTGATTCGAGGCTTTCCGGTTCGCGCGAGGGGCCGGTAGATCTTCATCGCGGAGACAGCACCGCACCGCACCATGCTCGGCCCCGCCGAATCCCCTTCGATGTCGACGGAGACCACGAGGTGCTTCTGCTCCGGAGCGAGCTCCGCGCGCGGGTGCGCGAGCCGTGGGACGAAGGCCTCGAGAGCAGGAGGAACCTTGTTGTCGAAGGCGACAACCATCCCGGGCGCCAGGTCGATGGCGTTGGACTCAAACGTCAGCGTGTAATCGCTCGTGCGGCCCGCATGGAGTCCGTCGTCGGCCGGCTGCGCACTCTCTTGGTAGCGCTCCCCTTCCGCGTTGGTCTTGAACGTCTGGAGCCGGCCCGGCGCGTAGTCGAACTGTTCGTAGAGGGACTCGGCTGTGTCGTTCAGCTCGGTGACGGCGCGCGCCTCGTGCTTCGCGCCGAGCGTCGATCGAAAGTCGTGATCGCGCAGCGTCACGGCGCCGGGCAAGACCATCCGTCCGATGGTCGCGTTGGCGGCGAAAAACTCCGGCAGGTCGAACGACGGAGCCTCCGACGTCCCGATGTACGGGATGCGCCAGGGCTCGCGGCTCTGCGGCTCGCCGTCGATGGCGAGGCGCGTCAGCGCATGCCCGTTCGTGGGCGGCGGCGGCTCTCCCTCGCGGGGCGCCTTGAGCCTCCCGTTGGTGTACTCGAAGTAATACGTGAGCCCCGACTCTTCGAGGAGCCTCGAGACGAACGCCGCGTCGCTCTCTTCGTATTGGACGCGGAACTCGTGCTTGGGGAAGCGCTTCTCGTCGTTGGGATCGAAGTCGTAGAGCACCACGCTCTGATCCGGCTCGGGGTTCTTGGCGACCGCGTGACCGCCAGCTTCGTCCTCGACGACCTCCTCGGAGACCTCGAGGACGTTGTGCCCCCAGCCGCGAAGCACTTGCAGCACGATGTTGGGCAGCGAGACTTCCTGAAAGACGCGAATGTTCTTTCGGTGTGTCAGCCGAACGAGCTCGGATGCGAAGGACACGCGATAGTACGAGAGCCCTGTGGGCTCGTGAGACATGTGAATGAGCTGCGTGCAGACGCCGGTCCAGCGCCGCGTTCGGTCAGGGCCTTGCCGGATCTCGAACGCGATGCCGGTGTCGAGCAGGGTCTCGAGGCCGAGGTTCTCTTCGTGGCGCACAGAGAAGATCGCCGAGCCGTCCCAGAGGCCCGACAGGACCTGGTGAACCTCGAAGCGTTGGACGTTGACGTCAAGCGTCGGACGCCGCGCAAACGTCAGGTGGGGCGGGTGCTGTCGATTCACCGGCGGTCCCGCGGGTTGACGTCACTGATGTAAGGGCTCCCGAGCCGCATCGCGCACTCGACGAAAACCGACGCTACCTGGCCTCCCGAAACCTGCAGGGCTTGCTCAAGCGGCTTGGTTTCGCCGCCAAACAGGGCCGCCGCCCAGACGTCGCGCGCGATGCCGAACTCACGAATGTACTGAACGCCAGCCGAATACCCGAAGCTGGGGAATCCCGCTTCGTTCGTCAGGTGTTGCGTAATCGACTCGGTGATGGCGCGTCCTTGCATGTAGGTCCATCGAGGTTTGGGCAGCTCGCCCCGAGCGACATCCTCCTTATTGGAGGCCTCCATCCAGGACCCCTGATGGGCGTAACGCCACCAGTTGTACGCGGTCCACGAGTGGATGATCTCGTGGAGCATGGTGTCGGGCGCAGCGTCGTCAGGGATTCTTACGCCGGGACTGCCTAGCGCCGGAGCGCTCCAGAAGCCCCCGCTATTTCCCTTCCAATCCTTGCGCGGCACGACGGTCAGGGCGTACGGATTAACCCTGCCCGGGGCACGCCACCCCTGCGGATCGACCGCAACCGTGGCCCGCGTCGACCAAAACGGGCCTGAAATTGAGGCGTCTTGGGGGGCGTTGCGCCAGGCGCGCATCTGCTTGTCGACGGGCCCGCGGACGAAGCGCCCGTACGTGTTGAAGAAGATTCCCTCAACGTCCTCGAAGGACAACTTTGGGCCCGAATGAAGGGGCTTCGTTCGTCCGATGAATTGGCACTGCCCGTCCTTCGTGCAGAGTACCCACCCCACTAGCCACCTCCGCCGACGGGGCCGCCGATGCCGGGCACGCTGGCCAGCTCAGCCAGTTTCGCCGGTCCGCCGACGAGTCCCGCAAGCTGGGTGACCGCCGTGGCTTCGGGCACCGCCCCGGTGAGCAGGCCGTTCACGACACCATTGACGGCCGCCCCCGTTGGCGGCGCTTGACCGCCACTGGTGATGAACCCCATGACGAGCGGCGCCATGGGAGCGGCTCCCGCTGGGAGCTGCGGTCCCGCCACGGTGGCTGCAGCGAACTGAGCGACCGCAGCGACCTCCGGGCGAGCTGCGGACGCACCGAGCGAAGTCGTAAGGCCGGCCATCGTCTGATTGAACGTGCCCTGCGCGGCCGCAGCGCCTAGCGGTGAGGCGAACGACGGCGCCCCCGCTGCCGGCGCAGTAGCTGCGCCGACAACCTGGGCCGCGGCCGCCGCACCAACAAGGCCCGCCGCCGCCGATCTCACCCCATCCTTGCCACCGCTCAAGGCGCCTGTGGCAAGGGCCCCCGCCGCCTGGGCAGCACCCGCTGGCAGAACGGTCGACGCAGCCTGTCCAATGACGGCTCCGCCGACGGCGCCGGCGACTGCCTTCATCATATCGCCGCCGGTGATTGCTTGCTTTACGAGCGCGTTCACGCCGACACCGAGCACCGCGGCCTGCCCTGCGCTGAGGCCCCCGGCGGCAGCGGGGGGGCCACCAGCCGGCGCCGCCACTTCGCCCAACGTTCCTCCTTCGAGGTCCGCAGCTGGAGCAGCGAGCCCGCGCGGCACGGCCTCGTCTTCTACCTCCTCCTCGTCGGGCTCCGCCTTCTTGAACTCGAGGTCAGCGATCATGGGCCCCGGCCCCGCGGGCATTCCGCTTCCGCCGACTCCCTTGCTCCCCGCCTTGTGAGGCGCGCCAGGGTTGGGACTCGACGCCTTCTTGCCGGGCTGACCGGGGCCGTCGGCGAAAGCTCCAACGGTCGCGGGATGCGCCGTGTTGCCGTTGATGTTGACCACGGCGCCGTCGATGTTGACGGCTTGCCCAGCGCTCAAGTGGATGACGCCGGAGGCGTGCATGTGGAGCTCGGCGTTGGCGTTGACGGAGATGCCCCCGCCATCCAGGAGAATTGTGGCACCGCCCTTCCCGCCAACCTGCAAGAGAATTGACGGGCCGCCGCTGTGCCCTCCCGACTCGTCATTCACGGCCGATGAGGACTTGGCCTGAATGCCCGTTTCCCTCTGCCCGACGACGAGCTCCCAAAGCTGCCCGGTGTGAATCTTGTCCTGGCTCCCGATCTTCGTCGTGCGCGTTGCGCCAACGCTGTGGGTCTCCGTCTTCTTCACGATGGTGGAGAGATCCTTCTCCGCCTGAAAGTGAATGCGCTCCGAGCCGGACTTGTCGTCAAAGTACATTTCGTTGAACCCCTTCGGGTCCGGCGAGGTCTTCGACTTGATGCCTGTGACGGTCTCGCTCGCGTACGGCGATGGGTTGGGCCCGTTGTAGACGGAGCCCACAATGATCGGCTGATCGGGATCGCCTTCGAGGTACGAGACGAGGACCTCATGACCCACGCGCGGGATCGCGACGAAACCGTAGCCGCTTCCGGCCCAAGGTGTTGAAACGCGAACCCAGCAGGATCCGAGGGCGTCGTCGGCGTCGTCCTTGGGGATCGGATCGCCGTACTTGTGCTGGCGATCCCAATGAAACTGGACGCGGACTCGCCCGTATTTGTCGCAGTGGATCTGCTCTTTGACGTCGGACTTGGGGCCAACGACCACGGCGCTTTGCACACCCCAGATGCGGGGCTTCGGCGTCACTTCGCTCGGCTTGTACGGGACCGGGATCGCTTCCGCCTCGTTCTCCTCGTTGAACTTGAGAACCGCGGTGGGAACACCTTGGCAATAGACCCGCCAGCTACCGAGGTGATCGCCGTTCAGCCGCGTGGCAAGCACAAGCTGCGGGACCATCGACGACAGCTCGTCGCGGGGATGTTCGCCCTTCGAGCCTCCGAACTTGATGACCGTGCCTGGCGCGACCGCGAGCGCGTTGGTCTCGAAGTTGGTGGCTTGGGCGCCGTTGCGAACGGCCCGCAGCGCGTTCTCCGCGCGGCGCGTGATGTACGGGTCGTTCCCGCTGGAGACGATGTCGCCCTCACGACGGTTGTCGTCGTTGTCGGGTGACTTCTCGTGCTGCAGGACCCCAGGCGCGTACGCCACGACCTCGTAGAGATGCTCCGTCGTGTTCGCCTCTTCGGTCGGATGAACGCGGAGCGGCACTCCAAACGGATGGAGCGGCTTCGGCTTCTCTTCCGAGGGGTCCACGATAAGGCTGACGCCGTTGGCCCGAGCGCCGAGAGCCGCGCGGAACTCGTGATCAATGAGCGTGACGGCGCCGGGGCGGAGCTGACGCGCGATGGACGCGTTGGCCACGTATTCGCCGGGATCACCGGCGAGCGAGCCCGGAACCGTCCCTCGATACGGGAGCGGTCCGTAGATCTTCTTCGGCTTCTCCTTCTTTTCGCCTTCGTCCGCGGCAGCCTCGTCGTCGGCTGCGTCCTCTTCGTCCTCGGCGGAGGCCTCGTCTTCGTCCGATTCTTCGTCCTCTTCTTCCTCTTCGTCGTCCTTCTCGTCGGACTCCGCTGCGAGGTGAGGCTGCGCGTCGAGCACCAACTTCGTCAGTTCGGTGCCTTTGCCTTCAAAAGATTCGATGCGACGAGCGTTGCTGTAATCGAAGTAGAACGAGACGCCGGCCTCCTCGAGGACGCGGCAAAAGAACGAGTAGTCCGACTCTTCGTATTGAACCCGGTACTCAAATTTCGGGTAGTCGTCCTTCTCGATGTTTCGGAGGACCAGGTTCTTGCCAACCTCGATGTTCCAGTCACGGAGCAGTCGAATGACGATGTCGATGGCCGACATGTGCTGGAAGACGCGCGTGTTGCGGCGAAGCGAGAGTCGCCAGAGCTCCGGCACGATGTCGATCGTGTAGAACGACCGCCCCTTGTCCGCCGTCGACAGGTGGCGAATCGACGGGCAAATCCCCGTCCACACCCGGATCTCGGGCGTGTGTTTGGAGCCGCCGCGGGCGTCGAACATCTGCGTGAGACGGGCGCCCGGCTTGTGGAGCGCAAGGCCCGCGCCGCGGTCGATGAGGTCGTCGAGCGGCAGGTCCGGGTCCGGATGCGTCACCACGAGCGAGATAGACCAGAGCGACGAGAGGCCCTCTTGGATCTCGAAGGTCTTGACGTGGAACCGCTCGTCCTTGGGCGCCCCCGCCAGGCGGAGGAAGATCACGGTGTTTGGAGTCTCTTCCCGCGTCTTGAGGAGGTCGTTTAGGTTCATCGTCCTTCTACCGTCACATCACCAACCACGAAACGCGTCCGCAAGTGAACCGGCCCCGCGCGTGGCGCGCCAGCCAGGGTAGCGGTGATCTCGAACTGCCGCTCCATGACGCCCGGCTCTACGGCGACGGGGCTGACCTCGACATTCGTCAGTCTCGGCTCACTTGCAAGTACGGCGTCCCTCAGCACCTTGGCGAGAGTGTGCTCGTGCTCGTACGGCGAGTACACCACGCTGTCCGGCAGACCGTAGCGGGGGCAGGCCGGCGCTGCCCCCAATCGAGACGAACAGATGTTCCGCACGTTGTCGACGATGCTCGCCCGAAGCTCCGCCGCTGGCGAGCTTCGGGCCGGCGCGAGGCGCGCGATGCGCTCGAGGAGCCGCAGCATCGGCTACTACTTGGTGAGCATCCCCTTGGCCCAATCGTCGAGGTGCTGGGCATTGCTGTCGCTCGGCCGGACAATGAGGTACTTCTGCGCGAGAAACGACACCCGTACGAGCTCCTGCTGGTCATAGGACACGCGCGACGAACTCGTCGATGCGCTGCTCGCCCCATGCTTGTCGGCCGACAAGCCCGTGGAGAACGCAAGGTCCTTCACGTGCGCGTTCATCATCGAGAACTTCATCGCGATCTGTTCACCGGCTTGGGTGGCCGTGTCGCCCTGGGCGGTCTGCTTCACCTGCTTCACCTGCGCAAACGTCAGCTCGATGAGCTTGAAGGACTCACCCGTGACCAACGCCCGGAAAAAGAGCGGCAGGTTCTTGTCATGTTCGATCATGATCTCGAACGGATGATGGAAACGCTTGTTCGCAGGCTGGCCATTCGTCGGATCGAGCACCGCTTCAACGGCGTACTCAACGGAGACGACCTTGGTATGCGAGCTCGCCTTCACCTGCAGCGGCGCGATGTCCTGCCCGCAGGTCCCCGCGAACTTCACTCCCGCCTGAGTCTCGAATGTGGCGTAGACGTCAAATGACACTGATGGCCTCCTTGCGCGTAGCTATCTACCAGCGGGCTAGGCTAGCAGGACCCACGCCATCGCCGCGACTTCGGCGAATCGCTTCCAAAATCGGCAGTTCGACCGCACGTCCACGCCAGCGACAAGGCAACACCCTGCCGGGGCCGACAACGTTCGGCCACATCGCTCGCAGCGCCGCCCAGCTCGGAGGGGTCGCCGCGCGACGGAACGCCGAGCCGGCCCGCTGGCTTCTTGGCGGTCGCATCCGGCCACAAAGCAAAAAAGCCCGACCACTTTCGTGATCGGGCCTTCGTGCGTCCCTGACGGGACCTAAGAATTTCCCGGCAGCGTCCTACTCTCCCACACGGCTTCCCGTGCAGTACCATCGGCTCCGAAGAGCTTAACTTCCGAGTTCGGGATGGGATCGGGTGTGGCCTCTTCGATATCGCCACCGGAAATTTTGGGTTGTTGCTCGCGGTTGCTGATGACCGCTGAGCCCTCCGCGCGTTTTGGTGCGCGGGTCGTCCGAGTCTGGTCCAAAGACCAGGGAATTGAAACGAGCTTCTCGCAAACCCAATCCTGGGTGCGAACTCGAGTGTTTGCCTTAGAGATATGATCAAGCCGCACGACCTATTAGTACCGGTCAGCTCCGCAGATTGCTCTGCTTCCACCCCCGGCCTATCAACCTTGTGGTCTTCAAGGGGTCTTTAGGGGTCTTGCGACCCGGGATACCTTGTCTTGAGGCCGGCTTCCCGCTTAGATGCTTTCAGCGGTTATCCGTTCCGGACATAGCTACCCAGCGGTGCCACTGGCGTGACAACTGGCTCACTAGAGGTCCGTCCAACCAGGTCCTCTCGTACTATGGTCAGCTCCTCTCAAGTATCCTGCGCCCACGGCAGATAGGGACCAAACTGTCTCACGACGTTTTAAACCCAGCTCGCGTACCGCTTTAATCGGCGAACAGCCGAACCCTTGGGACCTGCTCCAGCCCCAGGATGCGATGGGCCGACATCGAGGTGCCAAACCGCGCCGCCGATGTGAACTCTCAGGCGCGATCAGCCTGTTATCCCCAGAGTACCTTTTATCCGATAAGCGATGGCCCTCCCATGCAGGACCACCGGATCACTAACACCTGCTTTCGCACCTGCTCGACCTGTCGGTCTCGCAGTTAAGCTCCCTTGTGCGTTTGCGCTCTACGCCTGGTTTCCAATCAGGCTGAGGGAACCTTCGTACGCCTCCGTTACATTTTAGGAGGCGACCGCCCCAGTCAAACTGCCCGCCAGGCAGTGTCCCTCGCCCAGGTAATGGGCGCAGGTTAGAATCCCAGAACATCCAGAGTGGTATTTCAACGTTGGCTCCACCGAACCCAGAAGCCCGGTTTCAAAGCCTCCCACTTATCCTACGCAGAATGTCCCGAAACTCACTGCCAAGTTGCAGTAAAGGTTCATGGGGTCTTTCCGTCTTGCCGCGGGTAGAGGGTATCTTCACCCCCAATACAATTTCGCTGAGTCCCTGATCGAGACAGCGGGGATGTTGTTATGCCATTCGTGCAGGTCGGAACTTACCCGACAAGGAATTTCGCTACCTTAGGACCGTTATAGTTACGGCCGCCGTTTACTGGGGCTTCGGTTCGGTGCTTCGCTTGCGCTGACACGTTCCCTTAACCTTCCAGCACCGGGCAGGCATCAGACCCTATACGTCGTCTTACGACTTTGCAGAGTCCTGTGTTTTTAGTAAACAGTCACAACCCCCGTTTCTCTGCAACCTTCAGACGCTCAAGGGGCAAGCCCTGTCACGCCCAAAGGCACACCTTCTCCCGAAGTTACGGTGTCAGTTTGCCGAGTTCCTTAACCAGGGTTCTCTCACGCGCCTTGGAATATTCTTCCCACCCACCTGAGTCGGTTTGCAGTACGGTTACCGAAGGAGCTCCGCGCGCAGATTTTCTCGGAAGTCTGGAATCACCAAGTTGCTCAGCCGAAGCTGAACCTCATCACCTCTCGGCTACGCGGTCTGCTGTTTGTCCCTCGCGGGTCCTGGCAAACCAGCCTACGGGCTTGAACGCGGTATCCATGCACCGCGCTTGGCCTATCCTACTCCGTCCCTGCTCGCTTCAACGCTGTCCTCGGTAGTACAGGAATATTAACCTGTTATCCATCACCTACGCCTTTCGGCCTTGGCTTAGGTACCGACTAACCCTTGGGAGGATTATCCTTCCCCAGGAAACCTTGGGCTTACGGCGACCGGGTTTCTCACCCGGTTTATCGCTACTCATGCCTGCATAAGCTCTTCTCAACCCCGTAACCGGTCCTTACGATCCGGCGTGTATCTGGTTGAGAATACTCCGCTACCGCTTCTTTCGAAACCCGCAGCTTCGGTGCTGACCTTTAGCCCCGTTATATTTTCGGCGCGGACTCGCTTGACCAGTGAGCTATTACGCTTTCTTTAAAGGATGGCTGCTTCTAAGCCAACCTCCTGGTTGTCAATGCGTTTCCACATCCTTTGACACTTAGGTGAGACTTTGGGACCTTAGCCGACGATCTGGGCTCTTTCCCTCTCGACAATGCAACTTATCTCGCACTGTCTGACTCCCGGATACTACTCACCGGCATTCGGAGTTTGATTGGGTTTGGTAATCTGGTAGGACCCCTAGCCCATTCAGTGCTCTACCTCCGGCGGTATTCGTCCGAGGCTATACCTCAATATATTTCGCGGAGAACCAGCTATCTCCCAGCTTGATTAGCCTTTCACTCCTATCCTCAGCTCATCGCCCACATTTTCAACTGTGGTGCGTTCGGTCCTCCAAGCGGTGTTACCCAACTCTTCAACCTGGCCAAGGATAGATCGCTAAGGTTTCGGGTCTACGCCACGCGACTTGACGCCCTGTTAGGACTCGCTTTCGCTCCGGCTCCACCTGACGGCTTAACCTTGCCACGTAACGTAACTCGCAGGCCCATTATGCAAAAGGTACGCGGTCACACATTCCGGTTGCCCGGCATAGTGCTCCCACTGCTTGTAGGCGTATGGTTTCAGGTACTATTTCACTCCCCTAACCGGGGTTCTTTTCACCTTTCCCTCGCGGTACTAGTTCACTATCGGTCAGTCAGTAGTATTTAGCCTTACGGGATGGTCCCCGTAGATTCCCACCGGATTGCACGTGTCCTGTGGTACTCAGGTACCTGCTAGAGTCTGTTTCGATTTTAGTTACCGGGCTTTCACCGTCTCTGGCCGGCCTTTCCATACCGTTCGCCTACCGAAACTCGCTCATGTCGCAGGCCCTACAACCCGTTGAGACTTGCGTCTCAACGTTTGGGCTCTTCCCCGTTCGCTCGCCGCTACTGAGGGAATCGAGGTTTCTTTCTGTTCCTTCAGGTACTTAGATGTTTCAGTTCCCTGAGTTTGCCGCTCCGTGACTATGAATTCATCACGGGCTCATGGGTCTACAACCCATGGGGTTTCCCCATTCGGAAATCTCCGGATTATTGCCTGTTAGCGGCTCCCCGGAGCTTATCGCAGCTGTCCACGTCCTTCTTCGCCTCTGACTGCCTAGGCATCCACCATACGCCCTTCGTAGCTTGACCTTATCCCTAAGGCACGCATCGAGATCGCACACAGGATTCGGTCTGCGAGAGCGCCGTGTGGCGCTCCGCCCCCGTTCGCGGTTAGGCGGATGAGGAGAAGTTTGTGAGTCGACTCATTTCAATTCAGCTACTACGAGCACGCGCTCCTTGGGAGGACGCGCACTCGCGGACGATGACGTCGGTTGCTCCTCGTGGGGCGCTTGCGCGCGCCGCGTGGGCAACGTCAGTCTTCCTACGTATTCAATTGTCAACGAACGGGCGGTGACCGGAGTCACCGAAATCTTTTGTGGAGCTGAACGGGATCGAACCGTCGACCTCCGGCTTGCAAAGCCAGCGCTCTCCCGACTGAGCTACAGCCCCTGATACTCGCAGTGCGAGATGCTGTGGGCCAGGGCAGAGTTGAACTGCCGACCTCACGCTTATCAGGCGTGCGCTCTAACCACCTGAGCTACTGGCCCGTGCCACGTGCGCGC